>JAPLOW010000253.1:0-4671 GCA_026400555.1 Hyphomicrobiales bacterium
CGGTGGCATTGCCAACTCCGGGGCCGGTTGCCGCTGTGCCGGCCGAGCTACCGCTCGATCTGGAGAGCATGCCGGTTCTGGATCTTGAGGCCCTGAACGATCTGCTCGCCCTTGGGGATCTGGCGTTCATGCACGAACTGATCGACGAGTTTCTCTCCAGCGCCGTCTCAACGCTTGATGCGATCGCCGATGCCGTCGCGCGTGAGGATGTGATGGCCTTCCAAGAAATCCTTCACGCCCTGCGCAGCAGTTCCGCCAACATTGGCGCCAAGCGGATTTTCGCCCTGGCGCTTGAATGGCGCGCGACAACGCCGGAAGACCTGGCTAAATTTGGTGAGGCGCGTGTTCAAACACTCCGGAGCGTTTTCGCAGAAGCAGAGGCAGCTTTGCGGGCCTGGCTTGGCGAGCAGGACAGAACGGCGAAACGCGCGGTCTAGCCGCGAGCGCCCCGCTCAGGCCTGGCGCTTCGCCTGGGCAGCACGCAAACGCTCCATGCGTCGCAGGCTGGTGTCGTCAAGCGCCATCGCTTCGTCAACCCAGCGTTCGGTCACGTCAATGAGTTCTTGCAACGTCAACCCGCCGACACGGCGGCGCACGTCGTGGACGGCCTTCAGGACGCTGAGCCGCTTGCGGTTCTGTGCGATCCAGTCACGGACAGCCTGTTCGCCTTGGCCGTCTTCCGCCAGCACGTCGATCAGTCCGATCGCATGCAGTTCCTCCGCGCTGTAGATCTTGCCGCTGAGGATCATCTCTTCGGCCTTGATGGCGCCGACCCTGCGCGACAGCAGGCTGTACGCCCCCATGCCCGGGAACAGGTTGAACAAGATCTCCGGCAAGCCGAAGCGAGAGCGCCGCTCCGCCACCAGAACGTTGCAGGACAGGGCCGATTCGAAGCCGCCGCCCAGCGCATCGCCCTGAATAAGGCCGATGATGATGATCGGCAGGTCGAAAGCGCTGTAGACATTGTAGACCATCTCGCAGCATTCGCGGGCGTAGGCGGCCAATCCGCTGCGGTCCTTCGCCCGGATGGCATTGGCGAAATAGGTGAGGTCACCGCCCAGGTTGTAGATGCCCGGGATGCCGGAGCAACCGACCACGAACTTCAGCGGGGGCTGGTCTGCCGGGGCGCGCGCAAACAGAATCGCGACCGACCGCTTGAAACGCAGCATGTCCTGTAGAAGAGGGCGCGTGAAGCTGGGTGCCGTTTGAGGGTTGAACTGACACCACGCCGCTTTCTCGTTCGGGTCGAGAACAACGTTCATCTCACTATAGCCAAGAGCCGAGAACGTCAGCTCATGAGGCAGAAAATCACTTTTTGGATCTTCAAGCTGAACACTGGAATCCTGAACCGTTTGAACATCAAGCAGAGCCGACATCAAGGTTTTCCAATGTTGTACAGGGGGGTGCCGCTCACCGTCCCTGCAGAAGGGTAGGCGCGGTTAACCTCGTTTCGCAACCAAATTGTTAAACAATGGTTAACCCAAGCACATTCATCTGTCAGATCGACAGTACGCGCTCAATTGTGTCTGCGACCCCTTCTCCGTCGAGCCGGTAGTGGCGGTAAAGGTGTGTGGGGGGACCCAGCACAGCGTAGTCGTCTGGCATGCCGATGCGCGTCAGTTTTCCGCCAAGTCCTTCATCGACCATCACCTCCGCCACGGCTGAGCCGAAGCCTCCCGTGATGTTGGCTTCCTCGGCGGAGAAGACCGGGCCGCGCGCGGCGGCATCGCGGATGGCCTGCCGGTCGACCGGGCGGATCGAGTACATGTCGACCACGGTCAGGCCGATGCCGCGCTTCGCCAGAATGTCATGCGCATCGAGCGCGGCCTTCACCAGGTTGCCGATGGCCAGGACCGTGGCGTGGCGCCCCTCGCGCAGCGTGTTGGAGCCGCCGATGCGGAACTCGAACGGCTTTTCGTAGACCACAGCCTCGCGCCCGCGCCCGCATCTGAAATAGATTGGGGTAGGGTGCCGGATGTTGGTCCTGAGCGCGGATGTGATGGCGGCGCCGTCACACGGCGCCATCAGAACCAGGTTCGGAATGGCGCGGAGCGCGCCGATGTCCTCGCAGCAATGATGCGAGGTGCCATAAAAGCCCATGGCGATGCCGGAATGCGTGCCGACCATCTTCACCGGCAGATTGGTGTAGCAGATGTCGTTCCGGATGTTCTCTATGCCCATCAGGGCGAGGAAGAACGAGTAATTCGAGATCACCGGTGTGAGGCCCATGGTGGCGAGGCCTGCCGCCGCACCGATCATATTCCGTTCGGCGATGCCGAAATTGAAGTAGCGGTCGGGATAACGCTTGCCGAAGTTGACCACCTGGGTGGGTCGGCCGAGATCGGCCGTGCAGACGACGATGTCGTCATGCCCTTCGGCCGCCAGTTCAAGAAGGGTCGTGCCCGTGGTCAACTGGCGCGACAGGCCGAGCGAGACGACCATATCCCATGAACGCTCGTCAAAATCGTCGGTGACGGTCGACTCGGTCAGGTCGACCGTGCGTTTCAGCTCCCGCGACATGTAGGCCATGCCGGGAGCGGGCGGGTTGGCGCGGTACTTACCGGACTGGGACATGGTCTCTCTTTTCCTCAGCCGATGTTGCCGGCGTCGATTTCCGCATAGGCCCGTTCAAGATCGGCCGGGCCGAGGAACCCCAGATGCCACTGCCAGGTCTTCTCCATGAAGGAGACGCCCTTGCCGGCAACAGTATAGGCGAGCACGCAGGTCGGCTTGCCGTTCGGGGTGTTGAGGGCGCGGTTGAGGCCGTCGCCGACGGTGTCCAGATCGTGGCCGTCCTTCAATGTTATGACATTCCAGCCGAAGGCGTCCCATTTGGCCGCAAGCGGCTCCGAGCGCATCGTTTCCTGCGCAACCCCATCCGATCCTGCGCCGTTGATGTCGACAATCCCGACCAGATTGTCGAGTTTCCAGTGCGCCGCCGACATGGCGGCTTCCCAGACCTGTCCCTCATTCTGCTCGCCATCGCCCATCAGGCAGACCACGCGCGCCGGGGATGTCTTCAGGCGGGCGCCGAGCGCCATTCCAACCGAGACGGACAGGTTGTGGCCTATGGAGCCGGAGGAGAAGTCGATGCCCGGCGTCTTCTTCATCTCGGGATGGTCGCCGAGATAGCTGCCGGGCCGGGTGTTGCTGTCGAGCCAATCGGAAGGGAAAAAGCCGAGGTCGGCGAGCACCGGAAACAGGCCGATGGCCGCGTGGCCCTTGCCCATGGTGAAGCGGTCCCTGTCCTCCCAGCGGGGCCGCGCCGGATCGATATGCAGCAGTTGATAGTAAAGAACGGCCACCAGTTCGGCCATCGAGAAGGCTGAGCCGTAGTGGCCTGAACCGCAGATGTCCGTGAGCCTCACCGTCTCGCGTCGGATGAGCCGCGCCTTTTCCCTGAGTTCGGATTGCGCAATGTTCCTGACGGCGCGGTAGGGCATTGGCCTGTTCTTTCAGTGGATGTGGCTGCCGCCGTTCACGTCGACTTCCGAGCCGGTCACATAGGCAGACAGATCGCTGGCCAGGAACAGGCAGCAGCCGGCCACGTCGCGTGCGCTGCCGACCCGGCCCATCGGGATGCCGGCGAGGATTTCGCGGCGCCGTTCATCGCTCATCTTGCCAGCCGTGATGTCGGTGTCGATCAGCGAGGGGCAGATCGCATTGACGCGGACGTTGTCCGGGCCGAGTTCGCGGGCGCAGGCCTTGGTGTAGCCGAGCATTGCTCCCTTGGCCGCAGCGTAGGGCGTGCCGCCGAATACCCCGCCGCCGCGCTGGGCTGACACCGAGGCCATGTTGACGATCGAGCCCGCCTTCTGTGTCCGCATGGCAGGGACCACCGCCTGGGTCATGTGAAAGCTGCCGCGCATGTTCACGTTCATGATCCTGTCGTAGAGGGCGTCGCTGACCTCCAAGAGCCTTTCCGGGGACGTGATGCCCGCATTGTTGACCAGGACGTCAATGCGGCCAAACCGCGTGAGTGTCCGCGCCGCCGCGCGCTCGCAGTCGCGGCGACGGGTCACGTCCGCCTTGATCGCCATATGCCCGCGGCCCATGAGCGCCTTGGCCGTGCCGCGCGCCGCAGCCAGGTCAATGTCGAGCACGACGATCCGTGCGCCGTGTTCGGCAAACAGCTGCGCCGTCGCTCGCCCGAGGCCGCGCTCGCTTCCGGCGCCCGTGATGATGCAGACCTTGCCCTTGAGCAGCATTGGCTTCCCTTCCCCCTGCAAGACCCTCTGGCGTTGTCCTTGGATCCCGCCACAAAAGAGCAAAGACAGCTGATGTTCAACTGCCATTTTGTCGGGCCGCCCATGCCGGCACTGGCTTGCCGTGGGTCTCTAATAAATCAGATTTATTTCTGCGCCGGGGTTGTGGCGCTGCCGGATCGTTTATGCCGCAATGCAGCAATCGTATCGTGCAGTGCATCATTGACCAGCGTGGCCATGTAGGTGCCGGCCTGCTCGCCATTCTGTTGCTCGATTGCGCGATAGACCCGCTGATGATCAGCGAGCGGCACCGAAAAGAGCGACGGATCCTTGTTGCGCTGCAGCCGCATGGACCACAGCAAGGTGGAGACGACCACGCTCTTGAGGCAGCTCAACGCGGGATTGCCGGCGGCGTCGAAGATGCTGCCGTGATCGTCGAGGTCGGCTTCGATGATGGAGTCGCCAT
>JAPLOW010000253.1:4764-5757 GCA_026400555.1 Hyphomicrobiales bacterium
TAGGGGGGGTTCTGCTCCATCCGGGACAGGGCAGCGCCGATCCGTGCCAGTTGCTCCGGCGTGCGCCGCAAGGCTGCCAACCGCGCGGCATTCGGTTCGACGAACAGGCGCAACTCGTAGAGATTCCGCACGAAATCTTCATCGATCTTGCCTGCGAGGGCCCATCGCAGAATGTCCGGGTCGAGCAGATTCCAGGCGGAGCGCGGCGCGACGCGCGTGCCGCTGCGCTGGCGCGCCTCGATCAATCCCTTGGCGCTGAGATATTTCAGCGCCTCGCGGTAGACCGAGCGCGAGGCGGAAAAACCGGCGCCGGAATCTGGCTCCGTCGGCACCAGCGCGCCTGCCTCAAGATCGCCGGACAGGATCGAAATGGCGATGCTGTCGGTGACCTGCCGGAACAGGCTGTCGGAGGAGGAGGCCGTGTTGATCATGCCGGACTGATTGCGATGTTGGGTCATCGGCGTACGCTCCGGCGCTGTCGCAGGGGCTTGCCGAAGGGGACTTGACAGTGTGCAGTTTATAGTATGATTTTTGACGCGCAAGTGGCGGGTGACCTTGGTAGACCCTGTCGTCAGTGTCGGGGAACAGGTTGCGCTGGATGAGCGAAGCGGTTCATTCTGCACCCGTGCACGTTTGCACAGGGAGATCAAAAACAATGGCGTCAGTCGGAATCCGCGACGTAAAGAAGTCATTCGGCGCGACGCCGATCATCCACGGGGTCAACATCGACATTCAGGATGGCGAGTTCGTCATCCTCGTCGGTCCGTCGGGCTGCGGAAAGTCGACGCTGCTCAGGATGATCGCGGGGCTTGAGAACATTACCGCCGGCGACATCATGATCGGCGACCGTGTCGTCAACAATGTCCCGCCGAAAGAGCGCGACATTGCCATGGTGTTCCAGAACTACGCGCTTTATCCGCACAAGACGGTGGGCGCGAACATGGGTTTTGCGCTGAAGATGCGCGGGATGGACAAGGACGCGGTCCGCAAGAA
>JAPLOW010000042.1 GCA_026400555.1 Hyphomicrobiales bacterium
CGTCAGCAGATTGCCGCCATACTGGAACATGTTGATCCAGAACTTCTCGGCAATGCCCTGGCCGCCTCCGGACAGGCGCATGCTCCAGCCGGATACAGTCGCCTTGCCGGATGCGTCGCGTTTGGTGAGCTTCTCGGCAAACTCGGTGTACTCTTCCATCGTGGCGGGGGGCCGCGTCAGGCCGGCTGCCTTGAACATCTCGGTGTTGTAGAACAACGCGCCCTGCCCGCGGAACAGGGGCACGCCATAGACCGCCCCGCCGAAGCTGGCGCTCGCGCGGAAGAACGGATCGAAGTTCTTGGGGTCGCTGACGAAGGCCGCGACATTGGCCGGCGCCTTTGGCAGCAGATCGTTGCTCAGGTAGCGGCTTGCGGTCGATGGCGGCAACTCTATGATCAGATTGCCGGCGCCGCCGGATGACAGGCCGAGCGCCACGCGCTTTTCATGCTCGCGCAGCGGAATCGCCTCGATCGAGACCTGGAGGTTCGGGAATTTGGCCTTCATGCCCTCCGCGACATGGCGGTAGAACGGCTCCATTTCGGGATAGCCGCTCCAGACCGTGATCTTCTGCGCGCTCGCCGGCCCGGCGCCGGCCAGCAGCGCCAGCCCGA
Organism: Hyphomicrobiales bacterium; assembly: GCA_026400555.1. Lineage (GTDB taxonomy): Bacteria > Pseudomonadota > Alphaproteobacteria > Rhizobiales > Beijerinckiaceae > Allobosea. The sequence continues at coordinate 612 of JAPLOW010000042.1, forward strand.
GCGTCACGCCGGCAATGCCGAGCGTCGTCTTCAACGGCATGCGGACGCGCTTGACTGCTGCAGATTCTGAACTCGACATGATGATGGCTCCCCCGTGGGCGCACGAGGCGCTGACCGCATCGTGCATGCAGCCGAATGGCTGTCAATGCGCGCGCAGGGCATGCTGGGTGCGCGCTGCGAGGGGCGCCTTATCTTCCAAACAGACCACAGGCGGCGGCGCAGAGCGCCTCGGCGGAGCCGGCGGCAAAGCCGGCCGGCATGCCGTAATAGCGGTGCGCCTCGTCGACCTCGTAGCCGCCGAACGCATACTCAGCAGCAGGCGGAATATAGCCCGGATTGCCCTCGGCAAAGCCCAGCACAAGGGCCGGGCGGCCGCCCAGCGCCATGCGGATCGCCAGCGCCGTCTCGGCGAAGATTTCTCCCGGCAGCCCGACGATCGCAAGGCCGGCCCAATCCAGCATGCTGACGCGGGCCGGCCATGGCGCCAGGTCGTCACATGCCGGCCCTTCGGCCCAGCGGATCCAGTGATCCAGCATCAGCGCCCGCATTGGCTCGGCCTGCAGGCGCTCACCGCGCCAGAGTCGGGCAAGCTCCTGCGGCGGCAGGCTTTCGCGCCGCGCGAGGTCAAGACTGAGATGGCAGTCGCGGGCCATGACAGTTGTGCCGCCGTCCACCGGCTGCATGGCCGCAGCCAGCGCGGCGTCGGCGATGCGCGCCCCGATCCCCTCCGCAGCGGCAAAGCTGCGCGAGCGATTGGCTGCCAGCGAGATCGAGGCCTGCGCCGAATGGCCGGTGTTCGCGTCTCCGCAGCAGCCTGTTGCAAAGATGGCCATCGCTCCGGGCCAGGCGGCTTCAAGCTGCGCCCGGACGACGTGCGGGTAGTCGGCTGTCCAGAGCCTGTTATCCGCACCAAGCACGACCGGATGGCAGGCATAGGAGGTGATGGCCGCCAGCACGCGGCCATCGAGGGCCTCGATGCGAACCACCGGCAGCGACCGGTCGAGCGGGCCATCAGCATGGCGGCGGTTGCGGGCAACATCCGGGTCCGCGCCATGACCGGTGAGGATGCGCGCCGGAACCGCCCCGGCCGCAGCCCGGTCGATGGCGCTGACGCAGGCCGCCTCGAGCCGGTCGAGATAGGACGGGTCCGCCTCGGCCCCGCCGCGCCCGACCATTGAGGCAGGCCCGCCATGGGTATGGAGCGCCGACAGCACCACCTTGTGCGCGGGCAGGCCGCAACGCTCCCGGATACGCCGGCTCATCTGCTCATGCAGGCCAAGGACATCCGCCACGACGAGGGCTGTGTCGTTGACCACGACCGCTCTCACCGTGAGCGGATCGTGCGCGCCGAGCGCTGGCTCCGTTCGGGCTCCGAAACCCGACATCGCGAGGCCTGCCGGCGGCGTGATGTCGATGCAGCAGACCCCGGCGCTGATCATGCGGCAGGCCCGGCCGCTCTGAAGACCTGCTCTGCGGCCGCAAAGGTGGCGACGATGTCGAGAAGCTCTGATCCAGGTGTCCAGTCAAACAGGATCAGGTCCGCCGGGTGCCCGACCGCGAGCCGGCCGCGTCCTGCAGCGAAGCGCCCCGGATTGACGGTGGCCAGACTTAAGCTTTCGGCCAATGACAGACCCGCCATCCGGGCCGCGATGGCAACGTTGCGGCACAGCGGCAGCGCCGCTCCGGCCAGATAAGGCGTGCCGGCCACACTGATGCGGCCCTCGGCGCTCAGTTCGACCCTGCCCCCGACCGCCTGCTCGTAGGTTCCAGCCGGCAGACCGCCGAGTGCGGTCAGGTCGGACACCAGGACCGCGCGCTCCAGCCCCTTGGACCTCAGCATGGCCTTGAAGGTTTCCGCAGGCAGGTGAAATCCGTCGGCGATGAAGGTTGCCGTCAGGCGGTCCTCGGCCAATTGCGACCAGATCATGTTGGGATGGCGCGGCAGCATCGCCGCCGCGCCATTGCCCAGATGCGTCGACATCCGCGCGCCTGCGGTGACGGCGCCTTCGATCTGCGCCGGCGTCGCCGCGGTGTGGCCGATGGCAACATGGATGCCCTGGTCTGTGGCATGCCTGATAAAGCCGGATGCGCCTGCATGATGCGGCGACAGGGTGATCATCCCCACCAGACCGCCGGACGCCGCCTGCCATTCCGCCAGCTCTTGGACATCAGGCGGGCGCACGTGCTCTGCCGGATGCGCCCCACGGGGGCCATCCTCGGGGGCAATGAACGGACCTTCGACATGAACGAACGGGATGGCATGCGCCGCGCCTGGCGAGACAGTCCGCGCCTCGGCGATGGCGACAAGACCTGCAATCAGCGCTTCCTTCGAAGCGGTGATCAGGGTTGGCAGAAAGGTCGTCACACCGACCTTGTGCAAATGCGCCACCAGCTCGATGACCTTGCCGGGTGTCACGGCGCCGTCATTAAGGTCGATCCCGTGAAAGCCGTTGACCTGCAGATCGACGAGACCCGGCGCGATGAAGGGCGCGTCCGGGGCCTGGCAAGACGCGATGGCGACGATCCGCCCGGCATCGATCTCGACCGTAACCCCTTCGCCGGTCGCAGGATCGCGTCCGGTCACGCGCAGGCCGGTCACAGCCGCCGGACCCTCTGGCGGAAGCGTCCAACGAAGCGTGCATTGGCCTCGTCGCCGCCCGGCGCATTGCCTGAGCGCCAGACCGGGGGCTCGATGCCGCGGTCCGCCAGCTTCGCCACCGTCCGGATCACGAGGCAGTTGAGTGCGAAGGCGTTGGCGAAGGTCGAGGCTGCGGCAATCCGCTCGCTCAATCCCGGTACGGTGACGATCGCGTCGCCAATGGCGACCTTGGTGTCGATGGCGATATCGACGACATCGTGCAGGTTCTGCCGGGTCGGGTGGCGGGCCGGATGGTCTGGCGCAGTCTGCGCTGCATGCTGACGCGACGAGACCCCGATCAGAAAGCAGCCTCGCCGCCGCGCCTCGAGCGCTGCATCGATCAGGGCCGCATTGATGCCGTAGGCGTTGACCAGGATCAGCAGATCCTCGCTGCCCAGGCCCCAGTCACTGATCACGATCTTGCCATAGCCCGGCATGCGCTCGATCGCCATCGAACGCAGGGCGCCGCCCGAGAGCAGCGTGCCTTCGTCGAGGATGGCGCTAACATGCATCAGGCCGCCGGCGCGGAAGAATATCTCCTGAGCCGCAAGGTTCGAGTGTCCGCCCGGCCCGTAGATGTGAACCAGCCGGTCGGCCGCGATCTGGCCGGCAATCCTGTCGGCGGCGCTGTCCATCGCTGCAGCTTCCTCAGCGAGGACAGACGCCATGAGCGCGTGGACATTGGCAAGGTAGTCGGCGCACAGGGCCCCGGAATCAATCGGATCAGGCATCGGGGTCGGCCTCACGGTCGATATACAAGGTACAGGCTGGATGCTGGCGCAGAATGCTTGCCGGACATGCAGTCGTGACCGGGCCATGGAGCGTTGCGGCGACGGCGGCGCGCTTGAGGGGTCCCGGCACGACGCAGATCATCTGTCCGGCGCGCAAAAGGCGCGGGATGGTCAAGGTCAGCGCATGGGTCGGGACCTGATCGAAGCGGACGAAGCAGCCGTCATCCACCTGCTGCCGCCGGCAGATCTCGTCGAGTTCGACGATCTTCACGTCATGGGGATCATTGAAGTCGGCAACGGGCGGATCGTTGAAGGCGATGTGACCGTTGACGCCGATGCCGAGGCAGACGATGTCGATCGGGGCCTCATCAAGCAACCGGGCATAGTGCCGCGCGGCCTCCTCCGGTGCGCCCCCGGGGACCAGCCGGTGGACCGCCGCGAATGGCGCATGGCTGAACAGGTGCAGATCGAGCCAGCCGGCGAAGCTCTGCGGTGCGCCCGGCGCAAGCCCGAGATACTCGTCCATGGGGAAGGCCGTGACCCGGCGCCAGTCGACATCCGGCTGGCGGACCAGCGCAGCCAGAGCTTCGGCCTGGCTTGGCGCAGCGGCGAACACCATGCGAACCGCGCCCTGCACGGCGAGGAAACGGCGGATGGCCTCGGCGGTGTCGATTGCGGCGGCGAGGCCCATGTCGGCACGCGACCCGTAAGACCTCACGGCAAGACGGCCCACCTCACGCTGGTTGACCGCCAAGATCGGATTGATGAGGGCCGCCATGGGGATGCTCCGGACAGGCGGCAGGAACGCACGTCGTTGACAGGCGAAATCCTTCCGGCAACCACAGCGGATGTCAAGCCGCCGTCGGCGCAGCCTCCATCAGAGCGGAGCGGCAGGCGGGCTGCGGACATGCTCCAAAGCCTCGCTGCTCCCGGTCCTTGGCCGCACCACAGTGACGATCCGCGCGAGCGCGGACCAGTCATAGTGGAAGAATTCAACAAAGGGCGTGCGGCCACCCTCAACCGTATGGATGAGACCATCCGCAAACCATGCCACGATCGCAGCATGGCCGCCAAAGCCGTCGCCAAGTTCGCTGGTCCAGACCAACACATCGCCGGGGACCGGAGCTGTCTGCGGCGTTTCCCAGCCGAGCCAACGCGCCTTCTCGACCAGCATGGACGCGTCCGCAATCCCCGGCTCGCCCAGACACCAGGCCACGAAAGCAGTGCTCCAGTCCTGTGGTTGGGACCGTCCTGCCGCGGCCAGGTAACGCTCGCAATAGGAGCCGCAACCGGGCGCCCCGATCTCCTGCGCGCCGTCCTCGATTTCGGCAAGGGCGGCCTGAAGGGCACGCCAGCCGGCTGCGCCGACGCCGGGCGGCCATGCGCCGAGCGCAGCTGATGGCGGCGGCAGACAGGTGTTGGGAGCTTCGAGCTTGTCCCCGAGAGCCAGCCCAAGCCCGAATCGGGTATTGGGGCCAACCACGCCATCGACCTTGAGCGGCCTGCCGTCGCCACCGATCCCCTTGACCTGGAAACGGCGCACTGCGGCTTCCATCTCGCGGTCGAACAATCCGTGCGGAGGATTGGGTGGCAGATAGCCGAGCGTGGCCAGGTCAAGGGCAAGCCTGCGTACCCCATCGCCCGACATGCCAGCTTTGAGATTTGCGGATGTGGCGACGCGTGTTCTCGGCATTTCAGACATGATGGGGGTCAACATCTGTCAAACTCCTCGTCCCGGGCATGCGCAAGGAGCCGTAATGGGGTTGCCAACCACGGAGGTTGCGCTCTTCCATGGCCTTTGCAGAATATCGGGCCCGCTGCGCCAAGGCGCGTGAGGAAACCGTGAAGCGCCCGTCAGAGCCGGGAGCGGCCGTGGCATCGCTCATGGTGCGCGCCCCGTGCCCGGCGGGACCATCGGCGGGCCCGCGTGTCCGGCAGGTCGATTCTCCTGCAGCGCATGCAGCAGCCTTCTGATGTTGAGCAGCAGGAGAAGGCAGTGAAGCGCGAGGATCGGCGCCAGGCCGAGCAAAGCGCCATAGGCGATGAACAGGCTGTTGGCTGCAATCGCGGCGATCCGCAGCGAAATCATCTGGCGGCATGAGAAGGCCGTCACCGTGGCTGCAGCCGCGAGAAAGCCAATCATCTCGATTGCGACAGGGATCATGACGCGGAACTCCTGCTGGCGGACCATGGAGGGGATGTCATGGTCGGGACGTCACGACGGCAGCGGCCATCAGCGTCAAGGCTGGTTCTCCTGATCGGTCAGCAGATCGAGCACGACCACGAAGAGCGCCGAGACCTGACGCGGCTGTCCCAGGGCGCAATGGCGGCCGAGCAGCGTGTTGACGGCCTCAAACGGAAGCGCCTCATCGGATGACAACGAGCCCGTCCGGACCATCACCTCAGTGTGATGGCTGACATGCTCGCGCCAGGCCTGACAGGCGGCGACCTCATGTGTCAGGTCGCGTTTGCCGGCGTGCTGCGCTCCCGTCGGGGCGGCGGTCAGCAGGGAAAGAACAAGGATCAAGCCACGCATGGAACGGGTCTCCTGTTTCGCGAATCCGATCCAGCACAAGCGAGCGCCATGGCGTCGCACGGCCAGGGCACGTCGTGCCCGACCAAACATGATCGGAGTTCGGGTTGCGGTTTCACTCAGGCGGCGACAACAGCGTCATCCGCCGCATCACCATTCAACCGCATCCCGCCGCGCAGTGCGCGTGAGGAAACCGTGATTCTGCCGTTACGTCAGGATGCGGATGCGGCGATCAGCCGGCAAGAGCCTGTCCCAGGCGGACAGGGCGCTCGGCGTCCTCGGCCTGACTCACCGGCGCCGTGAGCGGCTGGACCTGCGACAAGGGCAACGCGCTGTCCAGATGCGCAAGCGCAATCCGCCTGGCGTAAAGCGGCGCGGCCATGCTTGTGCCGGAGAGGCGGATTGCCGAGCCACTGCGTGTGCCGGCCGCGAGCGAGCCGCGCAAGGCTGTGGAGGCATCAGCCGGCATCGAGACGCCGACGGCGCCGGGAGCACCGGGAACCGGACTCAGCGGCCCAGCCGAGGCGTACGCCGTCGCGCGGCCCGTATCGGCATAATGTGACGATACGACCGTGACCTGATCGTGCGTGGCGAGGCCGTTCACGGTTCCGAAGCGACGCACGAATGCGCCCGGCGGGTTCTCGATGCGCGCCGGCGCACCGTCTGGCGTCTGGCGTTCGTCGGCCAGTTCATCAAAGTAGCTCTGCTTGCCGCCGCGCACATAGCCGAACGGGTCGTTGTCGCGCTGGATGCGGCAGGAGACCGGACCAGTCGGCGCAGCGCCTCCCGTCCGCGTCAACGACACTGACCACTGGCCCGCCGGCGCCGCCGGCAGGGTCTGGTCGCGCGGCTCGGTCGATGCCAGCGCGATGCGCGCCCGCGTCCAGGCTGCATTGAAGGGCGCAATGTCGACCTGCCCGACCACCGCGCCGGACAGCGACAGGTCGGCCGCCACAAGCGCACCGCCCGGACCAGCCGTGAACGCAAGGCTCGCGCTCGCTGTGACCGCACGGCCCTGCGGATCGGTCAAGGACAGGCGGTAGCTGGAAGGGGCGCCTGAGGCCGGCGCCCAGATCTCCAGATAGCTTGAGGTGGCGTCGTTCGGCTGCAGCCGCCACGGGATCTCGAACGGTCGCCCGACCAGGAGGTCCCCCGGCGCGATCTCTCCCAGCATGGCATCAGCCCAACTGTTGCCCGCCGGCATGACCAGCGTCGTCGGCTTGTTCTGCGCCTTCCGCGCCGCGACCATCTGGGCGATCGCGCCTTCCAGCGGATCGGACCCGTCATGGGGACCGCCGGTGAAGCCGTAGCTGAGGTTGATCACCAGCGGCAGCTCCGCGCTTGCGTCGCCGAGATAGGCCAGCGCAATATCATCGGCGCGCGCGAAGATGTAGTGCAACGCAGCCAGCACCGCGCCGTCCTTGCGGTAGCCGGTGGTGTCGATTGTGACCGACGCAGGCAACTGCACGGCAATGACGCGCAGCAGGTCGAGATCAGCGCCATCATTGCGCCGGCCGGCCGCGGCGTCGAGCACATGCGCGCCGTGCGAGGCGACATGGCCGAGCGTCGCCGGGGCGCCGTCCGTCTCTTCCAGCGCGCCGGCATGGTGGTAGATCGCATCCTCGTCAGGTCCGTGCGTCGCCCGCAGCGCGTCGATGTCCGTCCGCGTGAACTGCTTGCCGAACAGCAGGTTTCCATTCGTGGTCGCGGATTGCAGCCAGCAGAACTCGACGCGGGTGCTGTCACCCACCTCGTTCAACAGATTGCGGTGGGCAAAGGGGATGCCATCATCGATCACCGCCATGACCGTCAGCCGGACGCGCGGGCGTGCGCCCGTACGGTTGACCCTGGCAAGCACGCGCGGATCGGGCGCGATCGCGGTTGAGCCACGGACCGCGGGCGAAACCGTGCCGGTCACGAGCGGCGCATTCAGCGCAAAGTTCGGCTGCGTCCGGTTGGTCGAGGCAAGGATCGGTCCCGTCAGGATGGCAAGCTGGCGGTTTACGATGCCCGCATCCAGCGGACCCCGCCCCAGCGGATCGCCGAAATCAAGCAGCACCGGCCAGGGGACCGCAGTCCGCGCGCGACGCGACAGACCCGTCCAGAGCACGGGCAGCAAGACGCGGCCCGTCCCACCATCGGTTGGCTGATCGGCAAGGTCTTCGGGCGCGGCGCCCGGCGGCAAAGTCATGATCGCGGGGACGAAACGGGCCACCGCGAGCGGAACGGCCAATGCCGCATAGGCGCTGCCCTGCCCATAGGTCCAGGCCTCATAGGCCCCCGTGAGCCGCGGCTCCGCGCTGCCGCCGCCGGCGGAATTGCCTCCATCGGTGATCATCGCCCGGTGCTCCTTCCGTCAGGGATGCGCGCCGCAGGTCACAAGGCGTGCTCTTCGACGACCTTGCGCCAGAGCCAGGCAAACAGCGGGCCGGATGGCACAGCGACGCCCGTCGCGGCGCGGGTCAGCCCATGGTTGGCCGGATTGCCGGCGCCTCCCGTCACCGCGGGGATGAACTGGGTCAGCTGGAAATCGCTGTCTGTGGGATCGTAGTCGCGCGGCACGACGGGACCGCCCCGGCAGCGCGCCAGGATCAATTGGCCGACCGCCTCGCCGAGCGCAGCGCCGGCCCAGGTGTCGACCGGGAAATGCACGCCTGCGACGGTGCGGTTTACCGCGATGCGCTCCGCCTGCTTGTAGAGCAGCTTCACGAGCTTGTCCTTGACCGGGAAGCGCCGCTTTGCCGGCGGCAAGGCATCAAGGTGCTCCAGGAGCCCTGACAGGACAGTCGCGACGGCGAAAGCCTCGGTCGCATGTCCACTCGGGAACGAACTGTGTGCCGGCGTCGGAATCATCGGCAACACGCTGGCGCCGCGCTTGTCGGGCCTGAGCGCCGGCAGATGGTTCTTGGCCACCAGCACAAGATGCGAGGCGATCACCTGGGTGATGGCGATCAATTCGAATGTGCGGGGGTTGGCATCGCCGTTCAGGCCGATGATGCCCGCGAAATAGTCCGTCGGAAAGCCGACCTGTGTCAGCACCTCGGCCGCACGATCAGCGCGCTGATCACTGTAGGAGCGCAAATGCTTCAGTTGCAGGCGGAACAGGTCCGGGCTTGGCCTCTTGAGTGTGACGAGGATCTTCCGGCGATAGCTCAGCGCGAAGCCCGTGCCACCGGATGGCAGGCTGGCGCGCCAATCGAGGCTCTTGATGGTGTCTGTGAGATAGAGCGACGCCCTGACCCACGGCGCCCATTGCGCCAGATTGGCGGCCGGACCTAAGGGCATATCATTGTAGGGGAAGACAGTGGCGCCCTGGACATCGTCCGGGTCGGCGACATGCCGGATCGACATACCGGAAACGATCAGCCCTCCGGCCAGCAGCGGATTGACGCTGCCACCCGGAATGAACGGCGCGACCCCGGTTCCGGATGTTCCGCTCGTCCCCGAGGTGCCGCTCGTGCCCGAAGTCCCGCTTGTTCCGGACGTGCCGCTCGTCCCGCTTGTCCCGCTCAAACTCGACATCTGTCCTCCTTCACGTCATGGAATTCCGGCTGCGCGGAACGCTGCGGCCGCCTTGCGGCCGAACAGGTAATTTCCGGCTGGGTGGGTGCTCAGGTAGCGCTCGACCGTGAAGTCGGGATTGACCTTGATGAGCTTTGCTCCTGCGGCACGGAGCTCGTCCCCGCGATCGAGCTGATGCAGCGCCACGATCTTGCTTCGCAGCGACGATGTGTGCCGGTCATTCAGCTGCAGCGAACTGTCCGCGAAGGCCAGCGCATTCACATAGTCATCGTTCGCGATGTAGGCCGTTGCGCTGAGTGACTCGTAATAGTACCGGAAGGGATCGACCGGCGAGAGCCGGCGGGCTCTTTCGGTATCCTGCACGGCCAGCGCGCCCTGATCGCGGAAGGCGTGCAGCGTGCCGCGCAGAATGAGCGAAAGCGACTCATTCGGGTTGATCTGCAGAGCTGCGCTGAAGCGACGTTCCGCCGTCTGGAGGTCCTTGATCAGGTTGTTCTGCGCCAGTCCATCAATGGACAGGCACAGCGTGTTGTCGGGAGCCAGATCGAGCGCATGGGCAGCATTGTCGATGCCGCGGCGCGTGTCAGCGTCGACATCAATGCTCCAGCCGTTGAAGACACTCAAGGTGTACCACTTGGCGAGCCATGCGTAGACCTCCGGCGCGTGCGGCGCGCGGCGCGCGGCCTCCTCGAGCAACTCGCGCGAGCGCGCAAGATCACGCAGGGTTGACCGGCTCATCAGCTTCACGCCAGCAACAACCAGCCGGTGGTCCTCGATCTCTCCGACAGCGCGGCTTGCCACATGCTGCAGCGCCTCGTCGGCTATCGCCGCACCCACGGCGCCGACCAGCGTAGCGATACCGTCTTGCGCTGCTTCAAGGAATGTGGCGGCCGAGGCGGCGAACTGGCGGGTCCACAGGATGCGGCCGGTTCGAACGTCAAGGAAGTCGGCGTCGATCACCAGGTCCGCGCCACTGCGCCTCAAGCTGCCCACGACACAGTAATCCGGCTGCAGCCGATCGCGCACCTGGCGGATGTCGATAACGCCCTGCTGGGCGATCTCGCGGCAGGACAGATGCGAGATCACACCGAGAAGGCGCGAGCGGCTGAGCGAGCGGCACATTTCCTCCGCCAGCCAATCGCCGAACGTCACCTCCGCCAGATCGCTGCTCACGGCCCTGAATGGCAGAACCGCGACGAGCGGAAGGATGGCCGGTCCGCCGCGCAAGGACAGGCTGAAGAGAGCATCGAGTTGCGATGGATTCTGGCGGATGGCCGACGCCCATTGCACAAATCCGGTCTCCCGGATGTCGAGCCCTTCGAGGAAGGGCCCCAGCTTGGGATGGCCGACGAAATTGATCCGCGCCAGATCGAGCGAGACCTCGGCATTGGTGCTCGTGATCAGTTCGGAGAAACTGTCGCCCATCACGAGCTTGATGTCGGCGAGGGCACGCCTGAGGCTCTGCCGGCCGGTGTCGTAGCAGGCGACGCCCCACAGTGTCTCCTGCAGGAAGGAACGGGTCCGCCGGCCAAACGGCGCAGTCGCGAGCAAAGCAAACAGCGCCTTCTGCTTCGCGCCGGTGATTTCGAAGCCACCCGCCGCGCTCGAGCGAACCGAGCACGCGCCGAACAGATTGATGTCGAGAAGCTTGCTCTCCATCCAGCCGACCCTCAACAGACCCCCGGAGCGCTCTTGGCCAGCAGGCCAGATTTGACTGAGCGTAAACTAGTCCCATTCCTGGCATGACGCCAAGGCGTTTCACGCTTTTCTCACGGGCGCTCAGGCAACGCAGCGCGTATCCTTGCGGACATGGCAAGGGGCAAGAAACGCATGCCAACAACCATGGCGGTTACGCCCTCACCACCGGTGCGGGATGTAGCCGACTTTCATCTGCGCTGGACGGAGTTCAGGCCCGTCGTCCTGTGCCTGGCTGACGACGACCATCTCACGCCCGAAGAGCGTGACGTGCTGATCTGGCTCGTCCGCCTGGCCGACCGGGTCGGGGCGAATGACCTGACGTCGTAAGATCGCTGTCGAACGGCATTCGCTTTTCCCCCTTTCGGGAGCGCAGGCCGCCTGCATCCTGACGGTGTTCGTCGGGCGCAGCGTCCAGTTCGGGGCGAGGAGGGCGTCTAGGGAAAAGTGCGCTCACGGACCGGCGGTCCATGAGCGCCTGCACCTCAGGGCTTTTTCATCTGCAGCACATTGGGTTCCTCGTCATGGCGGGCAACAGAGGAAACCTTGTCCTTGCAACCCGCCCAGATCACGTTGAGCGCCACGACGGGACTGGTGGCCTCGTCATTGACCGCGATCTCCATGGCCTCGATCTCCATGGCCTTGTGCTTGTCATCGTCGACGGTCGTGATCGCCTTCTGGATGATGCCGTCGAGCTTGGCGTTCGAATACATGGTGCGGTTGTTGCCGCCGAGCGCCGTGCAGACAGCGCCGTCATGCGGCAGGCGGTCCGCCGTGCAATGCGCCGTGATGCCGAAGCCGTCGGGATCGCCGGCTTCGGTCAGCAGTTTCCTGGCGCCTTCGGGATCGAACGCCTCCGGCTGCGGCCTTGGGTGATGCCCCAGGTGCCTTCGGCAGACAGCTGACCGGCGGCGGAGCCCTGCGAATGCATCACACGCTCGACAATGGCCTGCCGGTTGATGGCCATCGACATCGCCTTCCGGACCCGAATGTCTTTCATCGGGTTCTTGGTCATGGGCTTGCCGTCCGCGTGCGTGATCGTCGGCGACTGATCGCGGGCAAACTCCGGATAGATCATGACGTTATACACCGGCGGCGTCTGGAAAACGGCGATGGCGGCGTTGCGCTTCATCTGCTCCACCTCGACCTAGATGATGCCCGTTATGGAGAGCATCACCCTGCCGGTCGGGCCTTGCGCGTTCGGCATCCGCTCGATCGGGTCCGTGACATCTTCGGCGGCGACATCCGCACCATTGTGGACCTTCACGCCCGGGCGCACCTTGAATTCCCAGGTGTTGTCGTCGATCAGCTTCCAGGACGTGGCAAGCGACGGGGTGGGCTCAAGCGTCTTATCGCGCGGGACCAGGGTGCCGCAGATATTGCGGAGGACCGAAACGGTGTTGCCCGTCGACCCGACATGCGGGTCAAGCGTGTCCGTGCCCGACCTCAGACCGATCGAAAGCGTCTGGGCGCTGACAGTCGTCGTGAGGGACGCTGCCAGCAGGCCAAAAGCCAGAACATATGCCTTCAGAGAGGACGGTTGAACCGGAGAGCCTTTCCGGTGAGAGGTTGATGGGGGCTGACGTCTGGTGGTCTCAGGTCATGGGCGCAGGGCCGAAGACATAAGGGGCTTCCAGGCTGGCAATCTCATCCACCGAGAGCGCGATCTCTGTCGCGGCTGCGGCCTCGGCGATGTATTCCGGTTTGGTTGCGCCGATGATCGGCGCGCTCACAACCGGTTTGTGCAGGAGCCATGCCAGAGCGATCTGGGTCGGCCTGACCCCGCGCTGCTGCGCGAGCGCCACCACCTGATCGACAACGTCGAAATCGGTCGGACGGTACAGGCCGCGTGCCGCCTTGTCGGTCTTCGCGCGCTCGGTCTCGCCGCCGCCGTCCCGCGACCGGTTGCCAGCGAGGAAGCCGCGGGCAAGCGGGCTGTAGGGTATGGCCCCTACACCCTCCTCGGCGCAGAGCCGCAGCATCTCCCGCTCCTCCTCGCGCTGGACGAGGTTGTAGAGGTTCTGCATCGCGATCGGGCGGGCGAGGTTGTAGCGGTCTGCCAGCGCAATCATCTGCGCAAACTTGTAGGCCGGCATGGTGGAGCCGCCGATGTAGCGGACCTTTCCCGCTTTCACCATGTCGTCGAGCGCGCGCATGGTCTCCACCAGCGGCGTGTGGGAATCGAGCCTGTGGACCTGAAGCAGATCGACATAGTCCGTCTTCAGCCGCTTCAGCGCCGCATCAATGCTCTTCATCAGATGCTTGCGTCCGAGGCCGCCGTCGTTCGGCTTGCCGCTCATGGGAATGCCGATCTTGGTCGAAATCACCAGATCATCGCGCGGCACCATCGGGATGAGCTCGCTGCCCATCACGCTTTCGCTGTCACCGTGATTGTAGACATCCGCCGTGTCGAAGAACGTAATACCGGCATCGAGCGCCGCCCTGAAGAAGGGCCTGCTGCCGGCCGCATCAAAGGCGCCCCACTCCCGGCGGCCTGCCGCGCCCCAGGAGTTGCCGCCGAGACAGATTGCGCTGATGGTGAGGCCGCTGCGGCCAAGCTGGACATATTTCATCGGGATCAACGTCTCTCTGGTAATGACTGCGTCATGCCGGTGTCGGAACACTTAGCCGGCTGTGGCAGACTGGGCTGCGAAAAGGTGGTGAGGGATTGCAAAGGGTGTTCTGGCTCGCTCGGGACCGTACACCATCAGCGGGATGGGGTTCAGCACAGCGAAGCCCTGTTCCTCAAGCTCCTGATGGTAGACGGCGCGGTGACCGTGAGCGACGCCAAGGCTGTCGCAGCGGATAGCGCCATCCGTTCTTGCGAGCAAGGCAGCGGTCAATGTGATGGCGGTTGCGGCTTCGGACGCCACCACAGGGCCGATGATGGTCTGCCCGGTGCGCGCCGAAGCCAGGGCAAAGCCCAGGACCCCGGAAGCATCGGAGACAACCAGCGACAGATCGGGAAAGCGCTCGATCTGGTCGGGCAAAAGGATAGCGCGATCAGCGCCATATGAGGCGCGGTCAAGGGTGAGCACGGCCGGCAGATCGCGCCCGCAAGCGGACGCACCTCGATGCCAGGCTCGGCATGCGTGACGCCGGCCGAAGCAGCATCGCCGCCGCCCCGGTCGCTGAGCAGCGCGCCTTTTTCCTGAAAGCCGAGCCGCCGGTAGAGGGTCACGGCCTTCGGAACGGCAAACAGTGCAATGATCGACCGGCCCATCCGGCCGGCCTCTCGCAGGGCCGCGCGGGTGACGACAGCGCCGAGACCCTGCCCGCGATGCGCTTGGGCGACGAAAAGCATGCCGAAGAACGCCTTTCCCGGTGGCCCCGGGAGCAGCAGACCGGCTGCAGCAGGCTGCCCGTCGATGTGGCAGCCGATCCCGGTTCCAAACGAGAGCCGGCAGCGCCAATCCGCAACCGTATGGCCCCAGCCGGCATCCGCCGGCAGGGCGGCGCCGGAAGCCAGCATCAGGCGGCGAAGGCCTCGGCGCGGCCGAAGTTCTTCACCCCCATCTCGGCGAAACATTCCGCAATCGCGTCCATCGCGCGGCTGATGTCATCCGGCGTCACGATGCCGATATTGGCGATGCGGAAGGTGTTGGCCGCGGCGAGGCGCCCTGGAAAGATGATGAACCCACGCTTCTTCATCCCGCTGTAAAGGGCGCCGAACGAGTAGTTCGGGTCATCGGGGTCGTGGAAGGTGGAGACGATCGGTGAGGCATGCGCATCGTCCACGAGCGTGTGGAAGCCCATCTGGCGCATCCCGTCAACGAGGCGACGCGAACTCGCCCGGTAGCGCGCCTGGCGGCCTGCGACACCGCCCTCTTCCTCATGCTCCTTGCAGGCTTCGGCGAAGGCCAACAGCAGATGCGTCGCAGGGGTGAACCGGAAGCCGCCGGTGCGCTCGAAATGCTGGTTCTGGTCCCACAGATCAAGTGTCAGCGAGTGGCAGTTGCCCTTGCATTCCTCGAGAACGGCCTTCTTGGCGATGACGAACGCGAGGCCAGGCGGAGCCTGCATGCCCTTGTTGGCCGAGAAGATGACGGCGTCATAACCCAGCTTCCTGGCGTCGAGGTCGATGATGCCGAAGGAGGCCACCGCATCGATCAGCAGGCCCTTGCCGTAGGCCTTGCAGACCTGCGCGATGTCCTCGATCGGATTGAGGATGCCCGTCGACGTCTCGCAATGGACGACCATCACATGGGTGATGGCGGGGTCGGCATTGATGGCGTCCTCGAACTGCTTGCGCGTCGGCGGCGTGAAGGGCTGCGTGCGAAACGAGGTGTAGTTGATCCGCAAATGCTGGCAGATGTCGACGATGCGGTCGCCATAGACCCCGTTCGTGTGGACCAGCAGCTTGCCATCGCGCGGGACGAAGGTCCCGATCGTCGCTTCCGTGCCATAGGTACCCGAACCCACCAGTGGAACCATGGTGTGGCTGCCCTGCCCGTTGACGATCTTAAGCAGATACTTGGCGATCGCTGCCACTTTTTCGGCCATGACCTCTTCGCCCGATGCATAGTCGTGCAGCATCGCCTGCTTGGTGCGCAGGGAAATCGAGCAGGGTCCCGGGGTCAGGAGCAGTGGTTCTTCCGAGATATCGAGCATGGCAGGTCTCCGTTCTGGGGGGTGGCGGCCGGGGCCGGGAAAGGTTCGGACAGCGGATCGGCCGGTGGCGCCTGGGTGATGGGTCGTGCGATCCGCGCTTCGTGGCGGGTGATGAAGAGGGTCGAGCAGATGATGATGGCTGCCCCGAGCAGAGTCCACCGGTCGGGAAGCTTGACGAACAGCAAATATCCGGCGCTCGCATCGAAGATCAGCCGCGTGTCGTCGATCGGCGCAAGGGCGGAGGCTTCAGCGGTGCGGATCGCGATGATGTTGACATACTGTCCGAGCGGACCGAAGACCCCGATGAGGATGAGCGCAAGAAGCTCGCCGCCCTCCGGCGCCCGCCAGGCCCGGCCCGGCGGACACGACGTGGCGACAAGCGCCACGTCGGCCATGACTGCGAGCGGCGGCTCTTGGCGGGCCAGCAGCCTGGTGACAAGCCAGGCCGCGCATGGGGGCAGACCCCGCATGTCCACCGCGGGTCGCGATTTTCCCTGTGTCGTTGTCGCGGCTGCCGTGCTTTATTCGCACGGTCCGGACAGTTGGCTGCGCGAGATCCTCGATCCGCCGCTGGACGCTGCCGGCCAGGATCAACAAGGCGGACCATCATCATGCGTGTCGGAATCATCGGAGCAAGCTTTGCAAGAGCGGCCTATCTGCCTGCCTTCGCCCATGTCCCGGGCGCCGAGGTCATCGCCATCGCCAGCGCCCGCCGTGAGAGCGCCGACGCGGCGGCCAAGGCATTCGCCGTTCCCCATGCCTATGGCGAGTGGCGGACGATGCTGGCCAACCATGCCTTCGACCTTGTCTGCATTGCGACGCCGACCGTCACCCATGCCACGATGACGCTCGCTGCACTGGAGGCTGGAGCGCATGTCCTGTGCGAGAAGCCGACTGCGATGGATGCAGTCGAGGCGAAAACCATGCTCGACAAGGCGGAATCGCTCGGGCGGATGCACATGATCGATCATGAGCTGCGCTTCAATCCAAACCGCAGGAAGTTGCGCGAGCTGATTGGCCAGGGGGCCATCGGCGCCGTGCGCCACGTCAACATCAGCAATATCGGCAATGCCTGGGGCGACCCGCGCTCGAGGGCTGCCGGCGACTGGTGGTCGATGGAGGACCAGGGCGGCGGACGGCTGGGCGCGAACGGCTCCCATCAGGTCGATCTTCTGCGCTGGCTGCTGGGCGAGGTCGCAGCCGTCAGCGGCGAAGTGCGGACGCTCGTTCCGGACAGGTTCGACAAGTCCACCGGAGTGCCGTGGCGGGCCGATGCGGATGATGTCGCATCCTTCACGCTCGAAATGCGGTCGGGCGCTGTCGTCGATGTCTTCATGAGCGCAGCCGCCCGTCACGGCGTTGACAACAGCACGCAGATCTTCGGTTCGGACGGTACGATCACGCTGTCGAACAGCACCGAGAAGCTGATGGTCGCGAAGGCCGGTGGCAGCTTCGAAGACATGAGCGAGCCAGATCCAAACGCGGCGCTGGCCGGGATCAATCCCGGGATCTGGAATGTGTCGGTTGTCGGCCTCCTTCAGGAATTTGCAGCGGCGATGCGCGAACGACGCCCCCTTCGGGAGGGCGCGACTTTCCATGACGGCTGGCGCAACCAGCTCGTTCTGGATTGCATCCGCACGTCTTCGCGCCAACGGCGCTGGGTCGACGTTCCGATCTGACCGGGGGCATCAGCAACGTCCGAGGGCGACCTCGCGCACGACAGTGACGCCACACGCTGGCGGCTCTTTCACGGGCGTCAATGACATCGCACGCCAAATGCGCGCTGGCGCAGCGATTGTCTGCTTGTTAGACAAACTGGATCGGGTTCATCAAACCACTTGGCATGAGGGCAGGACCATGGCGCAGCACACTCCGTTCACAGCAGCCGTCCGGGGCCGCCTGCTGCAGGCAGCGGTACCGACGGTTGTGTCCCTGCTCTGGCGCAAGGGCTTCCGGAACACGTTCATGTTCGGTCCGAAGCCGCTCAACCCCTCTGCCGTGAAATTCGCTGGACCAGCCTATACGGTGCGCACCATTCCGGTGCGCGAAGATCTGGTCGAACAGCAGGGCGCGGGTGCGCGGCCAAACCTGCAGGCGCAATCGGTCGCCGAAATCAGTGCCGGCCAGGTCCTGGCCGTTGCCATGGATGGCGAGACGCGCACGGCCTTCATGGGCGACATCATGACGACCCATCTTCTCGTCAAGGGCGTCAGCGGCATCGTGCTGGACGGCGGGGTGTCCGACGCTGCCGCGATCGCCTCCATCCCCATTCCGCTGTTCTGCACCGGCAATGCCGCAACGCCGGTAACATCGCACCGCTTCGTCATAGACCTCAACGTGCCCGTGGGCATCGCCGGTGTGCCGGTGATGCCCGGCGACATCCTGATGGGAGACGGCAACGGAGTCGTGGCGATCCCGGCCCATCTGGTCGAGGAAATCGCCACGGCCGCGGCCGAGCGTGAAATCCTCGAGGAGTTCGTGGTCGGAAAGGTCAGGCAGGGGGCGCCGCTCGCCGGCACCTACCCGCCGAACGAAGCCACGCTGGGCGAGTATCGGGACTGGCTGAAGGCCCGCGAGGGATAAGGCTCCCGCCGCGTCAGGCCTGCCCGGCAGCCCATTCAGCCTGAAAGTGCCCGTTCTGCGCAAGCAGGCGAAGGTTGACGCAACTTCTCAGCCGCCCTTTCTGCAAGAACTCGACGATGGCCAGCATCGAGAGGCGACGCATGTCGGCCAGGCTTTCCGGCGAATAGAAGGCGGCATGCGGCGTCAGCAGCAAACGGCCCTCTAGCCATGCCTCGCTGGCTGACCAGGCCGCGATCAGCGGATGGGCCCTGTCCAGGGGTTCGCGTGGCAGGACGTCAAGCGCGGCGGCGCACAGATGGCCGCTCGAAAGGGCACGCTGCACGGCGTCGAGATCAACGATGCCGCCGCGCGCGGTATTGATCAGGATGCCTCCGGGCTTCATCGCCGACAGGTTTCGGTCATCGAAGAGACCAGCCGTCTCGTCGGTCAGCGGGCAGTGGATCGACACGATGTCCGATCGGCCCAGCAGAGCGTCCAGTTTGTCGGCCCGCCCGAGGCCAAGGCCCAGCTCGTGGCCTGCTGGAAGATAGGGGTCATGGAAGACGACATTCAGCCCAAATGCGCGGGCCCGCAGGGCCATCGCCGTGCCGATCCGCCCGAGACCGACAAGGCCCAGCGTCTGGTCACCGAGCCGCCGCACCGGCGGCAGCGCAAGCGCCAGGGTCGACCAGGCGTCATCCCGCACCAGCAGCCGGTTGTTGTAGGCCGTCACGCCCCGCGTCAGCGACAGCAGCAGCGCCATGGCATGGTCGGCAACCTCGCGCGTGCCATAATCCGGCGTGTTGCAAACCGGAATGCCGCGCCGCGCCGCAGCGGCGATGTCGATGTGGTTGAAGCCGACGCCGTCCTGGGCGATGATCCGCACATGCTCCATGGCCTCGATATGCGCTGCCGGCAGCAGATGCCGGCTCCGGCAATTGAGAACGGCGTCCGCCCGCCGTAGGGCGTCCTTGCCAACCTCGCCGGAACCGGGCCGCATGATTTCGAACGCGACATCAGGGCCGGCAACTGACCGTTCGATGTCAGGATCTTCCGCGAATTGCGGATCAATGATCAGGATATGTGGCATGCTCCGCCGTCTCTCGCGCAAAATCCGCTAGCCTGCCACATCCATGGCCTCCACATGGGCCGCCAGGGCCTCGATCTCGGCAGACAGACGCCTGCGCGCCGCATCGATATCGCCAATCACCTCATGCAGCGGCACGACACCCACTTTCGGCAGGTCGGGGATGACGCGCTCGAACAGTTCGCGGCGCCGCTGCGGCCTGACATTGGAGCCAAGACGCATGAAGAGCGCGTTGATCCTGAGCATGCTGGCATCGTCAAAAACCTGCTCCCATGCATCGCGCTCGGGGCCGAAGTCGAAGTCGGGCGGCGGTCCCCGCAGCGCGCGCATGCTCGTGCGCAATGCGTCGGTCGCTGCCCGGTCCAGACCTGAACCGGTGATGATCACGCCATAGTCACGCCGTGCAGCCTCGCGGCTGACATAGCCCACCTCGACGTCGCGCAAGACATCGTCCTCGGGCCGGTCCAGCGGATCGCCATAGCCGCCGCCGCCGGGCGTCATGATCGTGACCACGTCGCCGGGATCGGGATAGAAGATGTCGAGCTTGCCCAGTTCGCGTTCCTTCGGCGTGCCGAGGTTAACGACGACGCGGGCCTTCTCCGCCGGGCGCCCCCCGGCCATGCCCCAAGGGCGGAACACGAAACGCTCCATGCCGCGTCCCAGCACGGCGGAGCCATAGCGTGCGAT
This sequence comes from Hyphomicrobiales bacterium, assembly GCA_026400555.1. GTDB lineage: Bacteria > Pseudomonadota > Alphaproteobacteria > Rhizobiales > Beijerinckiaceae > Allobosea. The sequence goes on from JAPLOW010000042.1 coordinate 20,678, forward strand.
CCGCACCGAGAACACCACGCCGGTGCCACCGCGCCAGCGCCCGGCCCCGCCCGAATCCTGACGCAGGGCATATTCGACGATGGTTGCCTCGGCCTCCTCCTCGGTCTTCTCGATCGGCGTGTTGCGCTGGTTGGCAAGGGAGGAATCGCGCCCGTCGACACCGTCCGCGCCGAGCCGGGCGCCGGTGCCGCCAACAAGCGACTGCAGCACCATGACGTGGCGCGCGCCGGTGCGGGCATCCTGCTCCACAAGGACAGACGGGATCATGATGCCGCCGCTGGGCGCTGGCATCAGGCCCGGCCGGGCGATCGACATGGCGCCGACCAGCGCTTCGTTAAGGCGGATCGCCGTGGCGCTGCGCACGCCGACCGCCGCGCCGGGCTCCGGGTTGACCACCGTGCCCACCGGCGCAGTCACGGTGATGTTGTTGAACAGCCCATGGTTCAACGGCACCGTCTTGTCGTGGCTGTAGATGAAATGCATCAGCTTCAAGGTGAGCCAGGGATGGCGCTGCCCACCGGTCGGAATGTTGTAGGCTGCCAGTACCTGCGGATCGGTTCCGGAGAAGTCGAGATGAACGCGGCCGTCCTTTGCGGTGAGCTCGCACCGCACCCGCACAGGGACTTTCGAATTGAAATCATCGTCCAGCAGATCCCAGAAGGCATAGGTTCCATCCGGAAGCTGCTTCTGGACCGCAAGGGCCTTGGAGGCCGCCACCTCGGCGAGGTCGTCCTGCGCATCCAGGAAGGTCTGCAGCCCGTGCTGCGCGATCAGCCCGTGCACGCGCTTTTCGCCGACCTGCAAGGCGGCCAGCATGGCTTTGATGTCCCCGAGATTGACTTCCGGCGTCCGGCAGTTGGCGGTGTAGAGGCGGATGACATCCTCGTTCATGACGCCGGCCTTCACCAGCTTGACCGGCGGAATCTGAAATCCTTCCTGATAAAGATCCGAGAAACGGGGCGAAATGCTCGACGGCACGCCGCCGCCGATATCGGCCGAGTGGATGAAGTCCCAGGCATGGGCGACGATGCGTCCTTCATGGAAGATCGGCCGGATCAGATGCAGATCCGGCATGTGGGTCGCGAGGCCCTCGCTCTCAAACGGATGGTTGGTGAGAATCACGTCGCCCGGCTCGAGATGGTCGATGCGCGACAGTGCCGGCCCGACATTGCTGTCCAGGAAACCGGAAACACCCATGACTTTCGGATAGGCGAAGAACCGGCCTTCGGGCGTCGCGAGCGCCGTGCCGAAGTCGCCGGCCTCCTTGACATAGGTCGTGCGGGCCGTGCGCTGCAACGTGATCGCCATCTCCTCGGCGATAGCCGTCACCTTGTGGAAGAAGATTTCAACCAGGATGGGATCAAGCTTCATGGCGCGACCTCCCGCGTGATGCTGAGCGCGCCGAGGCGATCGGCGTCCGCGCGCCAGCCAGGCAGGATGAAGGTCGTGGTGTCGAGTTGTTCGACGATGGCGGGCCCCGCAATCCTCGCGCCGGCTCCGATGTCGCGCCGGGCGTAGACCGCCGTGTTCACAGGCTGGCCCTTGTGCCAGACGCTCCGATGCGTAAACGGCTCGGGCAGCGACGGGGGGACTTCCGGCAAGGCGACGGCCGGGACCTTGCCGATGACGCCAACCCGTACTGTTGCCGTCTGAAGGGGAACCTTGCTCTCGCGAAAGCCGTAAAGCCGCTCATGCTCGATGTGAAACAGGTCACAGACCGTCGTGTCGTCGATTCCGTCGCGCGGGCCTCGCGGCAGGAACACCTCCAGCTCGTAGGCCTGCCCGAGATAACGCAGATTGAACGAGACTGCGACCTCCGTCTCGCCGACGATCTCGCCTTCCGTCGCAATCCACGCCCGTGCTTCGGCTTCCAACGCCGCAATCGCGTCCGAGACAGCGTCCCAACCATTGCGCGCGCCGGCATTGGGACCGATCAGCCTGCGCACTGTGCGGACGTAGTCGCGCCGGACGTCGGCCAGAATGGCCCCGAGCGCACAGAAAGTCCCTGGCGCCGTCGGAATGGTCACGGATGTGAGCTGCGCCTCCTCTGCAAGAAGATTGCCGTGTGTCGGACCGGCGCCACCATAGGCCACGAGCGAGAACTGACGCGGGTCGACTCCTGCCGTCGCCAGCAGTTTGGTGATCTCGGTGCCCATCTTGGCGCTCGCGACCCTGAGCGCGGATTCCGCTGCCGCAATGGCCCGGTTCTCTCCGGCGAGGCCGATGCGGTCCGCAACCGCCTCCAGTGCGACGCGCGCGGCCTTGGTATCCAGAACCATGCGGCCACCCAGGAAGGTGGTGGGGTCGATGATGCCGAGCGTGACATAACAGTCCGTCAGGGTCGGCTCCTTTCCGCCGCGGCCATAGCAGACCGGGCCCGGATCGGCCCCTGCCGACAATGGCCCGATCTTGAGCAGACCCTGCGCATCCACCCACACGACCGAGCCTCCTCCGGCGCCGATCGCGCCGACATTGACCACCGGCATGATCAACGGGAAATCGCCGACGAAGGTGGCCGTCGTGAACTCCGGCGCTCCGGTCTGGCATACGGCGATGTCCGCAGAGGTTCCGCCCATGTCGAAGGTGATCAGCCGCGTCTTGCCCGTGGCATTTCCCAGACGGGTTGATGCGACGACACCCGAGGCGGGACCAGACAGCACCGTGTCGATGGGGCGGGCCCGGGCTGTCTCGAGGCTGAGCGTCCCGCCATTGTTTGCGGTGATGTAGACCGGCGCCGTCACGCCAAGGCCATCGACACGGGCCTTCAGGCGGTCGAAGTATCGTGTCATGAGCGGGTGAATATAGGCGTTCAGTCCTGCCACCAGGCCGCGCTCATACTCGCGCACCTCCGGCCAGATCAACCCTGACTCGGTCACCAGAACGCCGGGCAGCCGCTGGCGCAATGCGGCCCCGAGCGCAGCCTCCAGCGACGCATCGCGGTAGGCGTTCAGCAGCACGATGGCGACGGCCTCGACCTTTGCGGCCGCCAGCCGTTGGGCAAGGCCGGCCACTTCCTCCAGGTCCAGAGGCTTCAGGATTGATCCGTCGGACCTCATGCGGGCGTCGATTTCGAAGACGAGGTCGCGCGGCACAAGCGGCACCTCGCGCGGCTCGGTGAAGTCGTAGGAACTGGGAAGCCTGAGCCGCGCGATCTCGAGAAGATCGCGGTTGCCCTTTGAGACGACGAGCGCCATGCGCGCGCCGCGCCGTTGGATGATCGCATTCAGGCCGATCGTCGTTCCATGCACGATCAACTCGATATCGCCGGGCGCGATGGCATGGGTCGCCAGCATCGCCGCAATACCGGATTCGACGGCCGCGGACGGATCGCCCGGGACGCTCGGCTCCTTGTGGAAACGAAGGCCGCGGCCGCCCATGTCCGCGAGGACGAAATCCGTGAACGTTCCGCCGACATCGATGCCGATGCGGTATTTCGACCTGCTCATTGGACGTGCGCCCGGTTCATTGGAGTGCTAAGCGGCATGCCGGGCGCGCGGCCCGGCATGAACGACGGAAATCGCAATCAGTTCATCGTGACCCAGCGGATCTCCAGCCAGTTGTCGGGCCTCACCGGCGTCGAGACATTCTTGCGCATGGCGTAGACCAGCACCTGATTGTAGAGCGACACGAAGAACACGTCGTCCGTGATCTTCTTGTAAAGCGCCTTCATCATCGCCTCGCGCTTCCTGGGATCCATCTCGTCACGCGCCGCCGCGATCTCCTTGTCGAGGGCCGGATCGGCGACGTTGGAGTAGTTGTAGATGCCCTCCCCCTTCTTGTCGTCGCGGGTCATCAGCATGGTCTCAAGCGAGTACATGCCGTCGAAGTAGGGGGAGTTGAAGCCCATCATGTACATCGACGTGTCGCGGTCCCAGATCTTGGGGAAGTAGCGGGCGCGGGGCATGGCGTTGAGCGTCGGCTTCAGCCCGATCTGCGACATCATCGTCGCCATCGTCTTGCAGACCTGCTCGTCATTCACGTAGCGGTCATTCGGGCAATCGAAGGTGAACCCGAAGCCGTTCGGATAGCCCGCTTCGGCGAGCAATTGCCGCGCCCTCTCGCGATTGGTGGTCACGGTCCTGTCAAGCGCCGGATCATAGCCGACATTGCCCGGCGCGAGGATCTGCGTGGTCGGGCTCGCCAGTCCGCGCATCACCGTGCGCACGACGGCGTCGCGGTCAACGGCCAGGTTGATGGCCTGGCGGACACGAACATCCTTGAACGGATTCCGGTCAGTGTCGGCATATTTGAGCTTGTCGCTTTTGAGGTCGAAGCCGAAGAAAATTGTGCGGAATTCGTCAACCTTCGCAATCTTGAGGTCGGCGTTCTGCTGTAGCCGCGCCACATCCTGGGCCGGAACATCGATGACGATGTCGAGTTCTCCCGACAGCAGCGCCGCGACCCGCGTCGGGTCGGACGCGATCGGCGTCCAGACCACTTCGGTGATGTCACCATCAAGCGGACCCCAGTACTGTGGGACGCGCTGCAGCACGGTCTTCGAATCCGGCGCACGGCTGGCCAACCTGTATGGACCGGTGCCATTGGCATTGAGGGCGGTGTAGCTCTCCTGCTTGTCCTTGAGGTTCTGCGGCGTCAGCGCATTGTTCTTCTCCGACCACAGCTTGCTCATGATCGGCACGTAGAGAAGCTTGTCCGGCAGGAGTTGATCGGGCCGCGGGCTCACGATATCGAAAGTCAGATCGTCGACCGGCGTCACTGTCAGGCCAGCGACGTAGGAGGCAAACTGCGAGGTTGCGCCCTGCGCCCGCAGGATGGTGAAGGCGACGTCAGCCGAACTCAGCGCCGAACCGTCGTGGAACTTCACGCCCGGCCTCAGCTTGAAGCGCCATGTTGTCGGGTTCGTCTGGGTCCAGCTTTCGGCGAGCGCCGGCGCCTTGTTGAGGGCCTTGTCACGCGTGATCAGCGGCTCGTAGATCATCGACAGCAGTGTGATTGTCGTCTGGATGTTCTGCGCCTGGGGATCCATCGTACCGGCATCGGCCTGCGCGCCGATCCGCAGCGTCTTCGTCCAGGCCGGGCCCGATGACACAAGCAATCCTGTGCTCAGGATGATTCCCGCCAGGCCGCGCCATGTTGGCTTCAACATTGGTGATCTCCTTTGGTGTGTTGCGTCGCGCGATGCGACCGTTTCTCAAGTCCAGTCATTTCAGGCTTGGATTCAGCGCGTCCCTCAGAAAGTCGCCCAGCAGGTTCACGGCCAGCACCAGAAACAGCAGGGCAAAGCCCGGAAACATGGCCAGCCACCATTCGCCCGACAGCAGATAGCCGTTGCCGACCCGGATGAGCGTTCCGAGCGAGGGCTGCGTCGGGGGAACGCCAAGGCCAACGAAGGACAGCGTCGCCTCCAGAATGATCGCGACCGCCAGCTGGATGGTCGCGATGACGAAGACCGGCGTGGCGACATTGGGAAGAATATGCCGGAACAGGATAAAGCCGGTCGGCTGACCCATCATCCGGGCCGCGAGCACGTAATTGTGCCGGCTCACCACAAGCGTGGAGCCCCGCACGGTCCGCGCATACTGCACCCAGCCGGAGAGGGCGATGGCGACAATGATGATCGAAATCGCGTGTCTTTGATGCGCCTGCTCTCCGAAGGCAGACCGCAGAAGACCGTCGAACAGAACAGCGACCAGCATGGCCGGGAAGGTGAGCTGGACATCGGCAACCCGCATGATCAGGCTGTCGATCCAGCCGCCATAGAAGCCGGCAATCAGCCCGAGCGACACGCCGATCGCGACCGACAGCGCTACCGCCGCGACGCTGACGAACAGCGAGACCCGCAGGCCGTAGATGATCGCGGACAGGACATCGCGGCCCTGGTCGTCGGCGCCAAGCACGAACCGCCAGCTCCCGCCCTCCAGCCAGGCGGGTGGACGGAAAGCATCGGCGAAGTCGAGCGTCGACAGATCGAACACTGGATGCGGCGCCACCAGCGAGGGAAAGCTGGCCGCAAGGACGTAGAGGCTGACCACGACTAACGCGAACAGGGCAACGGGAGAACTCCTGAAATCCCGCGCCAGATCACTGTCTATCCAACGGCGCGCAGCGTCCGACAGGCGTCCCCAGCGGCTGCGGGCGGATGTGGACAGGGCGCTCAAGCGATGCCCCCCTTGTCCGAGAGCCGGATGCGCGGATCGATTGCGACATAAAGCAGGTCGGTCAGGAAATTGATCGTGACGAACACCAGCGCGATGAAGACAAGAAAGGCGGAGAGCACCGGAATATCGGCCGCCGCGACGGACTGCAGGAACAGCAGGCCGAGCCCCGGCCATTGAAACACCGTCTCGGTCACCACCGCGAAGCCAATAATGGAGCCGAGCTGAAGGCCGACAACGGTGACCACGGGCACAAGGGTGTTGGCGAGCGCGTGGCGCAGGTTCACGGCCCTGCCTGGCAGCCCGCGGGCGCGGGCAAAGCGGACAAAGTCGGTCCGCAAGGCCTCGATCATCTGCGCCCGCACCAGCCGCATGATCATGGCGATCTGGAAGACCGAAATCGTGATCGCAGGCATCAGAATCGCCTTGAGCCCGCTGATGGTCAGCAGACCTGTGGTCCACAGCGAGCCGAGGCGGACGGTTTCGCCACGCCCGAACGAGGGCAGCCAGCCCAGTGTCACGCTGAAGATGAAGATCAGCAGCATGCCCATGAAGAATGACGGCATCGAGATGCCGACGAGCGATGCGGCCATGGTGAGCCGGCTGAGCAGCCCATCCGGACGGAGCGCGGTGTAGACGCCTGCCGGAATGCCGATGCACAGGGCGATGGCCATGCCGACCAGCGCAAGCTCCATGGTCGCCGGCACCCGTTCAGCGAGCACGCGCAGCACCGGCTGCCCCAGCCGGTAGCTCAGCCCGAAATCGCCTCGGAGCATGCTCACGACATAATCGATGAACTGCAGCGGCAGTGGTCCATCGAGACCCATCTGCCGCCGCAACTCGTCGCGCTGCAACCCGGTCGAATTCGCGCCCAGGATGGCGACGACCGGATCGCCCAAGAAGCGGAACATGAGAAAGGCGAGCAGGCTGACCGCGGCCAGCACAAGAACGGTCTGCCCGAGGCGCTGGCTCAGATACACGATCATGCGGAAGCCCGCCCGGCCGCAAGCCCCGCCTCGGCCAGGCCCTCGAAATCGCCGGCTTCGTTGTAGGCCTGAACCGAGATCCTCAGATGCAGCGCGCCGCCCGCGGTCGTGATGGCGGTCTCAAAGCCGTGTCGGTCGTACAGCCAGTCATGAACGCGCGCGGATGCCTCGCGCGTCGCCGGCAGGTCGCCCGGCAGGCGCAAGGCCGCCATCGCCGGCGCAAGCGCCGGACTGCAGGTCGCAGGCATTCCCGTCATCTGGCTGATCGACCCCGCGATCGTGGCCGCCAGCGCGCGGTTGCGCTGCCGGAGGCGCGGGCCTCCCAGCTTCGCATGAAAGCGGATGGCGGCCGGGATGGCCAGCCAGGCCGAGGCGTCGCGCGTTCCGGTTTTGTCGAACTCGGCGGTGAAGCCCTGTCCGTAGGCATGCGAGATCGCCAATGGATGAATGGTGGCGGCCGGCGCGCGCGAGACGGCGACAAAGCCGGCGCCCTTGGGCGCACACAGCCATTTGTGGCAGTTGCCGACATACCAGTCGGCGCCGATGGCGTCGATGTCGAGATCAACCAGCCCGGGCGCGTGGGCGCCATCGACCAGCACGGGGATGCCGCGCTCCCTGCCAAGTGCCGCGATCGCCTCAACCGGAAAGATCGTTGCGGATCCCGACGTAACATGGTCGATGACGATGAGACGCGTGCGCTGGGTCAAGCCGGCCCGGATCGCCTCGACGATTTCATCTGCCTCGCGCACCGGCAGGGGCACATTGACCTCGCGCAGCACAGCCCCTGTCCTGCTCGCCACGTAGCGGACCGCGTTCCGCAGCGCATTGTAAACATGGTCTGTCGTCAGGATCTCGTCATCCGGTGCGAAGTCGAGGCTCCGCAGCACCGCACTGGCGCCCGACGTGGCGTTGTCGACAAAAGCAAGACGATCAGGCTCTGTTCCGAGGAACGCGGCAAGCTCGGTGGCCGCGGCGCGCAGCAGGCCGGGCAGCTCGTTCATGAAGAACCGGGGCGGGTTGGACTCCATACGTCGCTGCCAGCCCCGTTGCTCCCCCAGGACAGACAAAGGCGTGGCGCCGTAGCCGCCATGATTGAGGTGGCACACATTCGGATCGAGGCCCCACAGGCTCAACAGATGTCGGCCATAGCGCGACGCGTCCTCCTCACCGCACGGCGATGCGTCCTTCCGCTGCGGTTCGTGACTGGCGGTCGCTGTCATGTGGCACCGCGCCCGATGCTACGGCAAACCGCTGATGATGCCCTTGAAACCATGGTTTGTATTACAATCAGACAAGGCTGGAGCGTGCAAGACCGTTATCGGTCTGGCGGATCTTTTTGGCCGGCAGCGTTGTCGGGGTCGAGGGGGTGCGCGCTTTCTGTGGGCAGCGTTCCACGTTATGATGATCACTCATTTTTTTGCCGTCGACGGTGTCTGCATCTCGATGCTGGATGAACTAGCCGCCTCCAAAGGCGGCGAGAGGCATCAACGCGGCGGCTTCCCCGGCGCGGAGGCAGGCAACATCATGTGTGCCAGGCACGCGCTGGATGAGGGTCGGCATCTCGGTCTGGCACCTGGCGATCGCGATGGGACAGCGCCCGGAGAAGCGGCATCCAGGAGGCGGATTCATCGGGCTTGGCACATCGCCTTGCAGAATGATGCGCCGGCGCCCGCGTTCGACGGCGGGGTCCGGTACGGGGACTGCGGACAGCAGGGCCCGGGTGTAAGGATGCACCGGCGCCTTGTAGATGGCCGCCTTGTCGCCGGTTTCGATGATCTGGCCCATGTACATCACCGCAACGCGATGGGAGATGTGTTTTATCACGTTCAGCCCGTGGGCGATGAACAGGTAAGAAAGCCCCAGCTTCTCCTGCAGGTCCTGCAGGAGGTTGACGATCTGGGCCTGGATCGAGACGTCGAGGGCGGAGACCGGCTCGTCGCAGACCAGCAGGGCCGGGTCGGTCGCGAGCGCACGGGCGAGCACGGCGCGTGCGGAAACCGGCCCGCATGCACCGGGCTGAGCCCCACGAGGTCCAGGAGCTCGCGGACGCGCTGCTGAACCGCGGTCTCTCCGCTGCGCAGACCGTGAAGGCGAACCGGCTCAGCAATCGCCTCGCCGACGCTCATCCGCGGATTCAGGCTGGCATAGGGATCCTGAAAGATCAGCTGGATGCGCCGGCGCAGCAGGCGGTCTGGCGCGGCCGCGGCGCCGCCGGCCGCCTGGCCATCGAACATCACCTTGCCCGCCGTCGGACGCACCAGGCCAAGAATCGCGCGGCCGACAGTGGTCTTGCCGCAACCCGACTCGCCGACAAGGCCCAGAGTTTCGCCGCGCCGGATCAGGAAACTCACGCCGTCCACCGCCTTGACGGTGCCGATATGCCGCTCGAAGACAACGCCGCGCTTGACCGGAAAATGGACTTCAAGGCCTTCGACCGCAAGCAGGATACCCGAATCCACGATCAAGCATCCTTTGGACTGAGAACGCGGGAGCCTTGCACGTGCATGCCCTCATCGGCGAGCCTGACATCGACGTGGCACCGTGCGTGGCGGTCTTGCCCGATCGGCCGGAACTGCGGCGGCTCGGTCCGGCAGACCGGCGCGACATGTCGGCAACGCGGCGCAAAGCGGCACCCAACCGGAGGGCCTGCCGCTTCCGGCGGCTTGCCGCGAATGGGTGTCAGCCGGCGATCATCGGGCCTGTCAAGCCGTGGAATCGAGCCGAGCAACCCGATTGTGTAAGGCATCCTGGGATCGGCGAACAGCGCGGCCGTCGGCCCCTCCTCGACAATCTGTCCGCCATACATGACCGCGACCCTGTCCGCGAGGCCTGCGACCACGCCCAGGTCGTGCGTGATCAGGACCATGGCCATGCCAAGCTCACGCTGAAGGTTGGAGAGGATTTCCAGGATTTGCGCCTGAATCGTGACATCAAGCGCCGTTGTCGGCTCGTCGGCGATCAGCAGCTTGGGCTTGCAGGCGACCGCCATGGCGATCATCACGCGCTGGCGCATGCCGCCGGAGAAGCGATGAGGGTATTCGTCGAGCCGGCTGGCGGCCTCGGGGATGCCGACCAGCTTCAGAAGATCGACCGCCTCGTTGCGGGCGGCGCGCGGATGCAGCCCAAGATGCACCTCGAGAACTTCGGTGAGCTGCCGCCCGATCGTCAGGACCGGATTGAGCGACGTCATCGGATCCTGGAAGATCATCGCGATCTCGCGGCCCCGGATCCGCCGGATGTCCTCATCGCCCATCGTGAGCAGGTCGCGCCCCTGAAACAGCACGCGGCCGGCAACGATCCGGCCTGGGGGCGCCGGAACAAGGCGCATCACCGACAGTGCCGTCACCGACTTGCCCGATCCTGACTCCCCGACAATGCCCAGCGTCTCACCGGCGGCAAGCGAGAAGGACACATCCTCGACGGCGTGGACGGTCCTGCCCTGTGAGGCGAAGCGAACGCTGAGGCCGCTGACATCGAGAAGCGTCATGACGGGCCATTCTTTCGGTGAAAGGCAATGAGCGCACGGACGCCGTCGGCCAAAGGCACCGATGGCTGGAATCCGGCGTCCCTGACGATCCGGCTGATGTCGACCGGGGGGCGATCATCCTGTGGTCGCAAGCCGAGATCAATGGCCCCGGTCTCGTCGGACGTGGCCAAGCCTTCGGCACGGAACATCGCCGCAAGATCATGCAGGCCGACAGCGTCGCCAGACGCGATGTTGTAGATGACATCGTTCAGGCGCGGCGCCGCAAGCAGGGCTGCAACCGCGCTGCCGACATCGCCCCCATGCACCCAGTCACGCCGGACATTGGGGCCGGACAACCTCACCGGCGCACCGCCATGGGCCGTCGCCAGCGCAAGCCTGTGAATCAGGCTGGTGCGCGCCGCCTTCCGGCTTTCCGTGGCGCGCTCGTGCTCGCCGTAGACGGCTGCAACGCGGACCGCGCAGACCGACATCTGCCCCGACGCGGCGACACGATGGGCCAGCCCTTCGCAGGCCAGCTTGGTTACGGCATAAAGCGATGACGGGGCGGCGGGGAGCGGGTCGGTCTCCCGCAGACGGTCTGGATAGACCATCTGACCGCTGTAGACGCCGGAGCTGGAGAACAGGACCATGCGGGTTGTGCTGCCGGTTGCGAGGGCGGCCGCAACCACATTGGCAGCACCGCCCGTGTTGACCGCCATGATTCTGGCCGCATCCCGGATTTCCTCGTCCGGATCTGGCGTGATGGCGGCCGCGTGCACGACCAGCGTCGGCCGCCACGCCTGCATGACCGCCCGAACCGCCTCCACATTGCAGACGTCCAGCGGCAGACGATCGATCCGGTGATCTGCAAGGTCGCCCGGCGCAGGCGCAACATCAGTTGCCACGATGCGTTCGTGACCTGCCGCGACCAGCGCCTCCAGGATGTGCGCCCCGACAAAGCCGGATGCGCCTGTGACCAGAACGGTCATGTCAGCATCTCCAGTCCATGGCGGGCATGGAAGTCAGGCAGCGCCACCGTTCGTCCGGTCTCGTGCGCCTCGATCGCGGCGAAGCAGAGCGACAGGCTGCGCAGATGGTCGCAGCCGTCACATGGAGCGGGCCCTTTCGCTGCAACCGCGTCGATGAAGGCGTCGAGCAGGGCCCGGCTGTCGTCGATGAAGGCCCGCGCGTCGGGCAGCTGGACCGGTGTGAGCGCGGCGTCGCCCTTCCGCGCCATCGCGAGATCGGAGAAAAGCTGACGCTGGATGATCACGCCATCAGCGCAATCGGTCCGCCATTCGAACTGCAACGCGTCCCAGCCACCTGACCATGTGCCGAAATAGCTGGCCTCAAGCCCGCCTTCAAAGCCGATCAGGCACGCGACATTGGCGTCGTGGGCATACATGCTCCACGGCGGATTGAAGCTGCGGCACGTTACCGTTTCAGGTTCTCGGCCATAGGCGAAGCGCAGCAGGTCGAGATGATGGATCGACTGCTCCAGCATCATCGGGTGGCGCATGGTCAGCGGATAACGGTTGAGACCGGGACGCAGGCCGTCCCGGTTGCGCTGATAGGTGAACTGTCCGAACCCCGGTCGGCCGAGCGTGCCGCCGGCAACCAGATCGCGGATTGCGCGGCTCACCGGCAAGTACCGGAAGTTCAGCCCCACCGTGAGCGGCAATTGCGCGCGCTCCATCAGCCGGACGATCGCGGCGGCTTCTGCAAGGTTGGCCGCAAGCGGTTTTTCCGCCAGGAGCGGCAGCCCGGCAGCGGCGATGGCCTCCGCCTGGGCAAGATGGCCATCGGGCGGGGTCACCAGCAGCACCGCCTCAGCGCCTGACCGGCGCAGCCCTGTTTCGAGATCGGCGAAAAGGGGCACGGCCTGATGACGGGTGGCGAACGCATCACGCCGCGCGGGATCGATGTCCACCGCGCCGCACAGCGCGGCAGCGGGATGCGCAGCGACGATGTCGGCCCACATGCCACCGCGATTGCCAAGCCCGACCAGAAGGAATTTCACTGTGTCTGTTCCGCCCTATCCAACAAACAGGCGGTCTTTCACCGCCTCGATCCGACGGACCGCTTCCTCCATGCGCGCCAGCGGCTGAAGGAGGCTGATCCGGATGTGCTTGCCTTCCGGATCTGCAAACATGGTGCCGGGGAAGACGAGTACGCGTGCTTCCCTGAGCAGCATCTCGCAGAAGTCGGGAGCCGAGCGCCCGCTCGCCGAGACGTTGGTGTAGACATAGAACGCGCCGCCAGGGTGCCCGTAGGTGAAGCCAAGCCGGTCGAGAGCCTGCATCATGAAAGTGCGACGCTCGGCATAGGCCTTGACCATGGCGTCGACCGGCTCCTGAGGCCCGGTCAGCGCGGCCAACGCGGCGAACTGCGACGGCGTCGCGGCATTGATCGAGAGCGTGTGGCGCGGCTCGACCAGTCGGCGCACCACATCGCGCGGCGCAGCAACGTAGCCCACCCGCCAGCCGGTCATGGCGTAGGATTTGGAGAAGCCATTGAGCGTGATCGTGCGGTCCCGCATTCCGGGCAGCGTCGCGATCGACAGGTGCTCGGAGCCGTCGAAGATGATCTTCGCGTAGATCTCGTCGGACATGACAATGATGTCCCGGGCGATCGCGATCCGCGCGATCTCACGCACCATGTCCGGCGGTGTCACGGCGCCGGTCGGATTGTTCGGCGTGATCAGGACCAGCACCTTGGTCCGGGGCGTGATCTGCGCCTCGACCTCAGCCGGCACCAGCGCATAATCGTCGTCCTCGCGCGTGGGCACCTCGACAACGACGCCGCCGCACATTGTCACCGCGGTGTCATACGAGGTGAAGCGCGGCGCGGGCAGCAAGACCTCGTCGCCTTTCTCGATCAGGGCGAGCATGCACAGCATCACCGCCTCCTGGGTTCCCGCCGTGACGATGATCTCGTCAGACGCGTAGTCGAGGCCGTATTCGCCTTTTAGCGAAGCCGAAATCGCCTCCCTGAGCTTCGGCAAGCCGGCGGGATGGGTGTAGTGGTGCTCATTGGCGTCGATGGCCTTCTTGGCCGCATCAACGATATGTGCGGGCGTGTGGAAGTCCGGGTCGCCGCGCCCGAGCGCGATCACGTCCGGCAGCGTCGCCGCCAGTTCGAGCATGCGCGTGCGGAACGACACATCCTCTTCATGCGCACGGTCGGACAAGGCCTTCAGCAAACGGCTCATAGATGTCTCCTGCCTTCGACGAAGGTCATCGAGACCTTCGCGATATCGTGAATGTCCGCCAGCGGATTGCCCGCGACAACGATGACGTCGGCAAGCTTGCCCACTTCCAGCGTTCCGATCTTGCCATCGAGCTTGTGGATCCTTGCCGGCACGACCGTGGCGGACCGGATGGCGTCATAGGCGTCACGCTTGACGCCAAGCTTGATCATGAAATCAAGCTCGGGCGCGATGACATCATGCTGCACGGCCGGGCTGCCGCAGTCGGTTCCGAAGGCGATCGGGACGCCGGCCTTCGCGGCCGCGACATTCCCGGCATAGCGCGCCGGATCGGCCGCCATGCGCTGACGTTCGGCCA
>JAPLOW010000089.1 GCA_026400555.1 Hyphomicrobiales bacterium
GGCTCCGAATCAGACCCCACACCGAATCACGATTGCAACAACCCGAAAACCGCCGTTAACCCGAGTTCGGTGCCCTGATCAGCGCCCGTAGACGTTGACAATGCTGCCGGTTGTGCAATTTGTGCATCCCGTGTGCTTCGTGCACGATTTCGCAGGAGAGACTCCCATTCGCAGACCATTCCGAGCCCTTCCCGTTCCCCAGAAAGACGGCCCTCGCACCAACCGCGACATCCGCATCCGGGAAGTCCAGCTGATTGACCAGAACGGGGAAAACAAGGGTGTCGTGCTGACTATCGATGCCCTGAAAATGGCCGAGGACGCCGGGCTCGATCTGGTTGAAATCGCACCCAATTCCGTCCCTCCTGTCTGCAAGATCCTGGATTATGGCCGCTTCCGCTTTGCGGAGCAGAAGAAGGCTGCCGAGGCGCGCAAGAACCAGAAGGTCATCGAGATCAAGGAAATCAAGCTGCGGCCCGGCATCGACAAGCATGACTATGAGGTCAAGATGCGGTCGCTGAAGGGGTTCATCGAGGAAGGTGACAAGGTCAAGATCACCTTGCGCTTCCGCGGCCGCGAGATGGCACACCAGCACCTGGGGATGGAGGTCCTCAACCGGGTCAAGGCCGAGACGGCTGCTTTCGTGAAGGTGGAGTCCGAACCCAGCCTCGACGGCCGCCAGGTCGTTATGGTGCTGGCGCCCAAGTGACCGCCTATGCCCTCGCATTTGAGCAAGCCTGGCCCCACCGGTCAGGCTTTCTTGTTTTGGGGCTGGCGCATTGGCCGCTCTGGCGCGACAATTGCTGCCACGAACAGCCACGCCTTACAGAGCAGGTTCCGGATGAATTACGACGCCAAACCGATGCAGCCCGTTGATCCCGGCATTGATGTGAGCCAGAATCATTACTGGACCTATCACAACCTGCCGACGCTGCTTGCCTGCAAGAAGCCGGTCACCGCCTCCAAGGACGAGGACCTGTTCATCGCGGTGCACCAGGTCTGCGAAATATCGTTCCACCAGATGATCATCGATCTGGACCGCACGCTCTCGGCCATGCGGACGGGCATCGATGTGACAACGGGGACCATCGGCGATCTTGCCGAGGCCTGCTACTTCCTCAAGCGGGTGTTGCAGTTCTGGCGCACGGTCAACGCCACCATGCCGATCCTGTCGGACATGCGCGGCTTCGCGGAATTCCGCACCGCGCTCGGTCCGACCTCGGGCTTCCAGTCCTGGCAGTTCCGCCGGATCGAGATCATGAGCGGAATCCGCAAGCAGTACTGGACCGGCGGCACCGCGGACGCCGCGGGCAACATCCACGAGGCCGAAAAGCAGTTCGAGCGCTACTACGGCCCTGACGTGGCCACCTGGTTCCACAGCTACACCAATCACAGCCTGCTGGCCTATGTAGAGAAGCTGACGGCCATCGCGGACGGACACTCCGGTGATCCACGCGGCTGGCTCGACGCCCATGCGCAGGCTGGGCCGCTGACGCGCCTGATCGCGTCCTATGACCGGGCGCAATTGGCCTTCCACCGGGCGCATCTGCAGCTCGCCGTCGTCCAACTCACCCGGGTCGGCGTCGAGGTCGGCACGGGGGGAACGTCCTACAAAGACTATCTCGCGAAGTACGAGGCCGAGTTGGCGCCCCTGTTCCCGAAGCTGCACCCCGAGGGCGTAGCGGAGGCTGCATAGGATTCCGGCCGGGCGCTCGACCCCATGTGACCGTTCCGATTGGCCGAACATGCAATGAACAGTTCACAATCCCTGCATTCCACGGTCTAACAGGGGCATGTAACGCTCCGGAACGAATCTCATGACACTGTTGATTGCACTGTCCGCCATCGCCTCCGCGCTTGGCCTTGCCGGGGGGATGGGGGCCGGCTGGTTCTCCGGCATCCCGCTCTATGTCGGCATCGCCGGCCTGCTGATGACGGCGGCGCTGGTAATGAGCCGCAGCATCGGTCCGTTCCTGCGCTTCTTCATCGTCTTTTACGCCATGGGCTATGTTGGCCTGATCGCGATGATCGCGGCGGGGCCGATCCTGCCCGCATCGCTGGCCGGCTACACGCCGCCGCCACTGACGGCCTTCACCTCGGCGGCCTTCGCGCTGCTCGCATTCGGCATGAGCCGGGTTCCGGTGATGAGGCAGATCGTCGGCATCACCGACAAGTATTTCTCGACAAACGAGCGCGCCAGCTATGATCTGGGTTTCGGCAAGCCCTTCACCTTCTCGGTGAAGTGGATGGCGATGGGCCTTCTGGCCATCATCATCCTGATCAACCTCGGTCAGGTCTGGATTTCTGTCAGCCTGTCCTTCTTCAACCGCAACTGGTTCGACGCCATCCAGGCCAAGAACGGCGTCGAGTTCTGGCGGCTTCTGTTCCAGGTCTGGGTGCCGCTGGTCGCGATCCTTATCGCCTCGAACTTCATCGAGTTCCTGATCGTCTCGGCCTTCAAGATCCGGTGGCGCTCGTGGCTGACCGAGAAGTTGTTCGGCCGCTGGCTCGAGGACGGCACCCATTATCGACTGCAATTCGGCGATGCCCGTGTCGACAACCCCGACCAGCGCATATCGGAGGACATCCGCAAATACATCGAGACGACCTATTCGCTGACGATCTCGATGATCCAGCAGATTTCGTCGCTGGTGTCGTTTTCGGTAATCCTGTGGGGGCTGTCCTCCAATCTGACCCTGCCCGGCCTCGACACCAAGATTCCGGGCCTGCTGTTCTGGATCGCGCTGGCCTACGCCACCATCGGCACGCTGGTTGCGCATCTGATCGGAAAGAAGCTGATCCGGCTGAACTTCCAGCAGGAGGTCTATGAGGCGGACTTCCGTTTTGGCCTTGCCCGCCTGCGCGAGTATGGCGAGCCTGTCGCGCTGCTCGGCGGCGAGAAGGCCGAGAACAAGCGTCTCAGCCAGCAGTTCGGTGAGGTCATCCGCAACTTCTTCGACATCGTCCGCGTGCAGAAATGGCTCTCCGCCTTCATCCAGCTCTACGGCTCGTCGAACTCGATCGTGCCGATCGTGATCACTGCGCCGTTCTTCTTTGCCGGCCAGATCACGCTCGGCGTCCTGACCCAGACCAGCCAGGCCTTCGCCCGCGTCGACGCGGCGCTGTCGTTCTTCATCGACCGCTATTCTCTGCTGGCTGATTTCAAGGCGGTGGTGGATCGCCTCTCCAGCTTCGACACCTCGCTGGCCAAGGCCGAAGCCATCAAAGCCGACAGCAAGATCAGCCTGACCCACGCCACCGGCGCGCATTTGCACCTGTCGGAGCTGACCCTGATGCTGCCGGATCGGCAGCCTATCGTGAAAGTCGACAACCTCAGCCTCCAGGCCGGCGAACGCACCTTGCTGATCGGCCCGTCGGGCTCGGGTAAATCGACCATGTTCCGCGCCATCGCCGGCATCTGGCCCTTCGGCGAAGGGCAGATCGCGGCGCCCGATGGCAAATCGGTGCTGCTGCTGCCGCAGCGGCCCTATCTGCCGCTCGGCACGCTGCGCGCCGCCGTCAGCTATCCGGGCGTCTCCGGCGCCTATAGCGATGAGGCCATCAAGGCGGCCCTGATCGCGGCGAAACTGCCGCAGCTGGCGGAGCGGCTGAACGAGGAAGCCTACTGGGTGCAGGTCCTGTCGCTCGGCGAACAGCAGCGCGTCGCCATCGCGCGGGTGCTGCTGGCCAAACCGGACTGGCTCTTCCTCGACGAAGCGACCTCGGCGATGGACGAGCCGATGGAACTGGCGATCTACGACGTCCTGCGCCGGGAACTGCCGGGGACAACCGTTGTCTCCATCGGGCACCGCTCGACGCTGAAGGCGATGCATGACCGCATCATCGAGATGAAACCTGTCGGAGCCTCGGACCGCCTGTTCAGCCCGGCCTGAGCGAGCTCAGAGGGCGCGCTCGAAGCGGATCTCACCGGCGACGCCGGTGATCACGAGGCGTCCTTCGACGAGGTCCCATTTGCGGGCGCCGCGCAGCGCCACAAGGAAGGCGCGCTCGCTGTTCATCTGTCCGCCGTCGCAAGCCCGCTTGGTGACTGCCACGGGTCCGACCGCGAGACCCTGCTGGTTCAGCGGGTAAGCCGTCGCCGAATAGGTGTTGCAACCACCGAACCCCTTAGCGCGCAACTGGTCATCAACCAGCAACGACGGGCGTTCGCCCGAAACCGGCTTGCCGCCAACGCTGACGGCTGTCCAGGCTGCGCCGAGCGGAAACTGCTTCTCGGGCCGCGGCTGCGGAATGATGCTTTCCTCTTGCGTCGGCGCGCGCACCGGCGCGCGCCCGGCCCCTTGCGCAAACGCGAGCGCGGGCAGGCCAATGCCGATTGCGGCGGCAGCAAAAACAAAAACACGACTCTTGAGCATCGACAAACCCGCCAAAAAAACGAAGCGGACCATAGATCATGTCCGGCGAAAGGGGAATCCGGTTTTTGCCCGCTGAAAGCAGGGCCCGGCAGATCGCCCCGACCTCAGCCGGTCGCGTTTACTGCGTCGCAACCACGCCGCCCGAAACCGGCACAGCGTTAGACCGTCCGAAACCTTCATGGCGTCAGATGAGGGTCGTTCAGCCGGGAGTTCGATGGTTTTGGAGCAGCTCACCATCCTTCTGACAGTCCTTTGCGGGGTGTTGGCGGTCGCCGCCGGCATCGCGACCATGGCTGCCTGGGGGCTGACCAAGGATCACCGGCGACTTGAGCAGCAAGCCGAGGAGCTGGGCGCGGCCAAGGAAGCGCTGAACGACCAGCTATTCGTCGTGGCCGAAAGCGAGGAGCGGCACCGCAGCCTGATCGAGGCGCAGGGCGACCTCATCGTGCGGCGTCATCTGGGCGGAGCAGTCATCTTCGCCAATGCCGCCTACCGCGACCTGCTTGGCCCGGACGGCGATGCCGCACCGCTGACGGCGAACCTGGTTGAAGTCCGCGCCGATGGCGCCCGCCTCGTCGATGAGCGCTTTGCCACCACACAGGGCGAGCGCTGGATTTCCTGGGCCGAGAGCCACGTCCCGCTGCCGGACGGTTCGACCGTGATCCAGCGGGTCGGGCGCGATGTGACCGCCCGCGTTGCGTCCGAACAACAGCTCGACGAAGCCCTCGCCCATGCCAAAAGCGCCAACGAGGCCAAGTCCCGGTTTCTCGCCACGGTCAGCCACGAGTTCCGTACCCCGCTCAATGGCATCATCGGCATGGCCGACCTGCTGAGCGACACGCGCCTTGATCAGGAACAGACGACTTACGTGCGCGCGCTCAGGACGTCAGGCCAGGCCCTGCTCTCGCTGATCGAGGAGATCCTCGATTTCGCCAAGGTCGAGGCGGGCCGCACGACGCTGACCGAGGAGCCTTTCGACCTTGTCGCCCTGGCGGAGGGCGTGGTGGAACTGCTCGCTCCCAAGGCCCATGACAAGGGCCTGTCGCTGGCCAGTTTTGCGGACCCCGGCTTTCCCCATCTTGTCATGGGCGATCCGGACCGCGTGCGCCAGATCCTGATCAACCTTGTCGGCAACGCCGTCAAATTCACAGAGGCCGGCGGCGTCGGGCTTCGGCTGCACTGGCACGATGGCGTCGTGCACCTGCGCATCGAGGATACGGGGCCCGGCATCGCGGCCGATCGCATCGGCGCCATCTTCGAGGATTTCGAGCAGGCTGATGAGACGACAGCCAGGACGCATGGCGGTTCGGGCCTGGGACTCGCGATCGTCAAGCGCCTGCTCGACCTGATGAGGGGCGACATCGCCGTCTCCAGCACGCCCGGCGAAGGCTCATGCTTCACCGTGACCTTGCCGCTGAGTTCGGTCGAACCAGCCTCGCCCTTTGTGCCGGAGGCCAGCGGCTTCAATGTTGTGATCGTCGGCGCCGGCCCCTTCGACCGCAGCTACCATGCCGAATTGACAAGGCTGGCCGGCGCCGATGTGACGCTGTGCGCCAATCCCGAGGACGCGCAGGCCTTGTTGCTGGACCGGCCGATC
Organism: Hyphomicrobiales bacterium; assembly: GCA_026400555.1. Lineage (GTDB taxonomy): Bacteria > Pseudomonadota > Alphaproteobacteria > Rhizobiales > Beijerinckiaceae > Allobosea. The sequence continues at coordinate 5,971 of JAPLOW010000089.1, forward strand.
GACGTGCTGCTGGTTGATCTCGCGGTGGGTCCCGAACGGGCGAGGGAGCTCGCGATCCTGGCGCGGGCCGCACGGGTCGGTCGCCGTGTCATCATCCTGTCGCCGTTCGAACGCCGCAGCTTCGGTGCGCCAGCGGCGGCGGGCTTCGATGCCTTCCTCGTGAAGCCCGTGCGCGGGCGCTCGCTGCTGGCGCAACTGAGGGAGCAGGCGCCCCGCATCGACGCGGCGCCGCAGATTCCATCCCCTGACGGCGATGGGGAGCCGCCGCTGCGCCCGCGCGTCCTGCTAGCCGAAGATAATGAGATCAACGCCCTGCTCGCGCGACGCACGCTCGAGAAGCTGGGCGCCGAGCCCGTCTGGGTGCGCAATGGCAAGGAAGCCTTCGACGTGATGGCCTCGGTGCTGGCGGGCGAAGCCGAGCCCTTCGCCCTCGGCGTCTTCGATGTACGGATGCCGATCATGGACGGGTTGACCGCTGCCCGGCTGATTCGTGACGAGGAGGCAGCGATGGGCGTCATGCACCGCATGCCCCTGATCGCGGTAACGGCCAATGTTGCTGCCGAAGACCGGCAGGCCGCCATGGCCGCTGGCTTCGATGACTGCCTGCCCAAGCCGCTGGTGCGTGACCAGCTCAAGCTCTGGCTCAAGCTGGCGCTTGATCCGGCGCAGTCCCACGCCGCCTGACGCGCAGGTCCTGTCGGCCGCCCGAGACTGTCATGTAAATGTCATCTTTATGTCACATCGGTGTTTGTGGCGTATGTGACATCAGGCGCTAGCGGGTGTCGGGTTGCGAATCGCCGCAACGGAACACACGCAGGATGGAACCGACCAGCCATGTTCAACGGCTCGCCTTCTGACAATCCACGTTTTGACTTCGGCGCCTTGCGCGTCCCTGAGCCGGCGATGGCCTTCCTGTCGAGCCTTCCGCCGCAGATCGTGCCGTTCACGGCCCGCCAGTTCCCGAATCACGGCCTGCCGAAAGTGCTTGGCCGCTCCGGCACGCTCGAGATCCGGCTTGCGAAGAACGCGCGCGATGTGCGACGCGCCCAGCGGCTGCGCTACCAGGTGTTTTATGAGGAAATGTCAGCCTCTCCGAATGCGCGCTGCAGGTTCCTGCGCCGCGACATCGATGCTTATGACGGCATCTGCGACCATCTGCTGGTTGTGGATACGGCGCGACTTGACATCCGCAAGGGACGCAAGCCGCGGCCCATGGTGGTCGGGACCTACCGTCTCCTGCGGCAGGATCAAGCCGGCGGCTCGGGCTTCTACACGCAGGGCGAATTCGACATTGCGGCGCTGATCCGGCGCCACCCCGGCAAACGCTTCCTCGAACTGGGCCGCTCCTGCGTTCTCGAAGCCTACCGCACCAAGAAGACGGTGGAACTGCTCTGGCATGGCATCTGGGCCTATGTCCGCCATCACCGCATCGATGTGATGTTCGGTTGCGCCTCGCTTGAAGGCGTCAATCCCGCCGAACTCTCCGAGCGGCTCGCCTTCCTGCATCACCACGCCCGCGCCAGCGGCGAATGGAGCGCCCGAGCCCACCCCTTCAATCATGTCGCGATGGACCGTGTGTCCGCCAAGGCGCTCGACGCGAAGGCCGCCCTGAAGGCGCTGCCCCCGCTGATCAAGGGTTATCTCAGGGTGGGTGCGCGCTTCGGCGAGGGCGCCGTCGTGGATCGCCAGTTCGGCACGACGGACGTGCTGGTTGTCCTGCCGGTCAGCCAGATCGACCGGCGCTATGTCGACTATTACGGCGCCGACGGCGAGCGTTACGCCGCCTGAGCGTCGCCGCGCGCACCGTTGAAGCCGTTCACCGTGCGGGCCAAAAAGGGTCGCGTCCCGGCGGAGGCGCTGATAAAGAGCGCTGATGAACGTGCTTTTGACCCCAATTCCCGTCTGGACTGCCGGCGCATGAGTGGCGCTGCGCCTCCTTCCCTGCGCGGGGCCGCGCTGCTGGCCGTGTTCGAACGCGAGGGTTACCGCCCTGTTGAGCCCGCCATCCTGCAACCGGCAGACATCTTCCTCGATGTCTCGGGCGAAGACCTGCGCAAGCGGATGTTCATGACACAGGATGCCGAGGGCCGTGACATGTGCCTGCGGCCGGACTTCACCATTCCGGTCTGCCGCGACCATCTCAGCCAGTACCGTGACGGCGACATCGGGGCCTATGCCTATCTCGGTCCGGTCTTCCGCATGCGCAGCGGCGAGAGCGGTGAGTTCCTGCAGGCCGGCATCGAACTCCTCGGACGCAGCGATATCGAGGCGGCGGATGCGGAGGTTCTGGCGCTCACGGTCGAGGCCGTTGCCCTGGCCGGCCTTGCCGCGCCCCAGACCAGGCTTGGTGACGTAGCGGTAATCAGGGCTCTCGTGAAGGCGCTGAAGGTGCCGCCCACCCCGGCGCGCCGCCTGATGCGTGCGATCAGCGCCGGCAAGGGAGCAGAGGCCATCACCGCAGTCGCATCGGTCGCGGGGACGCAGGGCTTCGCCCAGCCAGGCCTGATCGCGGCCCTTCAGGGGCAGGACCCCGGAGCGGCGAAGTCCTTCGTCGAGGACATCCTCGCGATTGCCGGAATTTCCAGCGTGGGCGGCCGCAGCGCCGGGGACATCGCCGCGCGTTTCCTCGCCAAGGCCAGCGAACAGCAGTCCGTGCCGGACGAGGCGCAGGCCATTCTCGGCCGTGTGCTGGCCGTGGAGGGAGACCCGGACCACGCTGCTGTGCAGCTCCGGCGCATCGCCGACGAGGCCGGGCTCGATCTGTCGGCCGAACTCGACGCTTTCGAGGCTCGCACCGGCTTCATGGCGGCGCGGGGTCTCGATGTCGGCGCCATGCAGTTCAGCGCCGGCTTCGCGCGCAATCTCGATTACTACAGCAGCTTCATTTTCGAACTGCATGACCCCGCGCCCGGATCGCCCAAGCCGGTTGCCGGCGGCGGGCGCTATGACTCGCTGCTCAGCCGGCTGGGGGCTGCCGCACCGGTTCCGGCTGTCGGCGCCTCGATCTGGCTCGACCGCTTGAACGGGAGGCCGGCATGAAAGGGGAGCTTGATCCGGCTCTGGTCCTCGCAGTTCCATCAAAAGGGCGGCTGCAGGAGAACGCCGCCGCCTTCTTTGGCCGCGCCGGGCTCGGCTTCGTTCAGCCGCGCGGTGAACGCAACTATCGTGGCGCCATCAAGGGCCTCGGCGATATCGAGATCGCTTTCCTGTCCGCCTCCGAGATCGTCGCCCAGCTTGCCTCGGGGGCAGCTCACCTCGGCATCACAGGCGAGGATCTGGTGCGCGAGCAGATCGCGGACGTACCCGGAACGGTCGAACTCCTGACCTCGCTCGGCTTCGGTCAGGCCAATGTGGTCGTGGCGGTTCCGCAGGCCTGGATCGATGTGGCCCGGATGGCCGATCTCGATGACATCGCCGAAGACATGCGCCTCAGGCACGGACGCAAGCTCAGGGTCGCGACCAAGTATATCAACCTCACGCGGCGCTTCTTCGCGGAGAACGGCGTCACCGATTACCGCATCGTCGAGAGCCTGGGCGCGACCGAGGGCGCGCCCGCAGCCGGCACCGCGGAGGTTATCGTCGATATCACGACCACCGGCTCGACCCTGGCGGCCAATGCGCTCAAGGTGCTGGACGACGGGGTCATCCTTGCGTCAGAGGCCAATCTTGTGGCTTCTCTGAAGGCGCAATGGGGACCCCGCGCCCGCAAGGCAGCGCATGCGATCCTGACGCGCATCGCGGCGGAGGAAGTCGGCCGTGCGGTTCATGAGGTCAGGGCGCGCCTCGACGTGGTCGACCAGGCGCTCGCGGACAGGCTGGGCCGGGAGCACAAGGCCCGCCTGCCGTTCGGGCTTGAGGCTCCGGGCGGTATCGTCACCATTTACTGCCCCCGCGCCGCCGGCTTTGCGCTGGTGGACGATCTCAGGGCCCTCGGCGCGACCGACGTGACGATGCGGTCGCTCGACTATGTCTTCCGGCAGGACAATCCTTTGCTCGACCGGCTGATGGCGCGCATCTGAGCGAACCGGCGCAAACCCCAAAAAAGGAGGCCACCCCGGGGGAGAGGTGGCCTCGCAGGGACGATCTGGCCGGGGGAGTGGCCGATCGTGATGGGGAAGGAAGTCCCGAAGGGCTTCATGGGAGTATACGTAGTCTCCCGTAGACCGGATCAACAGCCGCATAAAAAAATTCCAGCGGCTGCGTGACGCGCGCCTAGGCCTAACCTTTGATCATCTGATAGGCCGGCAGCGTCAGGAAGTCCGCGAAGTCCGGCGCCAGCGACATCTCCTTGAAGAGCTTCGCCGCCTCCGGGAAGCGCCCACCACTGAACGCAGCGTCACCGATCTCGGCCTTCACCTTGTCCATTTCCTCGGCGTAGACCGTCTCGAACCAGGCCGGCGTGACCTTGCGGCCGCCTTCCAGTTCGACGCCGTACTTGATGAACTGCCAGATCTGGGCGCGCGAGATCTCGGCCGTCGCTGCATCCTCCATCATGTTGTAGATCGGCACCGCGCCGCGGCCACGCAGCCAGGCTTCCATGTACTGCACGCCGACGCGGATGTTTTCGCGGAAGCCGGCTTCGGTGCGGGTGCCCGTGTGCGGCTCCAGAAGATCGGCGCGGGTGACCTGCGCATCCTCGCGCAGTTTGGAAAGCTGGTTCGGCATCGGCATCATGCGGTTGAACACCTCCATGGCCACCGGCACGAGGTCCGGATGCGCCACCCAGGTGCCGTCATGGCCGTTGCCTGCTTCACGCTCCTTGTCGGCCTTGACCTTGGCGAAGGCGGCGGCATTGGCCTCGGGATTGTTCTTGATCGGGATCTGCGCCGCCATGCCGCCCATCGCGAAAGCTCCGCGCTTGTGGCAGGTCTTGATCAACAGGAGCGAATAGGCCTGCAGGAATGCCTTGCTCATCACCACCTGCGAGCGATCCGGCAGCACGTAGTTGGGGTTCTTGGCCAGCTTCTTGATGTAGGAGAATATGTAGTCCCAGCGGCCGCAGTTGAGGCCGGCCATGTGGTCCTTCAGTTCATAGATGATCTCGTCCATCTCGAACGCCGCCGGCAGCGTCTCGATCAGGACCGTGGCCTTGATGGTGCCGATCCTGAGGCCGAGCACGCCCTGCGCGTGGACCATGACGTCGTTCCAGAGCCGCGCCTCAAGATGGCTTTCCATCTTCGGCAGATAGAAATATGGACCCGAACCCGCCGCGATGGCGGATTTGGCATTGTGGAAGAGATACATGCCGAAATCGAACAACGATCCGCTCATCTCCTCGCCGTCCACCGTGACATGCGCTTCCATCAGGTGCCAGCCGCGTGGGCGCACGATCAGGACGGCGGGGGTGGGGCCAAGCCTGTAGGCCTTTCCGGTAACGGCATCCGTGAAGTCGAGCTTGCCGGCCCAGCGGTCCTTGAGGTTGAGCTGACCCTCGATGCAGTTGGTCCAGGTCGGCGAGTTGGCGTCCTCGAAGTCGGTCATGAAGACCTTTGCGCCGCAGTTCAGAGCATTGACCACCATCTTGCGGTCGGTCGGGCCGGTGATCTCGACGCGGCGGTCCTGCAGGTCTGCCGGGATCGGCGCAACCTTCCAGTCGCCGTCGCGGACGTGCTTGGTCTCGGTCAGGAAGTCAGGCGTCTCACCGGCGTCGAAACGCTTCTGGCGCTCGGCGCGCAGGGCGAGCAAGCGCCTGCGGGTGGCATCGAAACGGCGATGCAGATCCGCAACGAAGGCAAGCGCGTCGTGGGTGAGGATCTCGTCAAAGCGGGCGTTCATGGCGCCCGTGACGGCGAAGCCCTTTGTCAAGGCGGTGTTGCTGGTGACAGACATGGGCGGTCTCCTGAAGGTGCCGGCGATGGCGAACTCGTGATCGACCGGCATCGGAGGGATGTTATCATTCAGAATGACTATCGCCGAAAGTGGCTAGAATATCAGATCAGTATTTCTAAATCGGAACAAATCACGTTGGCATCACGACAGCGTGAGCCCTGTAACGAACGGGTAGGGCGGCACGAAACCAGTGGAACAGGTCCAACATCCACGCCTGTCAACGGAGGCTCCCATGAAGCTCTTTCTCGCTGCCCCTATCGCCATTCTGATGGCTGCGCCAGCGATGGCCGGTGAATTCAAGCCCTACAACAAGGCGGAATTCGACAAACTGATCGCCACCGGACAATCGGTTCTTGTCCATGTGCAGGCCGACTGGTGCCCGACCTGCAAGCGTCAGTTGAAGGTCCTCGGCCCGATGCTCAACGATCCAGCAAATGCCCGGATCACGGCCGTGACCGTGAATTTCGACACCGAGACAGCCTTCAAGCAGGCCAACAGGATCGGCGGCCAGTCCACGCTGATCATCTACAAGGGTGGCAAAGAAGTGGCCCGCTCTGTTGGCGCCACCGATGCCACGGCGATTGGTAATCTGATCGCAAAGGTTCGCTGAGCACGACGAACGCGCCGCGCCTCCCTGTCTTTCCAATCGGCAGGGAATGGCTGCGGTCGCGTCAGCGGGGACATTCGCATGCTTGCCATCCTGTCATCCTACGCAGCGGGGATGCTGACGACGCTGAACCCGTGCGTGCTGCCGGTCCTGCCGATCATCATGGCAACCGCCTTCCAGGGCGGCCGCTTCGGTCCGCTCGCCCTCGCGACGGGGCTGTCATTCAGCTTCACGTCGATCGTGCTGGTTGTTGCGGCGACCGGCGCTTTCTTCGGCCTTGACCCCTCGGTTCTAAGGACCGCCGCCGCGATCATGTTCATCCTGGCCGGCTGCCTGTTCCTGTTCAGGCGTCTGCAGGACGGCCTGGCAACGCTCATGCAACCCCTGGCCGATCGCGCCAATGCGCTGTCGACGGGTGCAGACACCGGTTCCCTGTTTGGTCAGTTCGGTATCGGGCTACTGCTCGGCGTTGTCTGGTCACCCTGTTCCGGACCGGCGCTTGGCGCGGCGATCGGGCTTGCAACCCAGGCGGACGGGTTGAAGGATGCGGCGCTGCGGATGGCCTTCTTCGGACTTGGCGCCGGGACCGTTCTTGCCGGTATCGCCTATGGTTCCCGCGCGGCCATGTCCGCCAACAAGGCGCGACTGATGCGCTTCGCAACGGCTGCAAAGCCGGTCGCCGGGGCCGTCTTCATCGGAGTCGGCCTTCTGGCCCTGACCGGTTACGACAAGGTGCTTGAGCGCGCCATGACCGAGGCCATGCCGGACTGGCTGATCAATCTGACAACGTCGATCTGATCACCCGAGCGCGATGATCAGCGCCAGCCCGATGCTGCCCACCGCGATGCGCCAGTAGGCGAAGGGCTTGAAGCCGTAGTTCGACACGATGTCGAGCAGCTTGCGGACCACGACGAGGCCCGCCAGGAAGGCCGAGACGAAGCCGATCGCGATCAGGGCGACATTGTCGGCGCTGAGCTGCTTGTAGCTCTTGAGCAGATCATAGGCGAAGGCGCCGGCCATGGTCGGCATGGCAAGGAAGAAGGAGAACTCGGCCGCCGCCCGCTTGGACGCCCCCAGCAGCATCGCGCCGACGATCGATGAACCCGAGCGCGACACGCCCGGCACCATGGCGAGGCACTGGATCAGGCCGATCTTGAGGTACATCAGGGTCGGGAACGCCATGGCGTCATCGTGCTTCACCTCAAGATCGAGGTCATCGACGACGAGCAGGATCAGGCCGCCCGCGATCAGGGTGCAGCAGACCAGAAACGGGTTGAACAGCACACCCTTGATGAAGCCATGCAGCAGAGCGCCGAAGAAGGCGGCCGGCAGGAAGGCCAGCAAAACGCCGAACACGAAGCGGCGCGCTGCGGCGCTCGACGGCAGCGTGACGGCCACATGCCAGAGCTTGCCGAAATAGACCGAAAGGATCGCGAGGATCGCCCCAAGCTGGATCAGGATCGCAAAGGTCTTGCCGAAATCATCGTCGCCAATGCCGAGGAAATGGTCGAGCAAGAGCAGATGGCCCGTCGATGAGACGGGGATGAACTCGGTCAGTCCCTCGACCAGCCCCAGAACCAGCGCCTTGATGTAGTCCATGTCGCGACAGACCCTTTCTCCGGCCAAGCTGATCGCCTGCCCCATCCGCCTTCACGGCAACGACCGAATCGGGTTGTGGGCAACGCTTTCGGGTTCTATACGCGGGGACCCTTCCGCACCACCCGGCGCATGGTCCAGACCCTCGCCGGCCAACCCAGATGCCAGAAGACTTCATGCCGCGCCTCATCCATGCCCCGTTCTGCCCGCACTCGCGTTTCATCCGTCTTGTCATGGGCGAGATGGGCATGGAGGCGGACCTGGCGGAGGAGCGCGCCTGGGAGCGGCGGCCCGAATTCCTCAGCCTCAATCCGGCCGGAACGACGCCCATACTGATCGAGGAAAGCACGCTGGTGGTGCCCACCGCCGATGTGATTTCCGAGTATCTTGATGAGACGCGGGGGCTTGCGCTCGGCGAACGGCGGCTTCTGCCCGATCCGCCAGCAGAGCGCATCGAAGTGCGACGGCTGACGAACTGGTTCAATCACAAGTTCTTCGATGAGGTTTCCGGGCCGCTGACGCTCGAGAAGATCAACAAGCGCTTCATGCGCAATGACGAAGGCGGTGGACCGCCTGACACAGTCTCGATCCGGGCCGCGCGCAACAATGTGCGTTACCACCTGCAGTATATCGGCTGGCTGACCGCCCGGCGGAACTGGCTTGCCGGACCCAACATGTCCTATGCTGATCTTGCTGCCGCCGCCCACCTGTCCTGTGTGGACTACCTCGGCGATGCAGCCTGGGATGAGAGCGAAGGCGCGCGCGCATGGTACGCGAAGATGAAGTCCCGCCCGAGCTTCCGCCCGCTGCTCGCCGACCGCGTGGCCGGCATGGCGCCCTCGGCGACCTACGACAACCTCGACTTTTGACCCCGGCAGCCCTGAAGCAGGCGGTTCTGGCGAGGGCGAGGACCGAAGGCTTCGGCATCGTGCGCGTGACCACGCCTTCGGCTATTCCGGACGCCGCCCGCCGGCTCAGGCAATGGCTCGACGCCTCGTACCACGGGACGATGGACTGGATGGCCGACCGGGCCGACTGGCGCGGCGATCCGGCGCGGCTCTGGCCGGAGGCGCGCTCGGTGATCATGCTCGGCCTGTCCTACACGCCGCCGCACGACCCACTGGCGGTCCTCGCGGAGCCTGAAAAGGCGGCGCTGTCGGTCTACGCGGCCCGGCGGGACTATCACGATGTGATCAAGGGCAAGCTCAAGACAGTGGCTGGAGCGCTGACTGCCAGCGACGCTGCCATCAAGGTCTTCGTCGACACCGCGCCAGTGATGGAAAAGGCGCTGGCCGAGGCCGCGGGGCTCGGCTGGCAGGGCAAGCACACGGTGCTGGTGTCGCGCGAGCATGGCTCTTGGCTGTTCCTGGGCGCGATCTTTACCAGCGCCGAGCTACCGGCGGATGAAGCCGGAACTGACCATTGCGGCCGCTGCACGCGCTGTCTCGACATTTGCCCGACCAAGGCCTTCCCGGCGCCCTATGTGCTGGATGCGCGGCGCTGCGTCGCCTATCTGACCATCGAGCATGCCGGCCATATCGACCGTGACCTGCGCCCCGGCATCGGCAACAGGGTTTTCGGCTGCGATGACTGCCTCGCAATCTGTCCTTGGAACAAGTTCGCGGACGCCGCCCGCGAATCGCGTTTGGCCCTTCGGGAGGACCTTCTCGGGATGCCGCTGTCCGCCCTCGCGGCGCTCGGTGATGCATCCTTCCGCAGGCTGTTCGCGGGCACGCCGGTCAAGCGGACGGGGCGGGACCGTTTTGTGCGCAATGTCCTGATCGCCATCGGCAACTCGGACGCAGCCGAACTGGGCGACGTTGCGCAAGCGCGGCTTGACGACGCCTCGCCACTGGTGCGCGCCATGGCGGTCTGGGCGCTGGCGCGGCTAGCGCCAGGGCGCGCGCGTGAGCTCGCCGCCGGATTGGCGCAGATGGAGACCGATACCGCTGTGCAGGCCGAGTGGCGCACCGTGCTGGACGGTGCCGCATGAGGCTCGTCGTTCTCGGCATGGGTTATTCGGCGGCGCAATTCGTGGCGCAGGGGCGCGCGCGCTTCGCCAGTGTCAGCGTCACAGTGCGCAGCGCGGAGAAGGCCGCCCGCCTGCGGGCCGGCGGCTTCGAGGCCTTCGTTCTGTCGGGACAGATGGTTGACCCTGCGCTGGAGACCGCGATCCGGGATGCGGGTGCGCTGCTTGTTTCCATTCCAGCCGAGGATGGCGGGGACCCTGCCCTGCCGGTGCTCGGTGAGGTGATCCGGACAGCGCCGCGCCTTGGCTGGATTGGCTATCTCTCCACCGTTGGCGTCTACGGTGATCATCAGGGCGCAGTGGTCGATGAAACATCAGACCTGCGGGCAACCTCGGAGCGCGGGCTCAGGCGGATCGCGGCCGAGCTAGGCTGGCTCGATCTCGGCGTGGCCTCCGGCAAGGCCGTCCAGGTTTTCCGGCTCGCGGGGATTTACGGGCCCGGGCGCAACCAGCTCGTCTCGATCGCGGACGGATCGGCGCGGCGGATCATCAAGGCCGGCCAGAAATTCAGCCGCATCCATGTTGAGGACATCGCTGGGGCCTGTCTCGCCTCGCTCGACAGGCCCGATCCGGGCGCCGTCTACAATGTGGCCGACAATGAACCGGCGCCGCCGCAGGACGTGATCGCCTTCGCGGCCGGGCTGCTCGGCCTTCCGGCGCCACGCGAGGAGCCGTTCGACAGCGCGACGCTCTCGCCCATGGCGCGCTCCTTCTACATGGACAGCCGCCAGATCTCGAACGCGAAGCTGCGGACGCGGCTGGGCTATGTGATGCGCTATCCGACCTACCGCGAAGGCCTCACTGCCCTGTTCCGGGCGGGCGAAGGCCAACGAAGTCGTTAACCTGCCTCGCAGCGCGCCTATTTCGTGCCGAACATCCTGTCGCCGGCGTCGCCGAGCCCTGGCACGATGTAGCCGTGATCGTTGAGATGGCTGTCGATGGACGCGGTCCAGATGCGGACCTCCGGATGTGCGTCGCGCATCTTGGCGATACCCTCCGGGGCCGCGAGCAGGCACACGAAGCGCAGGTCTTTCGCGCCGCGCTCCTTGAGGCGGTCGACGGCCGCGATAGCAGAGTTGGCGGTAGCCAGCATGGGGTCCATCACGATGACCATGCGGTCGGCGATGTCCGACGGAGCCTTGAAGTAGTATTCGACGGCCTGCAGCGTCTCGGGGTCGCGGTACAGGCCAATATGGGCCACGCGGGCTGCCGGCACCATCTCGAGCATGCCATCGAGGAAGCCCACGCCGGCACGCAGGATCGGGGCGAAGACCAGCTTCTTGCCGGCGATGATCGGGGCCTGCATCTTCTGAAGCGGCGTCTCGATTTCGGTCATCGTGATCGGCAGATCGCGCGTGACCTCGTAGCACAGCAGCATGCCAATTTCGTTGAGCAACTGCCGGAAGCTCTTGGTCGAGCGCTCCTTGTCGCGCATCAGGGTGAGCTTGTGCTGCACCAGCGGATGATCGACGACCGTGACGCCTGGATCTTTCTGACTTGCCATGCTCGCATTCCCTCCCAAGACCCTCAGAATACCGTTCCGTCGCTGATGATGGCCAGCGGCGGGCCGCCATCCGCACGCTTTTCTTTCGCGATCCGCCGACCGGCTGCCCAGGTGCCGCCTTCGAGGACCTTGGCGAGCGGCAGTTCGGCGGCGCTCAGCCCGAGTCTGGCACGCATCCTCGCAGCGATGATGTCGAGCAGCGCCACGGTCAGCGCGCGCCACTCGACGACGAGTACGGACGACACGGCATGCCTGCGCGTCCAGTCAGCGGGGTCCTTCAGGGACAGAACGCCGAAATCAAGCAGCAATCCTCCGTTGCGGTACTCGGGAAGACCGGTGAGGCCATCAATGTCGCGGACATCGTGACCGGCCCATTGCAGCGGCTCGATCAGCGAGTAGGTCAGCCATTGCGAGAGCTTGTGGAACGGGACGGCGCTGCCATGCCCCGGGAGCGGGATGCCGTGCGGATGAAACCACGTATCGCCGCAGCCGGGGACGGCGCCGGCGCGCTCGGGCCAGATGCCGCTGAATTCCTTCAGAACCTCCACCAGCATCATCGACGCCAGCAGCGGGTTGCCCGACTCCAGCGTTTCGAGGAACAGGTCTGCAAGGATCGAGGGCCGCTGATTGCCGGGCTGATCGGCATGGCGGTCGGCCAGTTCCTCGCCAAGCCGGTGCAACAGCGCTGTCCGCCCTTCAAGGCCGACAAGCGGATTGTCCGCCCCGACCTGGAAGCCGCGGCGCAGGTCGCCGACCGAGAGTCGCTGCAGCCGTTCGGCATCGACCCTGAGCGGTTCGCCCGGATGAGCCGAAAACAGTCCCTCCCGGAACATGGTGAAAGAGGCCAGCCCAAGCCCCTCGGACTTGCTGGCTTCGACGCGCGTGATCGGCTCCACAAAGCGCCAGCCCATCCCGGCCCCCGCATCCAGCAGCACGCTGACAATCACAAGGTCATAGGCGGCCTTGACGCGCGCCCGCTGCGACGTCCAGTCCGTCGCCTTGTCGAGGTCTGCCCACAGATCGCGGCCGCCGGCACGGAAATGCCGCCAGCGCGCGTGAAACGGGATCTCGCCCGTCGGATAGTTCGCGCGCGTGGTCTCGATGACATAGTCGACCACCGCATCAAGGCGGCTCTCGTCGAGCGACAAATGGGCCAGCTCGCCGGCGCGGGCGTGGTCGAGCAGCTTCCGGGCGGCCATGCGCACGGCTCCGCCGTTCATGAGGCGCTGGTTCAGGCCATGATGGCTGAGAATGCCGGACATCGCTCAGAACTTGTCCAGCCCACGGCCGACCGTGCCTTTCAGCGCATTGTCGCCGGGCGTGCCCTCGGGCGCATAGTAGCCGGCGGCCTTCTTGGCCTCCATCTCGACCGAGGCGTCCTGCGGGATCAATTCGGGCGGGATCGGCACACGCTCGCCGATCTCGATGCCGGACTGGACCATGGCGTCGTACTTCATGTTCGACATCGACATCAGCCGGTCGATCTTCGTCACGCCGAGCCAGTGCAGGATATCCGGCATGAGCTGCTGAAAGCGCGCATCCTGCACACCGGCCACGCATTCGGTGCGTTCGAAATAGGTCGCGGCGCTGTCTCCGCCCTCCTGCCGCTTGCGGGCGTTGTAGACGAGGAATTTCGTGACCTCGCCGAGCGCCCTGCCCTCCTTGCGGTTGTAGACGATGAGGCCGACGCCGCCGCGCTGGGCTTCGATGGTGGCTTCCTCGATGCCATGGGTGAGGTAGGGCCGGCAGGTGCAGATGTCGGAGCCGAACACATCCGAGCCGTTGCATTCGTCATGAACGCGGCACGCGAGTCTCTTCTTCGGATTGGCGAGATCGGCCACGTCGCCGATCACATAGGCCGTCATCGAGCCGATCGGCGGCAGGAAGACCTTCATGTCCGGCCGGGTCACCAGTTCGGTGAACATGCCGCCCGTCTGCTCGAACAGGGTGCGGCGCAACTCGTTCTCGCTCGTGCCGAAACGCTCGGCGACGCCCGGCAGCCACCAGACCGAATCGACCGCGATCTTGGTGACCGAGATATCGCCGGAGGCATGCAGGATTCGGCCATCGGGCGCGAGCCTGCGGGCGGCCATGGCGGCCGTGATCTCGGGCAGGTTCAGCCGCGCTTTCGTCACGGCAATGGTCGGGCGAATGTCGACGCCCTCGGCGATCTCGCGGGAAAAGTCGCGCGCCACGCGGTGGCCCCAGGGATCGAGCGAGACGATCTTGCCGGGCGTCGACCACTGCGGATAGGGCCCGATCTCGGCAGTCGGGTAGGTGTTGGTAAGGTCAGGCCGGGCCGACGGGTTCATGGCGCGGGCAGAGACCGCCAGTGCCCGATAGAGCGAATAGGCGCCGCCATAGGCGCCGATCACGTTGCGGTCGAGCGGCGTCGTCGTCGCCCCCACAACGGGACCGCGCTCCTCGATCGTGGCGGCGTCCCACTTCACCGGAAAGCGCGAGGTCGCAGTGCCCGGTTCCGGGTGGGAGGTGAGGCGGATATGAGTGGACCGGTTGGCGGTCATCACGGGGCTCCAAAACAAATGTGGCTCCGGACGCAAGAGGCCGGAGCCGTTCGATCAGGCGTCGCAGCGCCTCACACTCGTAAGGTGGCGCGGCGGAAGCCTGACGTCAACGCGTTGCTCGATGAACATTGCGCAGCCTGCGTCAAATCCGCCGGCGTTCATGGCGGGGATCGGCTGTTCGTCTTTGCGTCCGTTGGCGATTCTCCGCATAGAGGCAGGACAGACTGATTCAACAAGGCTGCGTTGCTCCATGATCCGTATCTTCATCCTGATCGCAGCCATGCTGTTTGCAGCCCCGACCTGGGGCCAGAGCGCGGTGCCCGCGAGCACACAGCCCCTGACGGTCGCGACGCGGGTTGTGCCGCCGATGGTGATCAAGGACAACAAGGGCGACCTGAGCGGATTCAGCATCGACCTGTGGAACGCCATTGCGCGCGATCTCAACATGGCCTTCACCTACCGCGAGATCGCGGCGTTGCCGGACCTGCTCGCAAGCGTGCAGACCAAACAGGCCGACCTCGCCGTAGCCGCCATCTCGATCACCGCCGAGCGCGAGCGCATTTTCGACTTTTCGCAGCCCATTCTTGACGCCGGATTGCAGATCATGGTGCGCGCGGATCGCGGCGGCCCGCCTCCACTCTATGCGACGCTGTGGAGCCTGATGACTTCGGGGCCAATGCGTGACCTGTTCGTGCTGATGCTGCTGCTGGCGATCATCCCTGTGCCGTTGGTCTATTTGTCCGAGCGGCGCAAGCCGGATTCAGTGATCCACGCGCCGTCGGGGGCCGGCAAGATCGGCAATTCGCTGTGGTGGTCGATCACAACCATGGCAGGCCAGGCCCCCGACATGCCGCGGTCGCTGCTGGGCCGGTTCATCGCCGTGGCCTGGATTTTCACAGGCGTCGTGTTCATCTCCTATTTCACGGCGACCGTGACGGCCTCGCTCACGGTGCGGCAGCTCGATTCGTCGATTTCGAAGCTCGACGATTTACCCGGCAAGCGGGTCGGCACCGTGCGCGCCAGCACTGCCGACACATTCCTGCGCGCCCAGCGGATCGAGACCAGCGGGTTCGTGCAGATCAAGGACGCATTCGATGCACTCCAGTCCGACAGGCTCGATGCGGTCGTCTTCGATGCGCCAGTCCTCAGTTTTCATGCGGCCCGGGAAGGCAAGGGCAAGGTGGTCGTGGTCGGGACGATCCTCAAGCCGGAAGCCTACGGCATCCTGTTCGCTGACGACAACCCGCTCCGCAAGGCGGTCAACCAGAGCTTGCTGAAACTGCGCGAGAGCGGGGAGCACGAGGCGATCCGGCGCAAGTGGTTTGGCGGCGCTGAGGCCGCTGCCGGCGGTTGAGGCTCGACGGCGCACATCGGTGGCCTTAAACAGGCGTCATGACAGACACGACCTTCGCACTCGACCCGCGCCTGGAAGGCGATACCTATCTGGTGGCTGACTGGCCGCTCTGCCAGGTCAGACTGATCAAGGACGCACGCTATGTCTGGCTCGTCCTCGTTCCGAAGCGCGCCGGCGCCTCCGAGATCACCGACCTTTCCCCGATCGACCGCGTGCGGCTCAGCGCCGAGATCGACAGGGCCGCGCTTGGCCTCAAGGCGTCCGTACCCTGCGACAAGCTCAATATCGCGGCGCTCGGCAATATGGTGGCGCAGTTGCATGTGCATGTGATCGCGCGCCGCAAGACCGACGCCGCCTGGCCCAAGCCCGTATGGGGCCTCGGCAATCCGGAAGCCTATGACAAGGCCGAACTATCCGGGCTGATCTTGCGCCTCATCGCAGCCTTCGACGGAGGCGGCCGCCCATGAATCCGCATCTCCCGATCACGTCGCGCGCCGAGCTTTCGGCCGGTACCGGCTTTGCCGCCAACCTGTTCGACCGGGCCGCCGAGCTGCGCGATTCGCCGGAGGCGCAAACCGTGCTGCGCGCCGGGCCACTGGCGCGGTTTGCGGTGGTGGCCGGCGAAAGGCCGGTGCTTCGCAGGGTGGGCGATGGCTTCACGGTCTGGCATGATGCGGAAGCGTTGGACGAACTCGGCGACGTCGAACACGAGATCCTGCTCGGGCGCGACGATGGCGCGGGGCGCTTTGGCGTCCGCATCGCTGCTGTGCTCGGGGATGCGCTGAAGGCCAGACCGGAGCTGCTGGTGCTCGACCTGCGCTCGCTGGCCATTCAGGGGCTCGTGCCTGTCGCGGAGCTGGGCGCCGTCGGCGAAACCAAGGCGATGACCGACTGGCATGCTCGCCACCGCTTCTGCGCCAATTGCGGCCAGTCCACCGCCGCCAGCCCCGGCGGCTGGAAACGCGAATGCAGCGCCTGCACCGCGCAGCACTTTCCCCGCACGGACCCCGTGACCATCATGCTGGTGACCCATGGCGACCGGTGCCTGCTGGCGAGACAGGCGCGCTTTCCGCCCGGTATGCATTCGGCCATCGCAGGCTTTGTCGAGCCGGGCGAAACCATCGAGGACGCCGTGCGCCGCGAGACGCTGGAGGAAACAGGGCTTGCGGTCGGCAAGGTGACCTATCTTGCCTCACAGCCCTGGCCGTTTCCCTCGTCCCTGATGATCGGTTGCCTTGCCGAGGCGCTCCATGACGACATCACGCTCGATCAGACGGAACTTGAGGCCGGGCGCTGGTTCAGCCGCGACGAGGCCCGACTCATGCTGAAGGGCCAGCATCCGGAGGGACTGACCGCGCCAGTGCACATCGCCATCGCGAACACGCTGCTGACGCATTGGCTGGCAAACTGAGCCGGCTCGGCGCGATGTCCGCGCCAAATGCCGTCGTCAGCCTTCCTTGAAGCTTTCGCGGAAGGGGTGAGCCGGGTAGACGCCGAGGATCTTCACCTCGCGGGAGAAATACTCCAGCTCCTCGAGCGCGCGCTTGAGTGCCGGGTCGTCCGGGTGGCCGTCGACATCGACGTAGAACATCGTGGCGTAGAAGTGCCCGTCCAGCATGTAGCTTTCGAGCTTGGTCATGTTGACGCCATTGGTCGCAAACCCGCCCATGGCCTTGTAGAGCGCTGCCGGAATGTTGCGCACGCGGAAAACGAAGGTGGTGATCGTCGGGCCACCGCCTGCCCGGGCATACTCGGGATACTTCGACAGGATGACAAAGCGCGTGGTGTTGTGCTTTTCGTCCTCGACATCTTCCGCGAGGACATCAAGGCCGTAAATCTCCGCCGCAAGCTTCGAGGCGAGTGCGCCACGGGTGGGGTCCTTCGCCTCAGCGATGATCCGCGCAGAGCCCGCGGTGTCGCTGGCGACCACAGGGCTGAGACGGTGCTTGCGAATGAAGCCCATGTTCTGGCCGAGCGCGACGACATGGCTTTCGGCAGTCTTGAGGCCATCCAGCGTCGCGCCCTTCACGGCCATCAGCTGGAAATGGATCGGCAGGAAGAACTCGCCGATGATGTGCAGGCCCGATTTGGGCAGGAGCTGGTAGATGTCGCCGACCCGGCCTACTGTCGAATTCTCGATCGGAATCATGCCGTAG
The DNA here is from genome assembly GCA_026400555.1 of Hyphomicrobiales bacterium. Classification (GTDB taxonomy): domain Bacteria; phylum Pseudomonadota; class Alphaproteobacteria; order Rhizobiales; family Beijerinckiaceae; genus Allobosea. Next base: position 23,571 of record JAPLOW010000089.1, read on the forward strand.
CGTGCCGTTCCATCCTGAACGGCGGCCAGCGCGTCCTGGAAGGTCGGGCAGGCCAGCGGCGTGCAGTTCGGAAAGACCTCCAGCGCAGCGGCCTGACTGTAGGCGCCGGGCTCGCCCTGGTAACAAACAACAGTCATGAAGAGCTCCTCAGTGTGCCGCAAGGGCGGCGCGGGCGCGCACAAGATCGTCGGGTGTGTCAACGCCGCGAGGGACATGGGCGATGATCCGGGCATCAATGCGCATGCCATCCTCGAGCGCACGCAATTGTTCGAGCTTCTCACGCAGTTCCAGCGGCGAAGGCGGCAGCGCCACGAAGCGCTCCAGCGCGCGGCGGCGATAGGCGTAGACGCCGACATGGTGATACAGCGGCCCGTCGCCATAAGGGGCCGTGGCGCGGGTGAAATAGAGCGCACGCATGCGGCCCGGGCTGATCATGCTGCCCACCAGCTTGACCACGCTAGGAGCCATCCGTTCCTCCTCGTCGACGATTTCGGCGGCCAGCGTCGCGATCTGAACAGCCGGATCGGCCAGCGGCTCGATCGAGATCGCGACGGCGCCCGCGTCAATCGTTGGAAAGTCGCCCTGGAGATTGACCACGATGTCGTACCTGCCCTCGGGGTCGAGCACGTCCGCCGCCTCCTTGATCCGGTCGGACCCCGACTGGTGGTCGGAGCGCGTCATCACGGCGCGGCCGCCCACGGCCTCGACAGCCGCGACGATCTCGGCCGAATCGGTCGCCACCGCCACCGGGCCGATGCCAGCCGCGATCGCCTTGCGCCAGACACGCACGATCATCGGCTCGCCGTTGATGTCGGCCAGCGGCTTGTTCGGCAGGCGTGTGGCGGCCATGCGGGCGGGGATCAGGACAAGCGGGTCGGACATGCGTATAACTTTGGTCGGCGTCAAAAAGTCTCAAACTGTTACGTGCTTATAGGAGTTGCAAACACAGTTGCAAACACAAGCGCAAAGCGGCTAATCAGCAAGGAAATCATGACGGCTTTGGCCGTCCTTGGGCAAAGCGCGCGTTTTGTTGGCCATCACGGCCCGGAATGCGGCAGACGAGGGAAACAATGGACTCGTTCGAACTGAACAAGATCGCCGGCACCGTGCTGGGCGTCGCGCTCGTGGTGATGGGCCTCAACATGTTGGGCGGCATCGTCGTCAACCCGTCCAAGCCGAAGGTTCCCGGCTATGAGCTGCCCGGCGGCGAAGTTGCGGCCGCTCCGGCCGCCGGCCCGGCCGCCGCGGCCGACACGCCCATCGATGAGCGCATGAAGGTGGCTGACGCCGGCCGTGGCGAGCGCGCGGTGGGGGCCTGCAAGGCCTGCCACTCTTTCGAGAATGGCGGCGCCAACAAGGTCGGCCCGAACCTGTGGAAGGTCGTTGACGGCCCGAAGGCCCATGTCGATGGCTTCGGCTACTCGGCGGCGCTCAAGGAGCGCAAGGCCAAGGGCGAGAAGTGGGGCGCGGCGGAGCTCGACGGCTTCCTGAAGAACCCGAAGGCCTATCTGGCCGGCACCACGATGGGCTTTGCGGGCATTGCGCGCCCCGACCAGCGCGCCGACATCGTTGCCTATCTGGCCTCGCTCAAGTGAGTCGCAGGCCGGCTCCCGCGGCATCGTGATCCACAAAGGCCGGGCCGGACGCCCGGCTTTTTCAGTTGCGGCGTCAAGATGGCTGGCAACGCGCGCGGATCGCGACATATTGTTCAGGCGAATCAGACGCAGCGGCAACCGGACCACGACAGGAGGCGGCGCATGGCACGATGGACACGGCGCGAGGCGCTGAAGGGAACAGCGGCCACACTTGCCCTGCCTGCGATTGCTTCGCCTGTGCTGATCAACCCGGCTTTTGCCGAGACCGGCTGGACCGAGACCCATGGTCTATCGACCTTCGGCGAGCTTGGTCTTCCGGCGGACTTCAAGCACTTCGCCTACGTCAATCCTGCTGCTCCCAAGGGCGGCTTTGTCACGATCCAGCTCAGGAGCGGCGGCGGCAACCAGAGCTTCGATACCTTCAACACCCTCAACTCCTTCGTCGACAAGGGCGACGGTGTGGGCGGCACCGAACTCATCTTCGACAGCCTCGTGACCAGCCATGCGGATGAGCCGCTGACCGCCTATGGGCTGCTGGCCAAGTCGATCCTGATCGCGCCTGACAAACTGACCTATCGCTTCAAGCTGCGCGAGCAGGCCCGCTTCCATGACGGCTCGCCGCTGACGGCGGAGGATATCGCCTTCTCGATGAACATCATCAAGACGAAAGGCCATTCCTCCTATCGCCTGTTGCTGCGCGAGCTTGAAAGCGTGACAGCCGATGACCGGCATACGGTCACCGTCAGGCTCACGCCGAAGAAGAGCCGCGACCTGCACCTGCTCGTCGGCTCGCTCAATGTGTTCTCCAAGAAATTCTGGGACGGGCGCGATTTCGAAGCTGCGATCCTTGAGCCGATCCTGGGCTCCAGCGCCTACCGGATGGGGCGTTTCGAGCAAGGCCGCTTTATGGAGTATGAGCGGGTCGCCGACTACTGGGGCAAGGACCTGCCGGTCAGCGTCGGGCTCAACAATTTCGACCGCATCCGCTATGAGTATTACCGCGACCGCAACGTCGCATTCGAGGCCTTCAAGGCCGGCTCCATCACATTCCAGGAAGAATACACCGCACGGCAGTGGGCAACGGGCTACGACTTCCCGGCCCTTCGCGACGGCAGGGTCAAGCGCGAGGAGCTGCCGCGTACCGGCACGACGGCGGCGCAGGGCTGGTACTTCAACACCCGCCGCGAGATGTTCAAGGACAAGCGGGTGCGGGAAGCCATCGCGATCTGCTTCGATTTCGAGTGGACCAACAAGAACATCATGTTCGGGCTGCGCGCCCGGACCACCTCGTACTTCGAACGCTCCGACAAGAAGGCGGAAGGGCTGCCCTCGCCGGAGGAACTGGCGCTGCTTGAGCCGTTCCGCGCGACGCTGGATCCGGAGGTCTTCGCCGCGCCATGGGTGCCGCCCGTCTCAGATGGTTCGGGCAATGACAGGGCTCTCCTGAGGCGCGCCAACGAGCTTCTGCTGGCGGCCGGCTGCAAGCGCGACGGCGCCATCATGCGCCTGCCCGACGGAAAGCCGTTCGAGATCGAATTCCTTGATTCCAACCCCGCGCTGCACCCGCACACGCAGCCCTTCATTGCCAACCTGAAGCGGCTCGGCATCGAGGGGCGGCTGCGCACGGTCGACCCGGCCCAGTACCAGAACCGGACCAACGGCTTTGAGTTCGATATGGTCAGCTTGGCCCTCGGCGGCTCGCAGATCCCGGGCGACACCCTGCGCATCGTTATGGGTTCGGAGGCGGCGAAGACGCCCGGTTCGCGCAACTATGCCGGGATCGCCGACCCCGCGATCGACGCGTTGCTGACCGTGATCGCCAATGCGACCTCCTACAAGGAGGTGGTCGTGGCCTGCCGGGCGCTCGACCGCGTGTTTCGGGCCGGGCGCTACTGGATCCCGATGTGGCATGCGCCGACGGTCTGGCTGGCCTACTGGGACATGTATGAGCGGCCCGAAGTCCAGCCGAAATTCGGCGAGGGCGCACCTTCGACATGGTGGTTCAATCCGGAAAAAGCCCGTCGGATCGGGAGAGCCTGAGGCATGTTGGCCTACATCGCCCGCCGCGTGCTTTTGATGATCCCGACGCTGTTCGGAATCATGCTGATCTCGTTTGTGCTGGTGCAGTTCGCGCCCGGCGGGCCGGTCGAGCGCATGATCGCGCAGTTACAGGGGCAGGACGCGGGCACATCGAGCCGGCTCGGCGGGGGCGGCGATGTCGCGGGTGGCGCGCCCCAGGCCGGCAGCGGCACGGGCGGGGATGTCACCTCGGCCTATCGAGGCGCGCAGGGGCTCGACCCGCAATTCATCAAGGAGCTCGAAAAGCAGTTCGGCTTCGACAAGCCGGCCCATGAGCGCTTCTTCAAGATGCTGGTCGATTATTCCACCTTCAACTTCGGCAAGAGCTATTTCCGCGACGCGCCCGTGCTGCAGCTGATCAAGGAAAAGCTGCCGGTCTCGATCTCGCTCGGGCTGTGGATCCTGATCATCGGCTATGCCGTATCGATCCCGCTTGGTATCAGGAAGGCCGTTTCTGACGGCTCGAAATTCGATGTCTGGACTTCGGGGCTGGTCATTCTCGGCTACGCCATTCCGGGTTTCCTGTTCGCCATCCTGCTGATCGTGCTGTTTGCAGGCGGCTCGTTCTGGCAAGTGTTTCCGCTGCGCGGGCTGACCTCCGACGGCTGGAAGGACATGCCCTGGCACCGCCAGATCCTCGACTATCTCTGGCACATCACGCTGCCGGTGACGGCAATGGCGCTCGGGATCTTTGCCACCAAGACGCTGCTGACCAAGAACTCGTTCCTCGATGAAATCCGCAAGCAGTATGTGCTGACCGCCCGTATGAAGGGGCTGAGCGAGACCGGAGTCCTGTATGGGCACGTCTTCCGCAACGCGATGATGATCATCGTGGCAGGCTTTCCCGGCGCTTTTGTCGGCGCGCTGTTCACCGGCTCGCTGCTGATCGAGACCATTTTCTCTCTCGATGGGCTGGGTCTTCTGTCCTTCGAGGCCATCGTCAACCGTGATTATCCGGTGGTGTTCGCCACCCTGTTCATCTTCTCGCTCGTCGGCCTCGTGGTGCACCTTATCTCCGATCTCATGTATACTTGGATCGATCCGCGCATCGATTTCGAGACGCGGGAGACGTGACGTTGGACGCTGCCATTGCCCGCCCGGATGTCGTACCGCCGCCGCCGAAGCGCCCCTTCCTGACGCCGATCAACCAGCGCCGGCTGTCGAACTTCACCGCCAACAGGCGCGGCTTCTGGTCGCTCGTGATCTTCATGGCGCTGTTCGTGCTGTGCCTGTTCGCCGAACTGATCGCCAACGACCGGCCGATTTTTGTCAGCTACAAGGGCGAATTCCTTGTGCCGATCGCCGTCGACTATCCCGAAGAGAAGTTCGGCGGCTTCCTCGCGCGCACCGACTACCGTGACCCGGTCATCCAGAAGGAAATCGCCGCCAACGGTTTCGCCATCTGGCCGCTCATCCGCTTCAGCTATTCCACCCACAATCTCGACCTGCCGGTGCCGGCTCCTGCCCCCCCGACGTGGCTATTGAAGGACGAGCAATGCAAGGCGCAGGCGCAGAAAGTGGGCGGCAGCACCTGCCACGACATCGAGTGGAACTGGCTCGGCACCGATGACCAGGGCCGTGATGTGGTGGCGCGGCTGATCTATGGCTTCCGGCTCTCGGTGCTGTTCGGCCTGACGCTGGCGATCATCTCATCCGTCATCGGCATCGCGGCCGGCGCGGTGCAGGGCTATTTCGGCGGCTGGACGGACCTGATCTTCCAACGCGTGATCGAAATCTGGACCTCGATCCCCTCGCTCTATCTGCTGATCATCATCTCATCAGTGATCACGCCGAGCTTCTGGGTGCTGCTCGGCATCCTCTTGCTGTTCTCATGGGTGGCGCTGGTCGGCGTGGTGCGTGCCGAATTCCTGCGGGCGCGCAATTTCGAATATGTCCGCGCCGCCCGCGCACTCGGCCTCTCCAGCTCAAAGATCATGGTCAAGCATCTGTTGCCCAACGCCATGGTGGCGACGCTGACCTTCATGCCCTTCGTGCTCAACGGCTCGATCACAACGCTGACTTCACTCGATTTTCTTGGCTTCGGCCTGCCCCCAGGCTCACCCTCGCTGGGCGAATTGCTGGCGCAGGGCAAAAACAACCTGCAAGCGCCCTGGCTTGGCCTCGCGGGGTTCCTCGTGATCTCGCTAATGCTGTCGCTCTTGGTGTTCATCGGCGAGGCGGTGCGCGATGCGTTTGACCCGAGGAAGACGTTCGCGTGACCTCCCCCCTGCTCTACGTCGAAAACCTCTCCGTCGCCTTCTCACAGGGCGGCCAGCAGACCCTCGCGGTCGATGACGTGTCATTCACCCTCCAGCCTGGCGAGACGCTGGCGCTGGTGGGCGAGTCGGGTTCCGGCAAGTCCGTCACCGCCCTGTCGATCCTCAAGCTGCTGCAATATCCGCCCGCCTCGCACCCGTCAGGCCGCGTGATGTTCATGGGCCGGGACTTGCTCAGCGCCAGCGAGGACAAACTCAGGCAGGTGCGCGGCAATGACATCACCATGGTGTTCCAGGAGCCGATGACCTCGCTCAACCCGCTGCACACCATCGAGAAGCAGATCGGCGAGATTCTGGCCCTGCACAAGGGACTAACCGGCGAGACTGCCCGCAAGCGCACGCTGGAACTGCTCGATCTCGTGGGCATCCGCAACGCGGCAGAGCGGCTCGACGCCTATCCGCACCAACTCTCCGGCGGACAGCGCCAGCGCGTGATGATCGCCATGGCGCTGGCCAACGAGCCGAAGCTGCTGATCGCGGATGAGCCGACCACGGCGCTCGATGTCACCGTCCAGGCGCAAATCCTCAAGCTGCTCAAGGAGCTGCAGCAGCGGCTCGGCATGGCGATGCTGTTTATCACCCATGACCTTGGCATTGTGCGCCGCATCGCAACCCGAGTCTGCGTGATGCTGCAGGGCAGAATCGTCGAGCAGGGCAAGATCGCCGAGGTGTTTGACGCGCCGCAGCATGCCTACACACAGCGCCTGCTGGCGGCGGAGCCAAAGGGCAAGCCGAGGCCGATTCCGCCGGATGCGAAGACCATTCTCGAAGCCGGCCCGCTGAAAATCTGGTTCCCGATCAAGAAGGGTTTCCTGCGCTCCACGGTCGGCCATGTGAAGGCGGTCGACGGCGTCTCGATCACCATCCGCGAAGGTGAGACAGTCGGCGTGGTTGGGGAATCCGGCTCCGGCAAAACCACGCTCGGCCTTGCCATCCTGCGCCTGATCTCCTCCGAAGGACCGATCGTGTTCCTGGGCGAGAACATCAACGGGCTCAAATCCGCGGCGATGCGCCCAAAGCGCCGCGCCATGCAGGTCGTCTTCCAGGACCCTTATGGCTCACTGTCCCCTCGCCTGTCCGTTGCCGGCATCGTCGAGGAAGGCCTGCTGGTGCAGGACAAGGGCCTCTCCTACAACGAACGCCGGGCCGTTGTGGCCCGTGCCCTGATCGATGTCGGGCTCGACCCCGCCGCCATGGACCGCTATCCGCATGAGTTTTCAGGCGGTCAGCGCCAGCGCATCGCCATCGCTCGCGCCATGGCGCTCAACCCAGGTTTTGTGGTGCTGGACGAGCCGACCTCGGCGCTCGACATGTCAGTGCAGGCGCAGATCGTCGACCTGCTGCGCGACCTGCAGGACAGGCGCGGGCTCGCCTACATGTTCATCAGCCATGACCTCAAGGTGGTGCGCGCGCTCTCGCACCGCGTGCTGGTGATGCAGAACGGCAAGGTCGTCGAAGAGGGCGAAGGTGAAGCCATCTTTGCCGCCCCGCAGACAGACTATACCAAGGCCCTGTTTGCAGCAGCCTTCAATCTGGACGCGCACGGGGCTGCGCACGCGGTGCGGGAGTAGCGGATGCCCCGCGCGATGATTATCGTGCTCGATTCGGTTGGCTGCGGCGCGTCCGCCGATGCAGCGGACTATGGCGACGCGGGCGCGAACACGCTTGGACACATCGCCGAGCACTGCGCGACAGGCAAAGCCGATCGGGCGGGCCTGCGCGCGGGACCGCTCCATGTGCCCAACATGGCGGCGCTCGGCCTCAGCGGCGCGCATCTTGCTTCGACCGGCCAACCGCTGGCTGGCGTGCCGATGCCAGCCGACCCGACGGGGGAGTATGGCTGCGCCGTTGAGCTCAGCCAGGGCAAGGATACCCCCTCCGGCCATTGGGAGATCGCCGGCTGCCCGGTGCCGTTCAAATGGGGTTACTTCCGCGACAGGGACAACAGCTTTCCGCCCGATCTCGTGGCCGGCATCATCCGCGAGTGCAAGCTGCCCGGCATTCTGGGCAACTGTCACGCGTCCGGCATGGCGATCATCGACGAACTCGCCGCCGAGCACATGCGGTCGGGCATGCCGATCTGCTACACCTCCGTCGACAGCGTGCTGCAGATCGCCGCCCATGAAGCCACCTTCGGTCTGAAGCGCCTCTATGAGCTGTGCAAGACCGTGCGGATCCTGGTCGATCCACTCAACATCGGACGCGTCATCGCGCGGCCCTTCATCGGCTCGCCGGGGACAGGGTTCCAGCGGACCCCCAACCGCAAGGACTTCGCGGTCGCCCCGCCCAATGCCACAATCCTCGACCGGGCCCATGAGGCCGGTCGCGCCATCGTCACCATCGGAAAGATCGGCGACATCTTCGCCCATCGCAACACACAGACCGAGCGCAAGGCCGTCAGCAACGATACGCATTTCACGATGGCGGTCGAGAGCATGCGGGAGATGCCCGTTGGCGGCTTTGCCTTCGTCAACCTCGTGGACTTCGACACCGAATGTGGCCACCGCCGCGACGTGCCGGGCTATGCGGCGGCGCTGGAAGCCTTCGACCGGCGGCTGCCGGAGCTGCAGGCGGTGCTCAAGCCCGGCGATCTCATCATCATCACGGCCGATCATGGCAATGATCCGAGCTGGCCGGGCACCGACCACACCCGTGAGCATGTGCCGATCCTTGGCTTCGGGCCCGGCATCGCCGGCCGGGCCGTCGGCAAGCGGGGCAGCTTCGCCGACATCGGCCAACGTGTCGCGAGCCATCTTGGCCTTGCCGCACTGCCGGCCGGGACAAGCTGGAGATGATGGGTTGATTTGGTAACCCCCATCGTCTATCCAGCCGCTGCTGACGGTTGTTTGCGTGTCTCTTGCGTTCGATCAACCCCGTTCGGCGCTGCGGTAGCTCAGTGGTAGAGCACACCATTGGTAATGGTGAGGTCGAGAGTTCAATCCTCTCTCGCAGCACCAGCCAGAGTTCAATCCTCTCTCGCAGCACCAGCCACTCTCAAGAAAACCGATGGTTTTCCGGTTTTGGTAGAGAAGGCTGGCGATTTCCGGGGTTTAGGCAAATGCCCCTCGCCCAGAGAGAGCTAAAGGCAGAGAATTTCGAGCGCTTCGAGGGATGGAATTCCGAGCAATTCTGGGCACTCAAGTGGGCATTTTCCGAGTGCGACCGGTGGCGCGAACCAGAGAGCGGTTCGAGTTTCAGCAGAGATTGGGACTATCAGGAATTCCGTGTTTGGGCGGCGGGTTGAACATCAGGCCGCCATGGCCCTTGTGAAGCGCTCGCCGAAGATGACGGCGAATTGGGCCTTTGCCATGACCCATTCACGCGGCCCCATCGTCCACTCCTTTTCGGAGCGGTTCAAGACCAGGAA
>JAPLOW010000008.1 GCA_026400555.1 Hyphomicrobiales bacterium
GCGCGACCATCAGGCTCACCTGCACGCTGTCGGTCAGCTGCCGGTTTTCGAAGACCGCCCAATACCATTTGAGGCTGAAGCCGGAAGGCGGGAACGAGATGTAGGCGCGCGGCTCGAAGGAAACGGCGATCACGATCAGGCTCGGCGCCACCAGCAGCAGCAGCGCAAAGCCCGCGACCAGCGCGAACACCGCTGCGCCAGCCGCATCCAGCCAGCGCGTGGATGGCGCCGGTCCAGGGCCTGATCCGGTGGTGGTCATGTGCGGATCTCCGACCAGCGGCTCAACCGGCTGCCGCCCGCGACGATGAGGTAGACGAAAACGAAGCAGCTCGTAAGCAGGATCGTGGCCAGAACTGCCCCGCGCGTCCAGTCCAGAACGACCACGGTCTGTTCGTAGACCTGCACCGCGAGAGTCGAATAGCTGCCGCCGCCGAGCAACTGCGGCACGATGAAGTTCGTGTAGGAGACGGCGAAGACCAGGGCCAGCCCCGCGAAGATCGCCGGCACGCTCATCGGGACAACGACCGTGAAAAAGGTGCGGACACGCCCTGCGCCAAGATTGCGGGCGGCTTCCTCAAGCCGGCGGTCGCGGCCTGACAGTACCGCCAGCAAGGGCAGGATCATGAAGGGCAGGTGGATCTGCGTCATGCCGATGATGACAGCCCAATCGGTGTTGAGCAGGCGCAGCGGCTGATCGATCAGGCCGAGTTGAAGCAAGGTCTGGTTGAGCAGACCGCGGCGGCCGCCAAGGATCACCAGCCAGGCATAGGTGCGGACCAGGGCGCTGGTCAGCAGCGGCGAAATGACGGCGATCAGGATCAGCGTGCGCCAGATGCCACCGGTCTGGCTGAACAGGTAGGCAACCGGATAGGCCAGGACCAGCGCCAGGACGGTGGAGATCACCGCCACATAGAAACTGCGCCAGGCCAGCCGCCAGATCAGTTGGTCGCCGAGCGCGCTGTGCAGATGCTGCAAGGTGAACGTGTCGCCGACGATGCGGCCCCGCTCGATCGTCACAAACCCAAAGGCCAGCAACGTCAGCATCGGCAGGACCAGGAACACGACCAGAAAGGCGACGGCGGGGAAGGCGGGCCAGAAGCCGCCGCCATGCAGCACCCGCCTCACCACAGGGTGCATGACCGCCCGGTCCGGCAGGGCGCGATCAGACACCGGAGCCACCGCCGATCACGATGCAGGCCCCCGGATCGACAATGCGGACACCGACGGCGGACCCGGCCGGCAAGGCGGCCTCGCCCGCCTGCCGCGGGACCACCAGCCGCAGCGGTTCGGGCAACCCGGCCTCGACCTCGTATTCGATCGACGGGCCTTGCGCCGAGGCGAACAGGATGCGGCCGCTCCAGCACGCATCTGCTCCGGCGATCGCCAGGTTCTCGGGCCGGACGATCAGTCTGGCGGGACCATCAGCCCTGTTGGTAACGACCTCGGGGGCGGAAGCGACAACCCCATCGCGGACCTCGACCGACAGGACATTGGCGCGCCCGATGAAGGAGGCGACATAGTCGTTGACGGGCCGGTCGTAGATCTCGAGTGGCGCGGCGACCTGCTCGATCCGGCCGGCGCGCATCACCGCGACCTTGTCCGACAGCATCATCGCCTCGCTCTGGTCGTGCGTCACGAAGATCGAGGTGATGCCGACCCGATCGATGAGCTTGCGCAACTCGATCTGCATGGTCAACCGGAGCTTGGCGTCGAGCGCGTTGAAGGGCTCGTCCAGCAGCAGCACCTCGGGCTCCAGCACCAGCACGCGGGCGATGGCCACGCGCTGCTGCTGGCCCCCGGACAATTGCGCCGGATAGCGCGCGCCCAGGCCGTCAAGGGCGACCAGTTGCAGCGCTTTGGCGACGCGCTCCCGGATCTCTCCTGCCGGCCGCCGCCTGACCTTCAGGCCATAGGCGACATTGTCGGCGACGCTGAGATGGGGAAAAAGCGCATAATTCTGGAACACATAGCCGACACTGCGCCGGTTCGGGTCGAGATGCGAGATTTCCACGCCTCCGACCACGACGCGGCCGTGGTCCTGCCGGACAAAGCCGGCCAACGTCCGCAAAAGCGTGGTCTTGCCGCAGCCCGATGGCCCGAGCAGTGTCATCACTTCGCCGCGCGCGACCTCAAGGGAGCAGTCATTCAGGACTTTCGTCTGGCCGTAGCTCTTTTCGATGGCCTCAAGGTGAATGTGCGTCATGAGGCCGACCCGCAGGATGCCCGATGCCAGGTGAGACCCAGAGCAGCCGGGCCATGGTCAGTGACAGTTCTGGCGCCGATCTCGGCCGCCTGCTCCGCGGCCCGGCGCAGCGACAACCCGTTGGCGAGGCCGACCGCCAGCGCGCCGACGGTTGCGTCGCCGGCCCCGGTCGGATCAACCTCGGCGACGGCAGGCGCACGCACCAGCCGGACAAGGCCCTGTTCCGACGCGCACACCGCCATTCCCGCCGCGCCGCGTTTCTGCACCACATCCGGACCGCTGGCGGCAAGGTAGCGAAGCGCCGAATTGTCGGGAAGGCCGGGCAGGAGGATGCGACTTTCCTCAAGGCTGGGCGCAAAGCAGGCCAGTTGCGTCACCAGGGACATCACAGCCCCGGGATCCCGTCTGGCGAAGGCCGCGCTCGTGTCGGCGATGACGGGGCAGGTCGCTGCGCGCGCGGCGCGAAAGGCCATTCCCGGCGGCATCGGCGCGAGAATGAGGTAGTCCACATCCGGAGCAGCGTCCACGTCGGGGGCAAGGCTATCGGTGCGCTCCCACCAGTCCATCTCGTCATGATGGGCGGAGAGACGGACCCCATCAGGCAGATGCGCCAGCCGGGCACGGCGCGTCGGTCCGCCTTTCAACCTGATACCGGAGACATCAATGTCCAGCGCCGCCATCCTGTCGCGCCATGCGGCCGGGTAATCCTCGCCGACGCAGGCCGTGATGCAGACCTTGCCGCCGGCCGCACGCGCGCCGAGCGCGGCATAAAGCGCCGCCCCGCCCGGGACTTCGCGCAGGACCTGCCCGGCCGTGCTGATCGTGTCGATCGACAGATAGCCCATGACATGGACGCGTGGTGTCACTGCCCGGTCCCCAGAAGCGAGCGCCGCGTCAGCTCGCGGCTCACGGCGAAACGCCGGGTGTCGTCTTTCAGATGCAGGCGCCGGTTGGGGTCGAAACCTGTGGCCAGCGCCAGATGATAGGCCAGAAACTGGAGCGGAACGGCGGTGACGATCGGCGATAGTCCGGGCGCGAGATCGGGCAGCGTGACCCTGTATGCTGCGGAAGGAACGGGGCTTGCCGCCGTGTCGATCGCCAGCGTGCTGACCGGCAGCTTCCCCAGCGCGGTGCAGGAGGCTTCGGCATAGTCGCCGAGCCGCGGCTCGGAGGCAATCGCCACGACAAGATCGGTGGTCGGCATCGACCAGTACTGGCTGTGCGCGAACTCCTCAAGGTCAGCCGACCAGGCCGGCGTCCGGGTGAGTTCGACAAACTTCGCGGCCCCGTAGCGCGCCGTGCCTGAATCGGCCCCGGCGGACACAAGCCGCACCCCGGTGGGAATGGTCCCGATCATGGCCTTGATGCTGTCGCTGCAGGTCAGGATCGTGCGGCGTTGGGCTTCTGCGACGCTGGTCAGGTCAGGTATGGCTGCCTCGCATGCGCCGGCGGCCAGCAACATGAGAGCCGCGACCGTCGCCGTGTAACTGGCCGTTCCACACAGGAAGGGCGCAATGTCAGGCAGATCGAGGGAGAGCTTGTCCGCAGCGATCTCGCCGAGCCGGCCGCCTCCGCCATTGACGAGCGCCAGCAACGGGACGCGCGCGGCGTGGACTGCGCGGGCCGCCTCGACAGTACGGTCGACATTGCCGGACATGGAGATGCAGATGACGCAGTCGCTGGGTCGCAGCCGCTCAGCCGACAGAACGAGGTCGAGCGCCCCGATGGGCCGCCAGTCAAGCCCGATCGAGGCGGCGAAACCGGCTGCTGCCTCGGCCGCGAACAGGCCGTCGCCGCAGCCGCTGACGAGGATGCGTCCGCCGGAGCGCGGGCGCACATGCTCGCGTCCCAGAGCGGCGATCGCCTCGGCTCGGGCAGCAAGGCCGAGGAGGACGTCCGGCTGCCGCACGATGTCAGCCAGCATCGGCCGAAGCTGGCCGGCAGGACCGGTCATGGTGCTCACAGTGCGAAGACGCGGTCGAACTGCTCGACGATCTTGCCGCGATTGGGCGCGATCTTGCCCCAATCCACCGTCTGCAGCTTGGCGACCTCCTGCGGGCTGGACGGGGTGTAAGCCTTCGCGGCATCCGGAACCGTGACGCCCCGGACAGTCGGGCCGAAGAAGTAGGGCGCGTTCGCGGCGAACTGCTGGTATTCGGCCGACAGGATGTCGTTCATCCACTCGTTCACCAGATCGGGCTGTCGCGTGTTGGTGACAGCCGACATGAACGAGATGATGGCGACCGGGCCGGGATCGGGCTGGATGAACTTGATCGGCAGGCCCTTGGCGGCGGCGCCGGCGGCGTCGTTGTTCCAGATCGGCGCGATGGCGATCTCCTCGCGTTCCAGCATCTGCAGGAGAGCGGTCGGCGAACGGCCGACCTGCGGCTTGAGCTCCTGGAGCTTGGCCCAGCCCGGATCGAGATGGTCTTCCGAGCCGCCGAAGATGCGGGCGGCGATCACGAGCACGCCCAATCCCAGATTCGACGAAGCGCGCGGGATGGCGACCTTGCCGCGGTACTCGGGGTTCCACAGATCCGCCCATGACTTCGGCGCCGTCTTCAGCATCTTCTCGTTGTAGGCGATGCCGATCAGCGAATAGCTTGCCGGTACGCCGAAGCCGGCCGATTTCGCCATCAGCTCCGGCACGACATTGGCCGCGTTCGGTACCTTCGCAGCGTCAAGCTTCTGGATATAGCCGTCGCGCTGCGCGATCAGATGCGGTGGTTCACCGTTCGGCATGGCGTCGAAGGGTGAGAAGCCCTGCGCGGCCTTGATGGCGGCCACGATGTCCTGGCTCTCGCTCGGCACGAGCCTGATGCGCAGCCCCGGATGTCGGGCCTCCATGCGGCGGGCCAGCCATTGATGCGGCTCCTGCAACTGGCCGGCGAATGACACGATGACCAGTTCGCGGGCAGCCTGGGCGTGGAGGATCGAGGGCGCGGCAAGGGTCGCACCGGCTCCGGCAAGGATCGAGCGCCGGCTCAGTCGAAGGGACATGGACGTTCTCCGTGGCAATGGGTTTCAGATGGCAAAGGTGCGGTCAAACCGTTCGACAAGCGCCCCGCGCTGCGGAGCGATCTTCGGCCAGTCGATGGTCTGCAAGGCAAGGACCTCGGCGGGCGTGGACGGGGTGTAGGGCTTGGCGGCGTCCGGCACCGTGACGCCGCGAACGGTCGGGCCAAAGAAGTAGGGAGCGCCAGCCGCGCGGGCCTGGTACTCCGGCGACAGGATGCCATCGAGCCACTCGTTGACCAGATCAGGGTGCTGCGTCTTCGCCATCGCGGCGAAGAACGAGATGATGGCGATCGCGCCGGGGGCCGGCATCATGAACTTGATGGGCAGGCCCTTGTCCGCGGCGGCCGCGGTGTTGTTGTTCCACAGCGGGGCGATCGCGATCTCCTCGCGTTCGAGCATCTGGGTCAGGATCGCGGGAGAGCGCGCCGCCTTGGGCTGAAGCTCCCGGAGCTTGTCCCAGCCGACATCAAGGGCGCTCTCGGAGCCGCCGAAGCTCTTCGCCGCAATGGCCAGCGTGGCAAGCCCGAGATTGGATGATGTGCGCGCGATGCCGACCTTGCCGCGCAGATCCGGGCGCCAGAGATCGGTCCAGCTTGTCGGCGGGTTTGGCACCATCTGGCTGTTGTAGGCGATGCCGATCAGCGAGTAGGTCGCCGGCACGCCGAAGCCCTGCGACTTCGCCAGAAGATCGGGGAAAACGCTGCCCAAATTCTTGAGTGGCGCATCGCTGCGACGGGCGATGTAGCCCTCGCTGACTGCCGTGATATGCGGCGGCTCGTCATTGGGCATCGCGTCGAAGGGGGAGAAGCCCTGGGAGGCCTTGATCTGGGCGACGATGTCCTGGCTGTCCGATGGAACAAGGCGGACTTTCAACCCGGGATGTCTGCGCTCCATCTGATCTCCGAGCCAGCGGTGCGGTTCCGACAAGCGTCCGGGATACGTCACGATCACCAGTTCGCGCGCCGCTTGCGCCCTGACGACAGAAGGCATGGCGAGCGTCAGTCCGGCACTGGCGGCGGTCGTCAACAGATTGCGGCGGTCAAGTCCGTTTGGCATGGCGCTATCCTTCTGTATTGGCATGAAAGCCGGAAAGATCGATGGGAGCGGGTGCGATACAGGCGCGCTGAAGCAGGATGCACCGCAGATGTCGAGGCCTCTTGGGGGCAAGGGTGGCAGCGTCACCCGTCAGGGTCCACGCGCCCGGCGGCCCGCATCGCGCAGGCCGCGCTGTCAGATCAGCGTTCGCTGTGAGGACGCTATCAGCGCCACATGGGCCCGGCAGGAGCGCGAGCGGCCAGCCCAGGCACGACGCGACCGGCAGCCACGCTTCGCCTTGCGCGCGCGCCACCCGATCAGCCCATGTCCCATGCTTGGCATGGCGCTAAGACTGTCACGACCGCTCCAGTCGATGCAAGGGCTTTGTTTGAGCAGAGACCGCTGGTTTTCTAAGCAACACCACCGCCCTCGTCGTTGGGGCTTGTGGGCGCGCGAACGTCCATCCAAGGTAGATGCAAGCCTGATGGGCGTTCGAGGACTTTGCGGCATGCCAAACCCAAAACGCTCATGGCTCGACGAGCCCAGGCTGGACACGCCGCGCCCCGTCTTCCCTGACTGGCCTGCGCTCGGTGAGATCGCCGCGGCGGTCAATGCAGGGCGCACGACCGCGCTTGCATACGCTCACGATGCCCTTTCCCGGATAGCGGCGCTGGACGGGCCCATCAACGCGTTCGTGCATGTTGACCGCGCTGACGCGTTGCGCCGGGCGGAATCAATCGACCGGCGGATAGCGGCGGGCGAATGGCTGCCGCTGGCCGGCGTGCCTGTCACGATCAAGGACAATATCTGGGTCAAGGACACACCGATCACCCAGGGCTCGATCCTGTTCCGGGACTTCGTGGCGCCGGAGGATGCCATCGCCGTAGCCCGGTTGATCGCAGCCGGCGCAGTGATCGTCGGCATCAGCAACACCTCTGAGTTTGCCTGCTCGGGACAGACGCGCAATCTTCTGCACGGGACGACCCGCAACCCGTTGAACCCCGGGCGGACACCGGGCGGGTCTTCCGGCGGCCCTGTCGCGGCGGTGGCCGCCGGGATGGTTCCGCTGGCGATCGGGACCGATGCGGGCGGATCGAGCCGCCGGCCGCCGGCCCATACCGGGCTTGTCGGCTTCAAGCCGTCAGGGGGCGCCATTCCCTATGGTCCGGGTTTCGAGGAGCCGTTCTTCGGCACCTCATGCATCTGCCCGATCGCCCGCTCGGTCGCTGACGCCGCGGCGGCTTTCGAGGTGATGGCCGGTCCCGACCGGCGCGACCCGCACGCAGCGGCAATCGAGCCTGCCGCTGCGTTCGACGCCCACGCCATCCGCGTTGCGCTGACGCCGAAATGGGGCCTCGACGTGCCGGTCGACGGCGTCGTCCGCGATGCGGTCGAAGCCGTCTTCACGCGGTTGACCGGTGAGGGTTGGCGGACCATCCGGCTGGACCCGGTCTGGCCTGCGGGTGCGGCGGAAACCGGACTCAGCCCGATCCAGCATGCGGGCCTTGCGGCCATCCACGGCGCCGCATTCAACAGCAATCCTGACGCGATCCATCCTGATCTGGCCGCACAGTTCCGTGCTGGAATGGCGTTCAGCGGTGCCGACGTGGTCAGGGCGCTGCTGCTGTCAGAGGCCGTGGCGCAGGCGGCGGCCGGCTTCTTCGAGCGCCATCAGGTCGATGTGCTGGCCGGTCCGACGACGCCATGCATCGCC
>JAPLOW010000117.1 GCA_026400555.1 Hyphomicrobiales bacterium
GTCGCAGGTCTGGTAGATATCATCGACGCGGAAGGCGAGATGGCCGAAATTGCGCCCGCCGGTGTAGTCGTGCTCATCCCAGTTGAAGGTCAGCTCGACCAGTGGCGCCTTTGTCTCCTTCGCTCGTTCGGCATCGCCGGGGGCGGCGAGGAAGACCAGCGTATACTTGCCTTCGGGCCGATCGATGCGCCGCATTTCGACGAGGCCGAGCTTGTTGACGTAGAAATCCAGGGCCGCATCGAGATTGCCGACGCGCGCCATCGTGTGCAGAAATTCCATGCCAATGCTCCGGTGTTGATCTGTCTGGTTGACGTTATCCTCAAGATCGGCCCAGTGGGGGTACGATTTCAAGGCCAAGCCCTGCGCCAATCGTGCAGGACCAACACTCAGTGGTGCATGACACAACCGATTGACAGCGAAACACCGCAGGCCCGAGTCGCGAGGCTGAAGGAGCGCGCGGCCATGGTGTCGGTGATCGCCAGCATCGTGCTGACGCTCGGCAAGGCGCTGGCGGCCTACCTCTCGGGCTCGCTCGCGCTGCTCTCCGAGGCCGCGCACGGGCTGATCGACATCGCCGCGACCCTGACCACATGGTTCGCCATCCGCGCGGCAGACAAGCCGGCGGATGAAGAGCATCACTATGGCCATGGCAAGATCGAGTCGGTGGCCGCACTGGCCGAATGCGCCCTTCTCTTTGCCCTCGCCGGGGCGGTGGCCTGGGAGGCCGGCACGCGGCTGTGGAGTGGCGCGCATCCCACGATCGAGGTCACGCCCATCGTGATTGGCGTACTGGTGGTGGCGATCCTGATCGACGCGACGCGTTGGCGGACACTGCACCTGATCGCCAAGGCGACATTCTCCGAAGCGCTGGCGGCGGATGCGCTGCACTTCGCCTCCGATCTGGTCTCGACCGTGCTGACGCTGTTCGGGCTGGTGATGGTGCTGGCCGGCTTCAAGCATGGCGACACGGTGGCGGCGCTTGGCGTGTCGCTGTTCATCATCAGCGCGGCGACGAAGCTGGCGATGCGCACCATCGGAACGCTGGTCGACACCGCGCCCAAAGGCATGCGCGAACGGCTCGAAGAAGCTGCCTTGAAGGTGCCGGGCGTGGCTTCGGTCGAGTGGCTCAGGCTCAGGCCCGGCGGCGGGCGCACGCATGGCGAGATCGGCGTCAAGGTGTCGCGCACCCTGCCGCTCGAACAGGTGGCCGAGATCAAGCAGGTGCTGGCCGGCGCACTTGCCGTGGCCGCCCCCCATGCCGAGATCACCGTGACCGCCAATCCGGTCCAGACCGATGACGAAAACGCGCTGGAGCGGGTGATGATGATCGCCGCCAAGCTCAGGGTGCCGATCCACCACTTCACCTTGCAGCAACTGGGGAGCCGGACCTGCATCAGCCTCGATATGGAGGTTGATTCCACCATGACCGTCGGTGCGGCCCATGAGCTGGCGACGCGGCTTGAAGCGGACATCCGGGCTGATTTCGGAGCGGACACGGAGGTGGAAACCCATGTAGAGCCGCTGGTGATGGCGGCGCGCGACGGACACAATGCGTCCCCGGACACCGTCGCCGGTGTTGCTGCCACGCTGGCTTCAGCAGCGGCCGAAGGCAGCATCATCCACGATGTGCACAGCGTGCGCGTGCGCCGGACCGAAGCCGGGCTGATCGTGAACTTCCATTGCCGCGCCGATGCCGGGCTCGATGTCGCCGCCGTCCACGCGGCTGTCGACGAGATCGAGCGCCGGTTGCGCCAGAGCCGCGACGACGTCGCCCGGGTCGTCGGGCACGCCGAGCCGCTGGCGTGGGCCTGACGGGCGCACGCAACCGTTCCGCCGGCGAGCGGCATCAACCGTTGCACAATCCTGTGCGAAGAGACGGCACCGCCTTGCAACCGCTTCATGAACGTGACTGTTTGCCACCATGAGCACAGACGACACATCCATGATCAGGCTGGAGGATTATCGGGCCTCCGATTTCCTGATCGACACCGTTCATCTCGACATCAATCTTGATCCAACCAGCACCGTGGTCCGCGCGCTCTACGCGCTCAGGCCGAACCCGGCCGGCACGCCGGGCGCTGCCCTTGCGCTGGATGGCGACGAGCTGTCGCTGTCCTCGATCCTGCTCAACGGCGTGGGCCTTGATGCGGCTGACTACACCGTCACGCCGCAATCGCTGGTGCTGCACGCACCGCCACACAAGCCCTTCACACTCACCATCGAGACGCGGACCAACCCCACGGCCAACAGCAAGCTGATGGGCCTTTACCGCTCGAACAGCGTCTACTGCACCCAGTGCGAGGCGGACGGCTTCCGCCGGATCAGCTACTTCCTCGACCGGCCAGATGTTCTGTCGGTCTACACTGTGCGGCTCGAAGGCGCGAAGGCCGAGACACCGGTCCTGCTCTCCAACGGCAACCGGCTGGCCTCCGGCGATGTGCCCGGAACCGACCGCCATTTCGCCGTCTGGCATGACCCTTGGCCGAAACCGGCCTACCTGTTCGCGCTGGTGGCCGGCGATCTGGGTGTCGTCCTTGACGGTTTCATCACCATGGGCGGGCGCAAGGTCGAGCTCGGCGTCTATGTCGAGAAGGGCAAGGAGCCCCGCGCTGTCTACGCCATGGATGCGATCAAACGCTCCATGCACTGGGACGAAACGGCATTCGGACGTGAATATGATCTCGACGTGTTCAACGTCGTCGCCGTGTCGGACTTCAACATGGGGGCGATGGAGAACAAGGGCCTCAACATTTTCAACGACAAGTATGTTCTGGCCTCGCCCGACAGCGCCACCGATGGCGACTATGCCAACATCGAAGGCATCAGCGCGCATGAGTATTTCCACAACTGGACCGGCAACCGCATCACCTGCCGCGACTGGTTCCAGCTCTGCCTGAAAGAGGGCCTGACGGTCTATCGCGACCAGGAGTTCACCGCCGACGAACGGTCGCGCCCGGTCAAGCGCATCGCCGATGTGGTCAGGCTCAGACTCGCGCAATTTGTCGAGGATTCCGGCCCGCTGGCGCACAATGTCCGCCCGCGCGCCTACAAGGAAATCAACAACTTCTACACAGCGACGGTCTACGAAAAGGGCGCGGAGCTGATCCGCATGCTGAAGGTGCTGGTCGGAGAGAACGCCTTTGCCCGCGGCATGACGTTGTATTTTGATCGTTGCGACGGGATGGCGGCGACGATGGAGGACTTTCTCGCCTGCTTCGCCGAGACATCCGGGCTCGATCTTGGCCACTTCGCGCGCTGGTATGAGCAGGCTGGCACACCGCAGGTCGTGGCCTCCGGCCGCTGGAACAGCGATAGCAAGACCTATACGCTTGATCTGGCGCAATCGACGCCGCCCACGCCCGGGCAGGACAGCAAGGAGCCAATGCTGATCCCGCTGAGGCTCGGCCTTGTCGGGGCTGCCGGCGACCTGCCGCTCAGGTCCAGCGGCGACTTCCGGCTCGCCGACGACGTGCTGATCCTCGACAAGGCGGCGGGACGTGTAACCTTCCATGATGTGGAGGAAGCGCCCGTCCCGTCCCTGCTGCGCGGCTTTTCGGCGCCAGTCAATATCCAGACCAATCTGGGGTCGGAGGCTCTGCTCCGGCTTGCGCGCGTCGACAGCGATCCTTTCAATCGCTGGCAGGCGCTGCGCAGCGTCATGACGAGCGAGTTGATCGCGGCGGTCGGTGCTCTCCGGCGCGGCGCGGCGGCGACCTTCTCGGATGTGCTCACTGATGCGATCGGCAGCGCGCTGGCGACACCGTCCCAAGGTGCCTATGTCGCCCAGCTGATCGCCATGCCATCCGCCAGCGACATTGCGCGCGACCTTGGCCAGGACGTCGACCCGGATGCCATTCTCGGCGCGATCACCGCGCTCGGCGCACGGATCGGCCAGGCATTGGCGCCGGCACTGGAACAGCACCACGACGCCCTCGCCGACCATGGACCCTATCGTCCGGACGCGGCCAGCGCCGGCGCACGCGCCTTGCGCAACATCTGCCTGGCTTATCTGTGCCGGGGCCAGCAGCCGGGCCCGATCCAACGAGCGTCGGAGCAGTTCGCCGCGGCAACCAACATGACAGACAAGCTGGCGGCTCTCTCCGCCCTCAGCCTTGCGCCGGGGCCAGCCTTTGAAGCCGCGCTTGCCGCGTTCGAAGCCGCGTATGAAGACGACCCGCTGGTTCTGGACAAATGGTTCGCCCTGCAGGCCGCCATGCCGGGGCGGCCGACCCTGGCCCGCGTCAAGTCGCTGCTGGCGCACCGGAAATTCTCGCTGCGCACGCCGAACCGGGTCTACGCCCTGCTTTCAACCTTCGCGCACGGGAACCCGAGCGAGTTTCATCGCCCCGATGGGGCGGCCTACGACTTCATCGCCGATCTGGTTGTGGCTATTGACGCGGTCAACCCACAGGTCGCCTCGCGCCTGATGTCAGCCTTCCGCACCTGGCGTTCTCTCGAAACCGGGCGAAGAACCCAGGCGGAAACGGCAATGCGCCGCGTCGCCGCGATGCCCGGCCTGTCGCGGGATGTCACCGACATCTGCGAGCGCTCGCTGGCCTGAGGCCGCATCCCCCGACGCCTTCGCCACAACGGTTAACAAGAGCTTGCGCGCATAGGATTCGCAGCTCACCTCGTTGCCCGCTCTGGTTGTATTTTCCGACAGGGACTCACTTAGGGTCTAGACAGGAAGATTCCCGAGGATTCATAGTGACGGTGATTCGGGAGACGTCACACGATCTTCCGGCAGTACTGAAACAACAAGCAATCCACCACGGAGGGGGACGACATGGCGCGTGTCAACGCAGCCAGCGATCTGGCGCGTCTGGGCACGATTCTGGGCGTGGCCCGGTCGATGTCCCACCCGCTGCATCTGGCGTTGCACCGCGCCGAGCCTTGGCTCAAGCTCGCCATCCCGCTCCTGGTCGCCGTCTTTGCCCTCTTGCTCGGCATCGCCGGTGCGCTGTTCCATTCCGCCAGCAGCCGCGAGACTCTGGAGGACGCCATCAATGACATCGATGTGATCGCCTCGCTCGTGGCGCGCGACATCGCGGCTCAGCCTGGCGCCTTCACGCCGGGCGCCGACCCCGCACAGCAGGTGCGCGCGCTGCACCAGCTCACACTGAGCCAGTCGCGGCGGATCGCAGTGACGGATGCCAGCGGCGCCATCGTCGCGAGCCAACCGCCCGCCCTGCCGGGACAGACCACGTTGCTCGACCTCCTGGGCCCGTCCCAACCCCTCACCACCTTCGCCGACAAGGCGGGTGTCATCGTCGTCCCGCTGCCCGGTGGCCATGTCATCGCCACGGTCAGGAACCTGCCGGCGCCGCTCGGGCAGGTCGCCCTGATCCAGCCCGTGGACGCGGCACTGCAGGGCAGCGGCTCGCGCAGCAATTTCGTCGTCATGCTGCTAGGGTCGGCGGTCCTGGTGCTTAGCGTCCTGACCGTCGCCTTCCTGATGCAGACCGGCAGGGCCCGCGCCGCCGATCTCGACTGCGAGCGCGTGCGCCAGCGTATCGACGCCGCGCTGAACAGCGGACGTTGCGGATTGTGGGACTGGGACCTCGGCCGCGGTGTGATCTACTGGTCGGATTCGATGTACGCCATGCTGGGCTATGCCCGGGTCAGCGAGATGCTCTCGTTCGGCGAGGTCAACCGCCTTGTCCACCCCGACGACGCCGACCTCTACGAGGTGGCGCAACTGCTCTCCGCCGGCGCGCGCAAGGACGTGTCCCATGATTTCCGCATCCGGGATGCCGAAGGGAACTGGCTCTGGCTGCGCGCCCGCGCCGAAATCCTGTTCGATCAGGCCACCGGCAGCAAGCATCTGGTCGGCATCGCGGTCGACATCACCCAGGAGCGCACCATCGCGGCTGAATCGGCCAGTGCCGAACTCAGGCTGTGGGATTCGATCGAGACCATTCCCGAGGCGTTCGTGCTGTGGGATGCCGAAAAAAGGCTGGTGACCTGCAATTCGCGATTCCAGAAGCTGCACCAGTTGCCCGAGAACACCGTGCGCCGCGGGATGCATTATGACGACGTCATGCGGCATGCGACGCCACCGGTCATTGCCGAAGACATCCTGCGCCACACCAGCCTCGAGAACCGCTCGCGGCTCAGCGAGGTCAAGCTTGCCGACGGGCGCTGGCTGCAGATCAGCGAACGACGCACGAAGGATGGCGGCTCGGTCTCCATCGGCACCGACATCACCATCATCAAGGAACACGAACACAAGCTGATGGACAGCGAGCGCCGCCTGCTCGGCACCGTGGCCGACCTGAAGGCCTCGCGCCGGCAGATGGAGGCGCAGGCCCAGCAACTGACCGATCTGGCCGAACGCTACCTTGAGCAAAAAGCTGCAGCCGAAATTGCGAGCAAGGCCAAGAGCGAATTCCTCGCCAACATGAGCCACGACCTGCGCACGCCGCTCAACGCGATCATCGGATTTTCGGACGTGATGCAGAGCGGCATGTTCGGCAGCCTCGGCTGCGAGCGTCACATGACCTATTGCGCGGACATCAAACAGAGCGGCGAGCAACTCCTGTCGATCGTTGATGACATTCTCGACATGTCGCGCATCGAAACCGGCAAGGTCCGCATCGTGCCACAGCCCCTTTCGGTGGCGCCGCTGATGGCGGATGTCATCGCGGCAACCAAGCCGTCCTTCGAAGGCAAGGACATTGCCGTTGAATTCGACGTGGCGGACGACATCCTGGCCATGGCCGACGCCGCCGCGCTGAAGCAGATCCTCGGTAACATCCTGCAGAACTCGGCCAAGTTCACGCCGGTCGGCGGTTCGGTTTCGGTGCGTGCGCGTCCGGCCGGACCTATGCTGCACATCTTCATCGCCGACAACGGCATCGGTATTCCGGCTACGATCCTGCCGCGGATCGGTCGTCCCTTCGAGCAGGTTGAGGGTGGCGAGACCGCCCGTTCACACAAGGGCTCGGGGCTTGGCCTCGCCATCGCACGCTCGCTGTGCGAACTGCATGGCGGCAGCCTGAAGGTCCGCTCCGAGGTCGGCGTCGGCACGCTGGTTCTGGTGCGTTTGCCGCGGGCGGATAACGAACCCAGCCTCTTGCAGTGATCAGCGCGTCATCCGGCTGAACACGGCGCGCACCGCGTGACGGGTCTCGGCGAGCAGGGACGTCAGCACGCTCGCATCCGGCGCATTCGCCGCCCGGGCGATGAGACGCGTGACCGGCAGCGGCACTTTCGAAGGATCGAAATCACCATCCACCGTGAGCCTTTGCCAGTGGATGACGTCATTCATGAGCCGGTGCGCGCCGGTCAACGTCTGCATGTCGTCAGGTGGCAGCAGCCCTTCAGCCGCGGCCGTGCGCAGGATTCCGGCCGTGTCCCCCGACAGCAAACCGTGATGGGCATGGGCATGGATCAGAACGAGGGCCTCGGCGACAAAATCGATGTCGGTCAGGCCGCCTGCCACCAGCTTGAGGTCCCAGATGTTGTCGTCGCCCTTTGCCTCGGCAATAAGAGCCCTCATCTCGCGCACCTGCTTCATCACCGCTGCCGGTGAGCGGGGTCGGGCTAGCACGCGATGCACCTCGGCGATCACGGCGTCGCACAGAGCCCGGTCCCCGGCGATGGCGCGCGTCTTGGTCAGCGCCATGTGCTCCCAGAGTTCGGCCTCGCTGGCCTGATACTCGCGGAAGCTCGACAGCCTGACCGCAAGCGGCCCCTTCCGCCCTGACGGACGCAGGCGCAGATCGACCTCATAGAGACTGCCGCGCCGGGTCGGCACCGTCAGCGCCGTCACGAGGCGCTGGGCGAGGCGTTGCCCCCATGTCACCACATCGAGCGACCGGGCGCCATCGCTGCGCGCCTCCATGTCGGGTGCGTCGTAGATCACGACCAGATCGAGATCGGACGAGGCCGTCAGGTCGCGTGTGCCAAGGCGCCCGAGCCCGAGGACCGCGACGCGCAACTCCGCCACATCGCCATGCGCGCCGACCAGATCGCGCCTGGCCTCCTCGAGTGCGACCGCGATGACGCCATCCGCGACCTTGGCATAGGCCAGCCCTGCCTTCTGCGGCGCATAGATGCCGGACAGCAGGCGCGCCCCGATCAGGAAGTTCTCCTGCCGCGCGGCATCCCGGAGGCGGTCGAGCACATCCTCGAAGGAGGGCGCCGGATCGCCGACACTGGCGCGGATGCGCGCTGCGATGACCGTCTTGTCGACCTCGGTGTGGCCGAAGGCTGGGTCGATCACGCAGTCCAGCACATGCGGATTGGTGGAGACCAGTCGCGCCATGCGCGGCGCGCTGCCAAGAATGGTCGCGAAGAGACCCAGCAGGCTCTCATGCGAGAGCAGGATCGACAACAGCTCGACGGCGGCGGGAAGGCGGGCGAAGGCATTGTCGAGCGTGTTCAGGGCCGCGTCCGGATCGCCGGAACGTCCGAAGGCCACGAGCAATGCCGGCGTCAATTCGGTCAGCGCCTCCCGCGCGCGGGGGCTGGTCACAGCCGACCGGCGCCCGAAATGCCAGCCGCGGATGATCTCCGCCGCCTGGGCAGCATCGCGGAAGCCGAGGCGCTGCAAGGTCGCCAGCGTTTCGGGATCGGCCTCCGCGCCGGTGAAGCTCAGCGTGCCGGCCTCCGCCGCCAGCGACGGCCCATCCTCGAACAACAGCGCATAATGCGCCTCGACACGCCTTGCATGGGCCGTGAAGGCCGCCGTGAACTTCGCCGTAGAGGCAAAACCGGCAAAGCGGCAGAAGGCGGCCAGATCATCGGGGTCGGACGGAAGGCGCTGCGTCTGCTCATCATGCCGCATCTGCAGACGGTGCTCGATGGTACGCAGGAAGCGGTAGGCCGTGGCAAGTTCGTCGCGGGCGGCGGCCGTGATCCAGCCTTCATCGGTCAGCGCCGCCAGCATGTCGAGCGTGCGGCGGCCGCGCAGGGACGGCCGCCTGCCGCCGAAAACCAGTTGCTGGGTCTGCACGAAGAATTCGACCTCGCGGATGCCGCCGCGTCCGAGCTTCACATCATGCCCGGCGATGGCAATGGCTTCGTGACCCTTCACCGCCTGGATCTGGCGCTTCATCGCGTGGATGTCGGCGATCGCGGCGAAATCGAAATACTTGCGCCAGATGAATGGCTTCAGCTCCTCGAGGAAGCTGAAGCCGCGTACGATGTCGCCCGCGATCGGGCGCGCCTTGATCATCGCGGCGCGTTCCCAGTTCTGGCCGACGCTCTCGTAATAGGCATAGGCCGCGCCGGTCGAGATGGCGGCCTGCGTCGAGGCCGGATCGGGCCTCAGCCGGAGGTCGACGCGGAAGACGTAGCCATCCGGCGTGCGCTCCTGCAGGATCCGCGACAGATCTCGCGCCAGCCTGACGAAGAAGGTCGACGGCTCTGCAATGCCGGCGGCCTCGGCAATCTCGGGATCGTAGAACAGCACGATGTCGATGTCGGAGGAGTAGTTCAGTTCGCTGGCGCCATGCTTGCCGAGCGCCAGCACGATGAGGCCCGAGGCAAGGCCTGGCTCCGCCGGATCAGACGGGACAAAGGCACCGCGCTCTGCGGCCTTGCGCAGGATGAAGTCGATGGTCGCCTTCACCGCGGTATCGGCCAGCATGGTGATGGCGCTGACGGCCTTGTCCACATCCCAGACGCCGCCGCAATCAGCGAGTGCGATCAGCAGCGCGCCCTGCCGCTTCAGCAGCCGCAGCGCTGTCATGACTTCATCAGCAGAGCTGGCGGCGGCACAGGCGCCGCGCGCCGCGTCGAGCCAGCCCGCAAAGCTCTCCTCCGGCGCCGCAGAGAGGGAGGCGGCCAGCAAATCCGGATTACGGCGGACGATACCGGCGAGAAATGGCGAATGGCCCATGACGCCCGCGACGAGGTCAGCTGCTGCGGGCAGAGCCAGAACTGGCGCCAGAGCCGCATGCGTTGTGGCATCGAGGCGATCAAGCAGGTCGCGGGCCAGCAACCGCGCCGCGCTCTGGCGCGCCGGCAGCACAGGGGCCGAGCGGATGCGCGCAGCCAGGCTTTCCGGAAGGATGACGTGCGGGTGCTGACTATCCGGCATGGCCGATTCCTGAGGGCTGGGCACGAATGGTTAGCACGACCGCCAGCCCCGGCGCATGGTCCGTGAGTTCCAGCGTCCCGCCATGGATGTGGGCAATCGCGTTGACGAGGCTCAGGCCGAGGCCAAAGCCCGGCTGCGAACGGCTGGCGTCGAGCCTGCCGAAACGTTCGAGCGCCCGCGCGCGCTGCTCGGGCGGAATGCCCGGGCCGCGATCGGCCACGGTGAAGGCAACGCCCTGCCCTGTCTGGCGCAGGGACAGTGTGACCTCGAATGGCCCCTCCGCCGGAGGACGCCCGTACTTCAGCGCGTTGTCCAACATGTTGGAGAGCGCCTGGCCAATCAGCTCCCGGCTGCCGATGGCGGTGATGCCGGGTTCGATCTGGCACGCGAGATGAACGCCCGCCTCCTCGGCCACCGCCTCGTAGAGTTCTGCCACGCTCGCGGTGGTGGCCGTCGCGTCGAACGGGGCCATGGTCTCGCGCGCCTGCCCCGCTTCGAGCCGCGCGATCATCAGCAGCGCGTTGAAGACGCGGATGAGGTTGTCGGCATCCTCGGTGACGCCTTCGAGCGCTCGGCGCATGTCCGCCTCGCTGGCGCTGGGCCGCAAGGCCTCGTCAGCCCGGTTGCGCAGGCGCGTCAGCGGCGTCTTCAGGTCATGGGCGATGTTGTCGGAGACCTGCCTGAGGCCGCCGAGCAGGAGCGCGATCCGGTCCAGCATGGTGTTGAGATTGATGGCGAGGCGATCGAGTTCGTCGCCATTGCCGGAGACCGGCAAACGGTCCTTGAGGTCGCTGGCCATGATGCTGAGGGTCGTGGCGCTCATGGCGTCGACCCGCTTCAGGACCCGGCGCGCGATGACGAAGCCGCCGATGACGCCGAGCAGAAGCACGACGCCGAGCGCCCAGCCGCCGGCGCGCCGGACCACCGCACGCAGGCGGTCGCGCTCGCTGGCGTCGCGGCCGACCAGCACCCGGAACCCAGCCGGCAGGACATAGACGCGGACGATGGCGAAGGCCGGCCGTGTGCCCTGCCCCTCTTCGGCGCTGCGTGCATAGGGAATTTCGCTTTCACCGGCCCGGTCGAGCAGGCCGACCGGGACCTGTTCGACATTGCCTGCAAGCCGTTCGCCGAAGGGGGAGGTCACGAGATAGAGCGAGGCGCCGGGTCCGCGGGCGCGCTGCTCGATGGCCAGCACGAGCCGCCGGATGCCGCCCTGCCGGAACTGTTCGGACAGGCCGGTGATTTCGGCGTCGATGGTCTGGCGGATCTGGTCCTCGATCAGCCGACGGGCGTTCCAGGCCACATAGCCCAGCGCTGCGGTCGCAAAGATTGCGAACACGCCCATGTAGAGCAGCGTCAGACGGAAGGCGGTCGAGCGGAACAGCCGCGAGGGCGCGAAGATGTCGGAAGGCACGGCCAACTACCGCGCCTCGGCGCGCAGGGCGTAGCCCGCGCCGCGCACGGTCTGCAGCAACGGCATGGCCTGCCCCTTGTCGATCTTGGCGCGCAGGCGCGAGATATGGACGTCGATGACGTTGGTCTGCGGATCGAAGTGATAATCCCAGACGTTCTCCAGCAGCATGGTGCGCGTCACGACCTGCCCGGCATTCTTCATCAGGTATTCGAGCAGGCGGAATTCGCGGGGCTGGAGCAAGATGTCCTCGCCGGCGCGCGAAACGCGGCGCGTGAGCCGATCGAGTTCGAGATCCGCCACCCGGTAGATGGTCTGTTCGGCGCTGGCCGCCGCCGCCCGACGCCGCGACAGCACCTCGACGCGGGCCAGGAGCTCGGAGAAGGCATAGGGCTTGGGCAGGTAATCGTCGCCGCCAGCCCGCAGGCCCTTCACACGGTCATCGACCTGGCCGAGCGCCGACAGGATCAGCACCGGCGTCGCGTCGTTCTGCTCGCGCAGGGAGCGGATCAGCGACAGCCCATCCATGCGCGGCAGCATGCGGTCAACGACCAGCACATCGTAGCCGCCGCCCTCCGCCATGGCGTAGCCGGTGAGGCCGTCGGCGGCATGATCGGCGACATGGCCTTCCTCGCGGAAAGCCTTCACCAGATAAGCGGCGGAACCAGAATCATCTTCGATGATGAGCAGGCGCATGACACTCGCTAACACAACACGGGAAACGGGGGGAGCGCCGGCAAGGCTAGGGTGACGGACAAGTCCCGCCGGCTGCCCCCCACGCCCCGTCAGGCCGCCGGCTGGCGGCCAACCTCGATCGAGATGGCGCGCTCGCGGCCCTCCCGCCAGAGCGTGACCTTGACCTTGTCGCCGGGCTTCACGCCGGCAATGCGGCGGGTCAGGTCGCGCGCGTCCTTGATCGGCTCGCCGTTGACGGCAATGATCGTGTCGCCGCGGCGCACGCCCGCCTTACCGGCGGGTCCATCCGCGGCAGCATCCGCCACCAAAGCGCCACTGGGGTCCTTGAGCCCGATCGCGTCGGCGATCTCGGCCGTCACGGGCTGGATCTGGACGCCGATGAAGCCACGCGAGACCGTGCCCTTGTCCTTGAGGTCCGCCACGATCCTCTCGACCGTGGCTGCGGGGATCGCGAAGGCAATGCCGACGCTGCCGCCGGAAGGCGAGACAATCGCGGTGTTGACGCCGATCACCTCACCGGCGGCATTGAATGTGGGGCCCCCAGAGTTGCCACGGTTCACGGCCGCGTCGATCTGCAGGTAGTCGTCATAGGGGCCGGAGCCAATGTCGCGGTTGCGCGCCGACAGGATGCCTGCTGTCACTGTGCCGCCAAGGCCGAACGGATTGCCGACGGCCAGGACCCAATCGCCGATGCGGGGTGTGGCTGCGGCGAGCCGCACGAAGGGGAAACTCCCGCCGTCCGTAACCTTGAGCAGGGCGAGGTCGGTACGGGGATCGGTACCCACGACCTTGGCGTTCAGGGTCCTGCCGTCATCGCTGACAAGCTGCACCTCGATCGCGTTCTCGACCACGTGATTGTTGGTGACGACATAGCCGTCGGCAGAGATGAAGAAGCCCGAACCCTGCGACATCTGCACGGGACGCTCGCTGCGCTTTGCCCCGGGACCTGCCGGACCACGGGAGCGGCCTTCGCCGTTCTCGCCAAACTGCTTGAAGAAGCGTTCGAGCGGGTGGCCGGGCGGCGGTTCGTCCATGCCGGGGCCGCTGCTCTGGCTGACGCCTTCAGCGCGCGACTTGACGCGGACAGAGACGACGGCAGGCTTCACCTGGTCAACGACATCGGCAAAGGACACGGGGCCCGCGAAGCTGCGGACCGACTGGGCAATGGCCTGGCCGGGGACGACATTGAAGTTCATGCCGAGGCCCGACAGCAGGCCAACGGACAGGGCAGCGGCGCTGGCCAGCAAGGCCGCGCGGCGAAGGACGGAACGGGGCGCCAAGGCAGGGGTGACGTCAGACATCATCGGTCTCCAAAACATCTGGCAGAGGGTTCGCCAGAACTGGAGACGATCATGATGCCGCGCGGCTTACAGCGCCGTGGGGATTGGGTGAATTGTTGGTAAGGTTTGGGAGACCGCGTATGGCGGCACCCGTCACTGCTTGCCCAGAATCCGCGCCAGTTCCGCCTTCTCCCCTTCGGTCAGGGTCTCACCGAGCGAGGCGCCTGCGTGCTGCCGGCGCAGGCGCCAAAGGCCGAAGCCGCCGGCGAGCAGCAGCAGGAAGGGGCCGATCCAGAGCAGTAGCGTGTTGAGTGCGAAAGGCGGCTTCAGCAGCACGTAGTCGCCGTAGCGCGCAACGACGAAGGCCGTGACCTGACCGTTCGTGTCGCCGGCCTTGATGCGGTCCCTGACCAGGACGCGAAGGTCGCGCGCCAGCGGTGCTTCTGAATCGTCGATCGACTGGTTCTGGCAGACAAGGCAGCGCAGGCCGGCGGAAATCTCGCGGGCACGCTGTTCCTGCGCCGGATCGGGCAGTCGCTCCTGCGGTGTAACGGCAAGAACCGGCAGTGCAAGTCCGAGCAGGAAGGCGATGGCCATGGCGGGGCGGCGCGGCATGGCGCTACTCCGCCGGTTGCGGATGGGGGCCACCCGCGCCGGCCTTGGCGCGCGGCTTGGCCGGCGCCGCGACACGGAAGCGACGGTCGGTGATCGACAGCGCGCCGCCAAACGCCATGACGATCGACCCGATCCAGATCAGCAGGATCAGCGGCTTGGTGTACATGCGCACGCCGACCGAAGTGCCGTCGGGCTGAATTTCGCCGAGGCTGACATAAAGCTGGCTCGGACCGAAGGACCGGATACCGGCTTCGGTGGTCTGCATGTTGTTGCGTGTGATGAAGGTGCGCTTCATCGAGTCGATCACGCCGCGCTCCTTTCCGTCGACCTCGACGGCGAAGCGGCCGACCAGTTCGCGGTAGTTCGGTCCAGTGCGCGGGAATATCTGCTGCATGATGATGGTGGTGCCGCCGCGACTTAGGCGGTCGCCGGGCTTCATCACCGCGATGTCCTCGGTTGCCCAGGCGGTGGCGGCGATGCCGATCACCATAATGCCGACGCCGGCATGGGCCATGGCCGAACCATAGGCGGAACGCGGCAAGCCGGCGGCGCGCGACAGGATGGCGCGAAAGCCAGAGGCGCGCGCGATAATGCGCTCGCCGAGATCCCACACCGCGCTGGCGATCAGGAAGACGCCAAGGCCGATCCCCAGCGGCGCGGCGACTGGACCGCCATAGGTAACGGCGAAGATCATCACGGTTGCAACCACGCCGATGATGATCGCCGTCGCCAGTCGCTGAGCAGTTCCCAGCAGGTCGCCGCGCTTCCAGGCCATGGATTGGCCGAAGGGCAGCAGCAGCAGCAGCGGAATCACCAGTGGCAGGAAGGTGGCGTTGAAAAAGGGCGGTCCGACGGAAATCTTGGCCCCGGTCAGGCCTTCCAGCGCCAGCGGATAAAGGGTGCCGATGAACACCGTGCCGCAGGCCGCCGCCAGGAACAGGTTGTTGATCACCAGTGTACCCTCACGTGAAACCGGGGCGAACAGCCCGCCTTGCCTGAGCATCGGCGCACGCCAGGCGAACAGCGCCAACGAGCCGCCGATGAAGACCATCAGGATGATGAGGATGAACAGGCCGCGCTGCGGATCGGTCGCAAAGGTATGCACCGAGGTCAATACGCCGGAACGCACCAGGAAGGTGCCAAGCAGGGACAGCGAGAATGTGAGAATCGCCAGTAGTATGGTCCAGACCTTCAGCGAGTCGCGCTTCTCCATGACAATGGTGGAATGGATCAGCGCCGTCCCGGCCAGCCAGGGCATCAGCGAGGCGTTCTCGACGGGGTCCCAGAACCACCAGCCGCCCCAGCCCAGTTCGTAATAGGCCCAGTACGACCCCATGGCGATGCCGAGGGTGAGAAACAGCCATGCGGCCAGCGTCCAGGGACGAACCGCGCGGGCCCAGACGGCGTCAATACGCCCGTCGATCAGGGCCGCGATGGCGAAGGCATAGGTGATCGAGAAGCCGACATAGCCGATGTAGAGCAGCGGCGGGTGGATCGCGAGGCCAAGATCCTGCAGGATCGGGTTGAGATCGTTGCCCTCCGGCGGAGCCGGATCGAGCCGGTTGAACGGGTTCGAGGTGAACAGGATAAAGAGCAGGAAGGCAACGGTGACCGACGCCTGCGCTGCCAGCGTGCCCGAGCGGAGCCGATCCGGAAGCGACTTGCGCGCCAGTGCCACGAGAGCGCCGAACAGCGACAGGATCAGCACCCAGAGCACCATCGAGCCTTCGTGATTGCCCCAGGTCCCGGTCAGCTTGTAGATGAACGGCTTGGCGGAGTGTGAGTTCTCGGCAACGTTCTGGACCGAGAAGTCGGAGACCGCATAGGCGTACATCAGCACGCTGAATGCGAAGAACAGCAGCAGGAACACGCCCACGGCGGCAGGCTCGCCGACGCGGGCCAGCGCCATGTCATTGCGACGCACGCCCCAGATCGGAATGACCATCTGGACAAGCGACAGGCCCAGCGCGAGGGCGAGCGAAAAATGGGCAATCTCGACGAGCATCGTGGGTGAGCCTCAGGATTGCGGTTTGGCGGGGGCCTGCTGCCAGTGCCCCTGCTTCTTGAGCGCGTCGGCTACCTCGCGCGGCATGTAGTTCTCGTCATGCCGGGCGAGCACGCTGTCGGCCTTGAACAGACCGCCGGCCTGCAGGACGCCCTCGGTGACGACGCCCTGCCCCTCGCGGAACAGGTCCGGCAGGATGCCGGTGTAGGTCACCCGGACCTGCTTGCTGGTGTCGGTGACGTCGAAGGTCACAGTCTGGCCCTCGCGGACCACCGATCCCTCCTTGACCAGCCCGCCAAGACGGAAGCGCGTACCGGCCTGGATCGACTTGTCGATGACGTCCGACGGCCCGTGGAAGAACACGATGCTGTCGCGCATGGCAAAGAGCACGAGTGCGGCTGCGATGGCGAGCACAAACCCGCACGATCCGATGATGGCAAGGCGGCGCTGTTTTCGGGTCATGGCCGCACCTCAAGGCCTGACTCGCGCGCAACGCTTTCGACGCTGGCCAGGCCCGCCGCATCTGACGCCAGGGCCGCACGCGCCTTGGCGAGTGCTTCCTCGGCCAGCTTGCGTTCACCCATCACGGTGCGGGCGCGAACGAGACGACCCCATTCTTCAGCCGTACCGCCCCTTTCGGACAGGCGGACGGACAAGCCGTCGACCATACCGCGGATCGCGGCCATGCGATCCTGCGGGGCCAGCGCGGCGATTGCCTCACCACCTTGCGGCACCTGCGGCGCACCTTCAATCGTCGCGATGCGTTCCTCGACCATCGGCTTCCAGCCGGCGTCGGCAGGGGCAGACGCGAGCAGTGACTTGAGGTCCGCAACGGCTCCCGCCTTGTCGCCATCCTGTTCGCGGGCGATCGCCAGATAATAGAGGGCCTTCGCGTTCAAGGGCGCCAACTTTCGGGCCTCGTCGAAGGCGGCGCGCGCATCGGCTGTCACGACGCCGGACGCGGCCAGCACGCGGGCTTCGCCGACATCCACAAGCCGCTCCATTGTCGGGCCGAGGTGGATCGCTACATTGGCATAGGCGCGCGCCGCGTCATCGAAGCGGCCGGTGCGCAGGTAAATCGGCGCCAGCACTTCCCAGCCGCGCCCGTCGGACGGATTGAGTTGGAGATGGTTCTCGACCCGCGTCAGCGCGACAGCGAGGTCCATGTTCGCCGGGTCGGCGGACAGACGCGCAGCCAGCGGCTTAGCCGGCAGGAGGGGCGAGCCCTTGGCGGCATAAAGCGATAAGGCCACCAGCGGAATGGTCGACAGGATGATGGCCGATGCGGCGCGCCTGCGGCGGTAGGTGGCCTCGCCCACGGCATCGGCGGCGACATCCCCGTCCTTGGCGGCGCGGATCAGCCTGCGGGCCACCTCAGCCTTGGCAAGTTCGCCATCGGCAGCGGAGATGACACCTCGGCTCAGGTCCTGACCAATATCCGCCAGTTGCGCCTCGTACATCAGCCGGGCATCGGCGTTCATGACCGGACGCATGGACCCCCGGCTCAACGGCAGCAGCGCCACGAGCACGGCGGCACCGAGAAGAGCTGCGAAAATGACCCAGATCAACATGGATGCTTTCTAGCGCGAAAACGGGCCCGCTTCACCATCCGTTGCGGCGACAAACCGTCACGCGCGACGCAACACACCGGACGCGCACTCAACCGACGACATCCCAGGTGCCGGCAGCGCCGCGGCAGGCATTGCCTCCGCCGCGCTGCGCGCGTCCATCACTGTAGACGGTGTTCTCAAAGCTGCGGCAGGGGCCCGATGAGGTGACGCGCTCGGGGCCAGGCTCGACAAACCCGAAATGGCCTTTGGTGCTGCGCCATGATGCGCGGCGGCCGATCTCTGCCGCAGCGATCTGGGCGGCAAAAGCGCGTTCGCGATCGCCTTCGTCAAGCGCGGACACGGCAGCCCCTGCGAGCCAAGCCGTGACGGGGCGTGGGCCGTGGAGTACGGCAAGGGTCGGTACCGGCGCCGCCCCGGAGGCGCAGGCAGCGCGCCACGCAACCACCAGCACCGCACGCGCGACCTTGAAAGCCGGGATCATGGCATCCCTCATGTTGGTCGTCAGTTCCGCTTGACACTCGCATACATCATCAGCCAGTTCAAACAGCCGGAAGCGTCAGGACGGCACGCAGTCCGCCGAACCCGGCTTCATCGAGCGTGAGGAAGCCGCCATAGAGTTTGGCGAGGTCGGTGACGATGGAGAGTCCGAGCCCGGAGCCGGGCTTGGACTCATCCAGCCGTCGACCCCGGCGCAAGACCTCGGCCCGCCCGGTGGCCGGAAGACCGGGGCCATCATCATCGATGACGATGCGAAGCAAAGGCCGCCCGGCTTCCTCAATCAGCTCCACATCGACGCGCACTGCGGCCGTAGCCCACTTGTAGGCATTGTCGAGCAGGTTGCCGAGCATCTCCTCCAGGTCCTGGCGTTCGCCCCGGAAACGGATTGCGCCGTCCAGATTGACAGAGGTCGCGATGGCCTTCGATCGGTAGATCTTGTCGAAAGTGCGGATCAGTCCCTCAAGCGACGGCGCCACATCGCAAATGCCGCCCAGGGTTCCGGTCAGGGCCGCAGCGCGGGCGCGGTCGAGATAGTAGTTGACCTGATCGCGCATCAGCGTGGCCTGTTCATTGACCTTGGCTGCCAACGGCCCGGGGTTGGCGTCAGCCTCGTTGACGATGACGCTCAGCGGGGTCTTGAGTGCATGCGCGAGGTTGCCGACATGGGTGCGGGCCCGATCGAGAATCTCCCTGTTCGTCTCGATCAACTGGTTGAGTTCGCCAGCAAGAGGGCGAAGGTCTGGCGGGTATTCGCCGTCGATGCGCGTCGTCGATCCGACTCGGACGTCGCCAACCGATTGCCTGAGCCGTGCCAGCGGCGCCAGGCCGATCCGCACCTGAAGCAGGGTCGAGACCACGAGCGCTGCAAAAAGGAGCGCAAACGTGATGGTCAGCGCAATGCGAAAATCCCGGATGTCATCCTGGATTTCGTCGGACGGCGCGGCGACCGCGATGGTGTAGCGCCCGTCCTCGCCAGCGTCGATCCGGCGCTCGAACTGGCGCAGCCGCCGGTCATCCGGGCCGATGATGTAGCCTTTGCGGGCGCCCCTGACCTCCCGCTCGCCCAGATCCTCGAGTTTCGGCAGTTGTCCGCCGATCAGCGAGCGCGAGGCCCGGATGACCGGCTTTTCGCTGTCGGTGCGGATGACCTGCCAGTACCAGCCGGAGAGCGGCAGATCGAAGCGCGGCTCGCCCAGATCGCTGATCTGCTGGCGGTCTGCATCGCTCGGCGCAGCCAGATCGGCCACGATTTCCTTGACATAGACCCCGAGCCGCTCGTCAAAGCCGCGTTCCGTGACCTGCCGCTGCAAGGTGTAGAGGATAAGTCCGGCAACGAGCAGGATCATGAACGACCACAGGGCCGCCAGGATGATCAGGCGACCGGACAGCGAGGGCTGCAGCAGACGTCTGGGCAGCCGGAAGACCATCTGCCCCGCGCCGCCTCAACGCGTGCCGGGCGCGGCGAGAACATAGCCGAGGCCGCGGATGGTCTGGATCACCTCGACCCCGAGTTTCTTGCGCAGCCGGCCGACAAACACCTCGATGGTATTGGAGTCGCGGTCGAAGTCCTGATCGTAGAGATGCTCGACCAGTTCCCCGCGCGAGACAACACGGCCCTGATGATGCATGAGGTAAGCGAGAAGACGGTACTCATGCGAGGTCAGCTTGACCGGCGTTCCGTCGACAAGCACGCGGCTTGCCCGCGTATCGACCCGGACCGGGCCGCAGGTGATCTCACTGGTCGCATGCCCCGCCGCGCGCCGGAGCAAGGCGCGCAGCCGCGCCAGCAGTTCCTCGACATGGAAGGGCTTGACCACATAGTCGTCCGCCCCGGCATCGAAGGCCGCGACCTTGTCGCTCCAGCGGTCGCGCGCGGTCAGGATCAGGACCGGCATGGTCTTGCCGGCCCGCCGCCATTGCTGCAGCACAGTGACGCCATCCACCATCGGCAGGCCAAGATCGAGGACCACAGCGTCATAAGGCTCGGTCTCGCCGAGGTAGCCGCCATCCTCTCCGTCAAAGGCGCGGTCGACGGCATAGCCCGCCTGCTCAAGCGAGGTCACGATCTGGCGGTTCAGATCCTTGTCGTCTTCGACCACGAGAAGTCGCAAAAGGGTGTCCGCCGAAAGACCGAGAATCGCTGGATGTCTCAGCGCACGTTGGCCACTTTGCCCGAACTGCCGTCAACCGTCACGTGACCAACCCGGCCGTCGCGATGAAGGGTCACGACGTGATAGACGAGCCGCTTGTCGTCCTGACAGAGCCTCACCCTGACGACA
>JAPLOW010000141.1:0-31819 GCA_026400555.1 Hyphomicrobiales bacterium
CTCCAGTATCCGGCTTCTGCGGCGGTGGTGGTTGCGGTCGAGGCGGCGCCGATCGTGGCGAGGGCGACGGCGGCGGCGGCGAAGGTCTTCTTCGAGAACAGGGTGGTCATGGCGTGCTCCTCTGGGGTTGATTGTTTGGAGAGCGATCATCGCCTCCATAGCCATTGGTCGCGGCGGCCTGCCAAACGGTTCAAAGCGGGTTGACGAAATTCTTGTTTTTCTTGTGCGAGATGCGTCGATGGCAGCAAGCAACAGAAAAGCCCGCCGGAGCGGGCTACTTGCTGCGTTGGAAGCGGGTCTGGTCAGTAGACCACGCGGCAGACGCGGCGGGAACCGATCACTTCGCCCCAGCTGTTGACGCGCTCGACGAAGCTGCAGACGCGGCGTGGCTGCGGTTCGTCATAGATGGGTTCGGCGGCGTAGGTGGGTCGGGAGGCGAGGGCCGCGCCGAGGGCAAGGCCTCCGACCACGCCGGCGCCGATGGCCCAGCCGGGGTTGCTCCTCCAGTATCCGGCTTCTGCGGCGGTGGTGGTTGCGGTCGAGGCGGCGCCGATCGTGGCGAGGGCGACGGCGGCGGCGGCGAAGGTCTTCTTCGAGAACAGGGTGGTCATGGCGTGCTCCTCTGGGGTTGATTGTTTGGAGACTATCGCCTCCATATCCATTGGTCGCGGCGTCCTGTCCGGTGGTTCAAGGCGGGTTGAAGAAGATTTTGGGAGGACGAGGATGGGCCGGCAACCCCGACCATGCCGGGCCGGCAGGCCGCCGGCTGCGCAACTCAGCGCGCCGCCTGCGACAGGGGCACGCGGGCCAGGGCTGCGGAGGTGTTGACGAGGCCGGACCCGAAGTCGCTGTCCGGCCCGGGTTGGCCAAGGTCGAGCGCGGTGCCTGTCAGGATGGCGCGGGCGCGTGCAAGCGTCAGGCTCGGGTCGCGCGCCAGCATCAGCGCCACAACGCCTGACACGTGGGCCGTGGCCACCGATGTGCCTGTCGTCAGGCCGTAGCCCGACTGCGGTTGCGCCACCAGAACGTCGACGCCGGGTGCGGCCACAGCGATATAGCGCCCGCGGTTGGCCATGCCGAACACACGGTTGCCCTCATCCGTCGCGGTCACGGCGATGACGTTCGCGTCGGAGCCCGGAAACAGCGGCGGCGAGGTCGGGCCGGCATTGCCTGCCGCGGCGACGGCAATCACGCCGCGCTGCGTGGCGGCGGCGAGGATGCCCGACACCATCGCATCACGCGGGCCGGCAAAAGAGAGGTTGAGCACGCGCGCGCCTTCGCCGACCGACCAGTCGATGCCCCGCGCGACATACCAGCTCGTGCCCTGCTGGGCGGAGCCCCCGGGCTGGGCCGAGATGCCGAAGGAGCGTGCCGCCAGAAGCCTCGCCTCCGGAGCGACACCCGCCAGCTGCGCATGGGCAAAGATGGCGCTGGCCATGCCGGTGCCGTGACTGTCGGCGCTTCCCGGGCCGAGTGCCTGACCGGTGCCGGCGTCAAAGGATTTCTCCAGTACATTGCTGAGTTCCGGATGCGCGACGTCGATCCCGGAATCGACCAGCGCCACCTTGACGCGCTCGCCGCGGCTAAGCCTGTGCGCTTCGTCCAGACCCAGTTTCGCCACGGCATATTGCGGCAGCGTTCCGTTCGCGCCCGTTGCCCCGGCGGATTGCAGGCTGGCGGCCCGCAGGCTCGGTTGCGGCAGGCTGTGGATGAAGTTGGGCTGGGCCCGCGTGATGCGCCTGTCGCGGGCGAGGGCCTGCAGAACCTGGCGCGGCGTGCGCCCGTTGCTGATCCGGGCACGATGGACGGTCAGGTTCAGCAAGGCGACCCGCTGGCTCTCCACCAGAACCAGCCCGTTGCTTTGCAGCAGGGCCTGGAGCTGTGCCGGCGTCAGGCCTGCCGAGACCTGGATGATAACATGATCGGGCTCGAGGCGTTGCTCGGAGGCGACGGGAATGACCACACCGGACGGTCCTTGCGGCGCAGGTGGCGGCGCAACCACGCGCGGCGTGCGCGGCGGGGGTGGCAGCGCGCGCACAACCGGCTGGTCTTCTAGCAAGCGCACGCGCAGTTCACGCCTAAGCCGCGGCGGTGGAGGATCGGGCAGGTCGCGTGTTCTGTCATTGGCCTCAAAGCGCAGCCTGCGCCGTTCCTCGCGCTGGCGCTGGAATTCGGCACGCTGGAAAGAAAGGGCCGGCGCGGCGAGGCCGGCAAGCAAGGCCGCAACGCAGGCTGACAGGATCAGGTTCCGCTTCATCGCTGCCGCTCCTTGCCGCTCCGGGCAGATCAGTTCTGCGCCGGTGAAATGAGTCTGACGAGGCCCGACTCCGCCCTGAGGCGGCCTGCGATCGCGCCGGCGGCGGCGTCATCCAGTTTTGTGCCGCCGACGACGATGCGGTAGATGCCGCCGGCGCGCGGGCCGTCGACAATCCTGGCCCCGGTCCTGTCCATCAGCGCTGCGATGTCCGATGCCTTGGCGTCGGGCTGGAACATGATCGTGAAGGCCGTGCCGACCTGGGCTGTGGCGGCGCCGATCTGCGATGCGGTCTGGAATGTGCCGCCGCTGTCCCGGTTGACCATGAGCCCAATCAGGGCGCCCGCCTGCAGCATCAGCACCAGCGCAGCAGCAGCCGTTGCCCAGACGGCTTGCCGTGGGGTGAGCGCATGAAGCCAGCCTGCCAGCCTTTCGCCAAAGCCTGCGCCGGCCAAGGCCCTCTTTGGTTCCGCCTCGATGGCGGCCATCAGCCTGTCAAGAGCCCGGGTCGACGGACCTGCGATGCCTTCATTCAGCAGGATGACTTCGGTCTGTTCCTCCTCGACCAGCGCCAGGCGGCGGCGCAGTTCAGGATCACCGGCGAGCGCGTCGGCAACCTGCTTCTCTTCGATCTTCGAAAGCGCGCCAGTGGCGTAGAAGGGCAGAAGCTCTTCGACAGCCTGGCCTGCTGCGGTCAAGGGTTGCGGTGCCATCGTCTCGATCCTTTGTGTGTCCAGAAGCGGGCCTCATGGCCAGCCACGGTCAATTCCGGCGCCTGCAAGCAGCTCGGAGAGCTTCTTGCGGGCATAGAACAGTCTCGTCTTCACGGTCGCTTCCGGCACGCCGGTGATCTTCGCGACCTCGTCAAGCAACTTATCGTGGTAGTAGACCAGATCGACCACCTCGCGATGCTCCGCAGTCAATCTGGCCAGACACGCGCGGATCGCGGCCCCTTTGTCGCCTTTCTGCAAGGCCACTTCGGGAGTGTCGGCATCGTCCTCGATTTCGCCCGCCATGTCCTCGTCGAGCTGGTCCTCACGTCGCTTTCGCAGCGCCGAAAGCGCCTTGAAGCGGGCAATTGACAGCAGCCATGTCGAAACCGACGAACGCGCCTCAAAACGCCCGGCTTGTCGCCAGACATCGAGAAACACCTCGCCAATCATGTCCTCCGCGACGGTCTCGTCTTTCACAAGCCGAACGACGAAGCGGAATACCCGCACATTGTGGCGGGCAAACAGGACCTGCATGGCAAGCCGGTCGCCCCGTGCGATGCGCGTGATCAGCTCGCCGTCTTCAAGCTGCTGGTTCACGGCGCGATCTCTGCTTTGACCGGCTCGAACATGGGTCGCCGCTTTCCTTCAAAAGGTTCAAAGGGAATCTACCGCTTTTTTCCGGCTGAGCACAATGCCGCCCCGTGGTCCCAGCCACCCCGTGGTCCCGTGCACGAGCCGCACGGAGCTGCAGATAGCGGTTTTTACGGATTGCCAATGGCACGCCGAAGTGTTTCTTGACTGACGCTTTCGGTGCCAACCCGCAAGGGAAGGTGAAACGGGAATGCGGTGCGGTCCTTTCGGGGCCAATGCCGCAGCTGCCCCCGCAACTGTAAGCGGCGAGCGTCACTTCACATGCACCACTGGCCCAGCACGCATCGTGCAGCCGGGAAGGCGGGGATGACGCAATGACCCGCGAGCCAGGAGACCGACCGGACGCTTGTGCAACCTCAACCTGGCGGTGGGCCGGGGCTTGGAGACAGATGTCTGTCCTTCGTCTGACAGCCGCGCTTGGCGCGGCAATCCTTTCCCATATCCAATTCATCCAGACCGCCCTGGCTCAGGACGCTCCGCCCGACCCGGGAGTGGGCCCGCTGGCCGTGGTTGTCACGGCCACGCGGCAGCCGCTCGCGATCCAGCGTTCCGGCTCGGCCATCACGGTGATCCGCACCGAGGAGATCGAGAAGGCGTCGCCCGGGACTGTCGCAGACCTGCTGCGCGCTGAGCCCGGCCTCAGCGTCGTGCAGAATGGCGGCGCCGGCCAGTTGAGCAACGTCCAGTTGCGTGGCACGGAAAGCCGCCACACGCTGGTGCTGATCGACGGCATACGCGTCAATGATCCTTCGGCGGGCGCAGGCGAGTTCGACTTCAACAATCTCGCCATGGCTGATGTCGAGCGCATCGAGATCCTGCGCGGGCCGCAGTCAGCGATCTACGGTTCTGACGCCATCGGCGGCGTGATCAACATCATCACCCGCAAGGGTCGTGGCGCGCCGCGCGCCAGCGTGATGCTGGAAGGGGGCAGTTACGGCACCATCGGCGCCCGCGCCAGCATGTCGGGCGGCACGCAGGACCTGTCCTATTCCCTTGGCATTCTCGGCGTCCGGTCTCTGGGCTTCTCCGCCTATGGCAACCGGATCCCGAGGCTCGCGCAGTTCGGCCCGTTCGACAAGGATGGCTATGACCGCATCGCCGGCAATGCCCGCTTTGCCAGGCGCGTCGCCGAGGGCGTCGAACTGGAGACGGGGCTCTACGCCGGGCGTTCGCATGCCGCCTATGATGCGGCCTTTGCCGGCGCCGGCTATCTGCCCGACACGCCGTCGAAGACACGGTCGGAGCTGCTGAACGGCTATCTCCGGGCGATCATCGATCCGTCAGGCGGCCTGTTCCGACATCAGGTCACCGTCTTCGGCAACCAGACAGACCGACGCATCGATGACGTGCAGCGCTACGATTTCGGCTTTGGCCTGACCCGCGAGGACAACCGCTATGTCTACCGCGGCCAGCGCTACGGGGCCGACTATCTTGGCCTTGCGCGCCTCGGCTCTCTTGGCACGCTGAGCTTCGGGGGCGGGGTCGAACGCGAGACGCTGCGCTCCGCCACGGTCACCGGCCAGAACTCCTTCAACGCGCCGGAGCGCGCCAGCTATCAGCGCGGGGCCTACAATCTTTTTGTTCTCCACTCGATCAGCTTTGGGGACAGGCTGGACCTGTCATTTGGCGGGCGGCTCGACAAGGTCGAGCAGGTCAAGGAATTCCTCACGGGCCGGGCCACCATCGCCTATCGCATGCCGG
This sequence comes from Hyphomicrobiales bacterium, assembly GCA_026400555.1. Classification (GTDB taxonomy): domain Bacteria; phylum Pseudomonadota; class Alphaproteobacteria; order Rhizobiales; family Beijerinckiaceae; genus Allobosea. The sequence continues at coordinate 5,320 of JAPLOW010000141.1, forward strand.
AAAGCGGAACCAAGCTGCGGGCGTCGCTGGGCACGGGCGCGAAAGCGCCTTCGCTGTTCCAGCAATTCTCGATCTATGGTCCGACCCGCGTCGGCGATCCGGCCCTGAAGCCCGAAGGGTCGGTCGGGGTGGATATCGGCATCGACCAGAGCCTCCTGAATGGCCGGCTCACGCTGTCGGCGACGCTGTTCCACAACCGGATCAAGAACCTGATCGACTTTGACTTCAACCGCGGCGCTCCCGGAGCGTTCGGTCCGCTGGGCCAGTATGTCAACGTGGCGCGCGCCCGCACGCAGGGGCTTGAGGTGGCAGCCGACGCGGTGTTGGTCGAGGGCTACCTGAACGCCCGAACGAGCTACACCTATCTCGACGCCATCGATGAGACCACGACACTGAAGCTGGCCCGCCGCCCGGCCCATCAGGGCAAGCTCTCGTTGGTCTACACGCCGATGCCAAATCTCTCGATCGAGCCGACGTTGTTTCTGGTTGGCGAGCGATTCTCGAGCCGGAACGAACGGTTGAAGCTGGCACCCTATGCCCGGCTCGACGCGCGGGTGAGCTATCGGCTCAACGATAATCTCAACCTCTATGTCCGGACCGAGAACCTGACGAACGCGCGCTCTGAGGAGGTCAAGGACTTTGGCACCGCCGGCCGCTCGTTCTATGCAGGCCTCAACGCGACCTGGTGAGATCGGCGTTACTGGCGCGCGGTTGCGCGCCGGCTGATACTGGCCACCAGTATGAGCCCGGACCTGCATTCCAGCGGTCCGGCGGGCGTGTCGATCCGGACGGCGTGGTCGGCGCCGATGGTGCACGGCTGGTCGACTGCCATGATCTGCGACGCTCCGGTTGGCGCGTAGATCACTGCGGTGTCGGCCGTCAGCGCAAGCTGGTCGCCCGCCTGCAGGACATCGAGCCTGATCGCGGCCCACTGACGGTCGGCGATCAGGTTGACCACCTCGACCGGTCCGGTCTCGAGCCGGCTCGCGATTGGCGCTTCGCCGCGGTAGCGGACCGGTCTGAAGGGCTTGCGCAGGTCGACCTCGCCCTCCGGCGTATCCAGCACGAGGCCGCTGCCGCTGACAACGACCTGGCAGCGATCGAAGCCCGAAAGGTCGGAGAACGGGGCCGGCACGCTGATCGTCGTGCGCCCCAGCCGCCAGATCACGCCATCCCAGCCGCCGGGCGCGGAGCCCGGTTCGCGGTCTTCAGCGATGTCGATTGTGACGCCACCGCCATTTTTCCAGGGAAAGCGGCGAAAGGATGCGGGGGTGAGGAGGCTGATGTGCATACCCGATCATGCTCCAAAACACCCACCAAAGTCATCACCGCCCTTGTGACGGCGATCCGGTTGCTGAAAGATTACACGCAACGCAACCGGCATGGTCAGCAAAAGGCTGTCCATGGCACTGACGGCGACAACGGTCGAATATGCTCCCGCCCACCTTCCATATCACAGGCAGCCGCGTCGGCCTCGATCCGCGTGATCAGGTCTTCGTGCAGAATCCCTATCCGGCCTATGAGGCGATCCGGGCTGCCGGCACGGCGTTCTGGTGGGAGCAGTATGGCCACTGGTGCTTTGCCGGCCATGCGGAGGTGACAGCGCTGCTGAAGGATCGTCGCTTTGGCCGGCAGATCCTCCATGTCACCACGCGCGCGGCGCTGGGCTGGCCGGAACCGGAGCCGCATCTTGAGCCGTATGCCGCTGTCGAGCGCCACACGCTGCTGGCGCTGGAGCCGCCGGACCATACCCGTATCCGCACGCTGGTCAACCGCGCCTTCGTCTCGCGGCAGGTGGAACGGCTCAGGCCGCGCATCAGCGCGTTGGCCCATGAGCTGATCGACCGCTTCGCTGGCAAGGGTGAGGTCGACCTGCTCGACGCGTTCGCCACGCCGATCCCCGTGATCATCATCGCGGAGCTGCTGGGCGTGCCGGCGGAACGTGCGCCCGATCTGCTCGACTGGTCCCACGCGATGGTGGCGATGCACCAGTTCAGGCGGAGCCGCGCCATCGACGTGCATGAGCGCCGTGGCAGACCGGCCGATGATCTGATCAGCACCCTGATCGCGGCGGAAAGCGCAGGTGATCGGCTCAGCGAGGATGAACTGATCTCGACCTGCATCCAGGTGCTCAACGCGGGCCATGAAGCGACGGTCCACGCCATCGGCAATGGCGTGAAGGCCCTGCTGGAGCATGCGACGGACGTCTGCCGCCTGGACCGTTCGGGCGGCGCGGACGCTCTCGTGGAGGAGGTCCTGCGCTATGACGCGCCGCTGCACCTGTTCAAGCGCTATGCTCTCGAGGATTGCGAGGCTTTTGGCCTGTCCTTCAGACAGGGCGAGGAGGTCGGGCTGCTGCTTGGCGCCGCCAATCGCGACCCGGCGCGGTTCGAACAGGCCGACCAATTCGATCCGGCCCGCACTGGCAATGCCCATGTCAGCCTCGGCGCCGGCATCCATTTCTGCATCGGCGCACCGCTGGCGCGGCTCGAACTTGAGGTGGCGCTGCCGGTGCTGTTCGAACGCCTCCCGGGCTTGAGGCTTGCTTCACGCCCGGTCTATCGCGACACCTATCACTTTCACGGGCTGGAACGGCTGGCTGTGAGGTGGTGACACGCTCCGCTCGCAAGGACAGCTGTCCTCACAATCCCGGAAGGTTCAGCCCCTTCTCCTTCGCGCAGGCGATCGCCGTTTCGTAGCCGGCATCGGCATGGCGCATCACGCCGGTGCCCGGATCGTTCCACAGCACCCTTTCGAGCCGCCGCGCCGCCTCCGGCGTGCCGTCTGCGAGAATGACAACGCCCGAGTGCTGCGAATAGCCCATGCCGACGCCGCCTCCGTGGTGGAGCGAGACCCAGGTCGCGCCGGATGCAGTATTGAGCAGAGCGTTCAGCAGCGGCCAGTCTGACACCGCATCCGAGCCATCCTTCATGGCTTCGGTCTCGCGGTTTGGCGAGGCGACCGAACCCGAATCGAGGTGGTCGCGCCCGATCACGACGGGCCCGATCTCCCCGCGCGCCACCATCTCGTTGAAGGCGAGCCCGAGCCGGTGACGGTCCCCAAGGCCAACCCAGCAGATGCGTGCGGGCAGGCCCTGGAACTTGATGCGCTCCTTTGCCATGTCGAGCCAGTTGTGCAGGTGCGCATCATGCGGCATCAACTCCTTCACCTTGGCGTCGGTGCGGTGGATATCCTCCGAATTACCGGAAAGCGCCGCCCAGCGGAACGGCCCGATTCCCCGGCAGAAAAGTGGGCGGATATAGGCCGGCACGAAGCCCGGAAAATTGAAGGCATCGGCCACGCCCATGTCCTTCGCCATCTGGCGGATGTTGTTGCCGTAATCGAGCGTCGGCACACCCATGTGGTGGAAATCCAGCATGGCGCGGACATGGGTTGCCATGGACTGCTTGGCCGCCAGCGTCACGCCCGCCGGGTCGGTCGCCTTGCGCGCCTCCCATTCCTCGAGCGTCCAACCCGCCGGCAGATAGCCATTCAGCGGGTCATGAGCCGAGGTCTGGTCGGTGACAACATCCGGCCGGATGCCGTGCCGGACCATGTCGGGAAATACCTCCGCGGCATTGCCGAGCACGCCGACGGACACCGCCTTGCCCTGTTCGTGATGGCGCTCGATGATCTCCAGCGCCTCGTCAACGCTCGCAGCTTTTATGTCGAGGTACTTCGTGCGCAGGCGGAACTCGATCGAGGATGGTTTGCACTCGACCGCGATCATCGAGGCGCCCGCCATAGTCGCGGCGAGCGGCTGCGCGCCGCCCATGCCGCCAAGCCCGCCGGTCAGAATCCACTTGCCCTTGAGCGAGCCGCCGAAATGCTGCCGCCCGACCTCGACGAAGGTTTCGTAGGTGCCCTGCACGATGCCCTGCGTGCCGATGTAGATCCACGAGCCCGCCGTCATCTGGCCGTACATCATCAGCCCGAGCTTATCGAGGTGGTGGAAATGCTCCCAGTTGGCCCATCCCGGCACGAGATTGGAATTGGCGATCAGCACGCGCGGGGCATCGGAATGGGTCCGGAAGACACCGACCGGCTTGCCGGATTGCACCAGCAGCGTCTCGTCGCTCTCGAGGTTCTTGAGCGCATGCACGATGCGGTCGAAGCTCTCCCAGTCGCGCGCCGCGCGGCCGATGCCGCCATAGACCACGAGCTCCTCGGGCTTTTCGGCCACCTCCGGGTCGAGGTTGTTCATCAGCATGCGCAAGGGGGCTTCTGTCGCCCAGCTCTTGGCGTTGAGGGTCAGGCCGCGCGGCGCGCGGATGATGCGGGAGTTGTCGATGCGGGTCATGGGCGGGTCCTCAATCGAAAAACATCATTCCACCATCAGCCCGTCGAGCACGTCGCCATGCAGGGCACCAAGGTGCCCGGCGCGGACCAGAGCGGCCGCCGCCTCCATCTCGCCGGAGATGATGCGGTCGCGGTCGAGTGTCGGCGAGACGGTGCGGATCAGGGCCAGCGTTCCCTGCAAGCGCGGGCTGGTGGTCAGCGGCAGGCGCAACTCGACGCCTTGCGCCGCCATTAGCGCCTCGATGCCGATGATGCGCGAGAGGTTCTCGGCCATCGGCCCGAGCCGCCGTGCACCATGGGTGGCCATGGAAACATGGTCTTCCTGATTGGCTGAGGTCGGGATCGTGTCGATCACGGCAGGCGCGGCCTTTTGCCGGTTTTCGGAGGCGAGGGCCGCGCTGGCGACCTCGGCGATCATGAAGCCCGAATTGAGGCCTGGCTCCTTGATCAGGAATGCAGGCAGGCCGGACAGGACCGGATCGACCAGCATGGCGCAGCGCCTCTGGGCGATGTTGCCGATTTCCGTGGCTGCCAGCGCCAGCATGTCGGCGGCGAAAGCCACAGGTTCGGCGTGGAAATTGCCGCCTGAGAGGATTTCACCACTGTCCAGCAGCACCAGCGGATTATCGGTGACGGCGTTGGCCTCGTCGCGCAGCATGGTCGCTGCGCTGCGCACAACATCGAGCGCCGCCCCCATCACCTGCGGCTGGCAGCGGATCGAATAGGGGTCCTGCACCCGCGGATCATCGCTGAGATGCGAGCGCCGGATGACGCTGTCCGCCATCATCTGGCGCAGTGCATCGGCCACTGCGATCTGCCCCGGCTGGCGGCGCAGGCGATGGATGCCCTCGTGAAACGGCGTATCCGAGCCCATGATGGCGTCGGTCGACAGTGCGCCGATGACAAGGCTGGCCTTGAGGCAGCGTTCGATCGCAAACAGACCGTCGAGCGCGAGCGCGGTCGAGACCTGCGTGCCGTTGAGCAGCGCAAGACCTTCCTTTGGGCCAAGCTCGACAGGCACAAAGCTGGCCTTGGCCAGCGCCTCGGCGCCGCCCATGCGCACGCCGTCGATCACAGCCTCGCCCTCGCCGATGAGCACAGCGGCAAGGTGCGCGAGCGGCGCCAGATCGCCCGATGCGCCGACCGAGCCCTGTGCGGGAATGACCGGCATGACGCCGCGATTCAGCATGGCGATCAGCAGCCGCACGGTGGCGGATTGCACGCCGGACGCACCCTGCGCGAGGCTGGCAGCTTTCAGGCCAAGCACCAGCCGGACGACCGGCTCGGGCAGCGGATCGCCCACGCCGGCGCAATGCGAGCGCACGATGTTGACCTGCAACTCCCTGAGCTTGTCGACCGGGATGCGGATCGAGGCCAGTTTGCCGAAGCCCGTATTGACGCCATAGACTGCGTCATTGCCGCGTGCGGCACGGAGCAAGATGGCGTGGCCCTGTTCGATCAGCGGCCAGCAGTTCGCGTCGAGCGTGAGCGCCGCTCCGCCGTGGACAGCGCGCCAGAGGCCGAGCTTGGCCTCGCCGGGGGTGAGATGAAGGACTCTCATGCCGGTTCCGTTTTCGTCACCCGCCACCATCGCGTCACGCTCCCCTCCAAACACGCTGCCAGAGCGGGTTGAAGCCGATCCGGTAGCTCAGTTCGGCAGGGCGCTCGATGTCCCAGATTGCAAGGTCACACCATTTGCCAACCTCGATCGTACCTGCATCGGCTGACAAACCGAGCGCCGCGGCCGCATTGCGCGTGACGCCAAGGAGGGTCTCTTCCGGCGTGAGACGAAACAGGGTGCAGGCCATGTTCATCGCCAGGAGCAGCGAGGTCATCGGCGACGAGCCCGGATTGCTGTCGGTCGCGATGGCCATCCGGGCGCCGGCCTTGCGCAGCAGATCAACCGGCGGCAGCTTCGTTTCGCGGATAAAGTAGAACGCGCCGGGCAACAGGACGGCGGCCGTACCGGCCTTCGCCAGCGCCTCCGCGCCCGCCTCGTCGAGATATTCGAGGTGGTCGGCGGAGAGCGCGCCGTAACTGGCGGCGAGCGCGGCGCCCTGCAGGTTCGACAGCTGCTCGGCATGGATCTTCACTGGCAGGCCAAGGGACTTGGCCGCATCGAAGACACGCCGGGTCTGATCGAGATTGAAGGCAATGCCCTCCGTGAAGATGTCGACGGCATCCGCAAGGCCCTCCGAATGGGCGGCGGACAGCATCGGGCCGGTCACAAGGTCAATGTAGCCGTCCGGATCGCCCGTGAATTCCGGCGGTATGGCGTGTGCGCCCAGAAAACTCGTCCGCACGCTGACGGACCGCTCCCGCCCGAGCCGCCGGGCAGTCCTTAGCTGGCGGCACTCGGTTTCCGGATCCAGCCCATAGCCTGATTTGATCTCGATGGTTGTGACGCCTTCCGCCATCAGTGCCTGCAGGCGTCTGTCCGCGCTCGCGAACAGCTCATCGTCGCTCGCAAGGCGAGTCGCCTTGACGGTCGAGACGATGCCGCCGCCGGCGCGGGCGATCTCTTCATAGCTCGCCCCGTTGAGACGCATCTCGAACTCTGCGGCCCGGTCGCCGCCATAGACGAGATGGGTATGGCAGTCGATTAGACCCGGCGTGATCCATCGACCGCCGCAATCGATGTTGTCCGACGAGCGAAACAATGCTGGCAGCCCGTCATCGGGGCCGACATAGGCAATCCGGCCCCAACCGTCAGTCGCGATGGCACCGCTTTCGATCACACCAAGGCCGGAAGACCGCGGCGCCATCGTCGCCAACCGGGCGTTGCGCCACACCTTCGTCGCCGTCACGCTGCCCAAGTCCCAATCTGTATTCATGCGGTGACTCGACGATAGGCCATCTGCCAGGCAGGCACAACACCTGCTCGATACCTGCTTGCAGGGGCCCGGTATGTCTCTGATCCCTATGGAAAAATGGAGAATTTGAAGTGGATGGTGTCCGGAAGCGGTCTCGATTCCAGCCGCACAAACGACAAGGGATAGGTGGGGATGACCCTGCCGAACCGGCTCGGGCGCGTTCATGCAGTCCGGTCAGCCTTCGTCCAGCATGGTCACCGTAAAATTTGTCCAGACATTTGCAAATCGAAGAGGCCGGCGATAGGATGAGCATCGGTCGCAACGCGCCGGGCGATCATCGGACAGGTGCAATGGGCAGGACACTTTACGACAAGGTGTGGGATGACCACACGGTGAAGGGTTATCCGGACGGCTCATGCCTGCTCTACATCGACCGTCACCTCGTCCAGGAAGTCAGCAGCCCGCAGGCCTTCGCCGGGTTGCGGCAGGCGGGCCGCAAGGTGCGCCGGTCGGCGGCCAACATCGCTGTCGCGGATCATGCGATCGCGACCGGCGGGGCAAGGCGTCTGGCGCCGGACGGGCTAGCGGCCCTGCAGTTGCGCCGTCTTGAGGACAATGCACGGGACTTCGCCGTTCCCTACATTCCTGTGAGCGACCCCCGCCACGGAATCGTCCACGTCATCGGGCCGGAGCTTGGCTTTACCCTTCCGGGCGTGACGCTGGTCTGTGGCGATTCCCATACCTGCACACATGGCGCCTTCGGTGCGCTCGCCTTCGGCATCGGCGCCAGCGAGTGCGAACACGTGCTGGCGACGCAGACCCTGCGCCAGAGCCGCCAGAAGCGCATGCGCGTCCGCCTTGAAGGCGTCATGCCGGACGGCGTGGCGATCAAGGATGTTAGTCTGGCGTTGATCAGCCGTATCGGCACGGGCGGTGGCACGGGCCATGCCATCGAGTATGCCGGCAGCGCGATCCCGGCCCTGCCGATGGAAGCCCGCATGACGCTGTGCAACATGTCGGTCGAGGCGGGCAGCCGTGTCGGCATGGTTGCGCCCGACGAGCGCACCTTCGCTTACCTCGAAGGACGCCGGATGGCGCCGCGGGGCGTCCTGTGGGAACGGGCGCTCGATCACTGGCGCGGATTGCCGAGCGATCCGGATGCCGTGTTCGATCGTGATGTCGCCATCGATCTTGGTAAACTCGCGCCCTACGTCACATGGGGCACAAACCCCTCGGAAGCGGTGCCCGTCAACGGACGAATCCCCGATCCGGCCAGCGAGACGGATGCCGGACGCCGCGGCCGGCTGGCGCGCAGCCTCGACTACATGGCGCTTGAACCCGGGATGCGGGTTGAGGACATCGGCATCGACCGAGTCTTCATCGGCTCCTGTACCAACAGCCGGATCGACGATCTGCGGGCGGCGGCGCGTGTGGCCGCCGGACGCAAAGTTTCGGCCCGCGTCAGGGCCATGGTGGTGCCGGGCTCCGCCGCAGTGCGGATGCAGGCCGAGGCGGAGGGCCTCGACCGCATTTTCCGCGATGCAGGCTTTGATTGGCGCGAGGCCGGCTGCTCCATGTGCGTGGCCATGAACGAGGATAGGTTGGCGCCCGGCCAGCGCTGCGCCTCCACCTCCAACCGGAACTTCGAAGGGCGGCAGGGCGTGGGCGGGCGGACACACCTGATGAGCCCGGCAATGGCCGCGGCCGCCGCGATCGCCGGGCACCTCGCCGATGTCAGGTCCTTTCTGTCATGACCCCCTTCGGACGTGTCAAAAGTGTCGCCGCGCCGCTGCCGGAATCTGACATCGACACCGACGTAATCTTTCCAGCGCGCTTTCTTTTGCTGCTCGATAAGGCCGGGCTCGGCAAGCACCTCTTCAACGAACGGCGCTATGACCGCGCCGGCAAGCCCCGGCCCGATTTCATCCTCAATCAGCCGCCATTCGAGACCGCGCGCATCCTGGTCGCAGGGCAGAGGTTCGGTTCAGGCTCCAGCCGTGAGCAGGCGGTCTGGGCCCTTGCGGATTTCGGCTTCGCCTGCGTCATCGCGCCGAGCTTCGGCGAGATCTTCTACACGAACTGCTTCAAGAACGGAGTCCTGGCGATCCGGATGGACGAAACCAGCCATCGTGCGCTGCTTCAGGCATCGCAGGCGGGAGACATTGTCACGGTTGATCTGGAACGGCAGCGCGTCAGCTGGACATCGGGCGCCGTGTCCTTCGACATCGACGCCTACCGGCGCAGGGCGCTGCTGGAAGGCCTTGACGAGATCGCGCAGACCCTGTCGGACGACTCTGGCGCGATCGATGATTTCGAGGCGCGCTGGTCGAGCCGTGCGCCCTGGGTTCAGATCGAAGGACAACACGCTGCGCCGGATGGCGGAAAGGATACCCCATGAGCGAAGATTTGCTGGAGAATTACCGTCGTGCCTACGACAACCGGATTGGCTACGGCAAACGGCCGGCCTTGATCCTGGTCGATTTCGTGGAGGCCTATTTCGATCCGACCTGTGACCTGTACGCCGGTGTTGACGAGGCACTGGCCTCGGCCCTGCGCGTGCGCGCCTCTGCCCGGGCCAAGGGCGTGCCGGTCATCCTCACCAATGTGGTCTATCACCAGAAGGCTCTGGATGGCGGCCGGTTCTACCAGAAGGCCAAGGTGCTGAAGAACTTCCTGTGCGGCAGTCCGATGGGCGCCTGGCCGAAGGGTCTTGTTCCGGAAGACGACGAACTGGTCGTCTCCAAACAATACCCCAGCGCCTTCTTCGGCACATCGCTGGCCTCGACGCTGACCACCTGGGGCATCGACAGCCTGATCATCACCGGCGTCACGACAAGCGGCTGCATCCGCGCCACCTGTGTCGACACCTGCTCGCACGGTTTCATTCCGATCGTGGTGGCGGAAGCCTGTGGCGACCGGCACAAGGCGCCGCACGAGGCCAATCTCTTCGACATGAACGCCAAGTACGCTGACGTGGTGTCAGAGGCCGACGTGCTGGCCTATCTGCAGAACCTGGAAGTCTGACATCATGGCAAAACGCAGCCTGCGCACGGCGCTCCAGAACGGCGAGTTCATTGTGGCGCCGGGCATCCATGACATGATGGCAGCGGTCATCGCCAACCAGATCGGCTTCGATTTCGTCTATGCCACCGGCTACTGGATGACGGCGTCCTGCTACGGGCTGCCTGACGCAGGCATCGCTACCTACACCCAGATGCTGGACCGCGTCTCGACATTGGCGCGCATCATGGACGCGAGCGTCATTGCCGATGCCGACACAGGCTATGGCGGCCTGCTCAATGTCCATCACACGGTCAGGGGCTATGAGGAGGCCGGAATAACGGCGATCCAGATCGAGGATCAGGAGTTCCCGAAAAAGTGCGGACACACACCCTTCAAGCGCTGCATTCCGACGGCCGACATGGTCGACAAGATCAAGGTGGCCTGTGAAGCGCGGCGCGATCCAGTCGAGACGCTGATCATCGCCCGCACGGATGCCCACCAGAGCGAGGGCTTTGAAGGCGCCATCAAACGGGCCAAGGCCTATGAATCCGCGGGAGCGGACATCATCTTTGTGGAGGCGTTGGTCAGCGAAGCGGAAATGCGCGAGGCCTGTCGCAGCATCAGCAAGCCGATGATCGCCAACATGGCTGACGGCGGAAAGACGCCGATCCGTCCCGCAAGCGACCTCAAGGACATCGGCTATCAGGCCGCGATCTTCCCCGGCATGACGGCACTCGCCGCCAATGCGGCGGTTGCGCGCTCGCTTGTCTCGCTCAAGCAAAACGGAACCAGTCTCAATCCCGACATTCCGCTCTACGACTTCAACGAGTTCTCCCGCCTCATCGGTTTCGAAGAGGTCTGGGCGTTTGAAAAGCGCTGGGCGCGCGATCGCGACTGATATGCGCTCTCAGCTTCGCAACGCTGCGACCGCAGCGTCTGCGAGCAGATCATAGTGGCTGACATGGACCATCGCGCCTGCCTTGCCGAGCGTTTCGGCGAGGCTCTGGTGGTCAGGATCGCCGGAACGCAGGACAACCTGGCAACCGGAGAGGTCGTGGTCAGCAAGCCTGTGCCGCCGTGCGGCGAGGGCGCCAGCAAGGGCGAAGCCGCCGTCCTCCGCCATGACAGCCGCTTCGAACCGCGCCTGTACCGCCTTGACGTCAAGGCCCGGCCCGACCTCGCGCGCTGCCGCTCCATTGCGGACTCCTGGAAGGCGAAACAACAGGCTGTCCCTTGCCTCGTACCAGGCGGCCAGGAGATGGCCACCATGCCAGTCCGGTAGCGGCCTGACCGGTTTGTCGGCGACAGGAGCGAGGGGCGGCGGGTCCAGCAGCAGCACGCGGCGCCCGGCTGAGCCGGCGGCAAGCGCGAGGTCGAGAGCCAGAAGCGCGCCCAGCCCGCACCCTCCGACGTCGAAGGCCGTGACGCCATGGGCTGACAGCGCCGCGAGCAGATGGCGCACCAGCGCTGCGGCGTCGTCGGGGTTTGCAGAGGTTGCAGCCGAAACACCCGCTCCGGGCAGATCGAGCGCAAGCACCACGCGCCGCTGCGCCTCCCGCAGTGCGACGGGGTGCCAGTCGCGCGAGCGTCCGGGGAGATCATGCAGCAGCACGAGCGGTGCGAGCTCACGCGCGCCGGTGTCGTAGCATCGCGCGACCACCCCCCCGTCAAGGGCACACAGGGCGCCAGTGGGACGCCCGGCGATCCCGAACGCCGGCGCGGGAGCGTCCGCGTTCCTGATCATCATGGCGAACTCCTCGCCGACCCGTTCCGCCCAGATGCCCCGGTCTGTCCCGAGCTTTACGATCGACATCGAGGCCGGCAGGGACGGTAGCCGGTCGAGATGCGGAAAGAGCAGGTCGTCCTCGCGGCACATGATGCAGACCGGCGGCATCACCGCCGCCAGCGATGCGATGCCATCGGAACGGAACGCCGCCTCATACCCGGTGGCGTAGTGCCGCCCGGCGGCGAGGATGTCGCGGACAACCGCCGTCTGCAGGGGCGGCGCGGGCGGCTCACGCCTCAGCCGGTTATCGCGCCCGGGCTGGTACCACGGGAAGAAGGTGTACTGGTCACGGACGCGGGACCACAGCCTCGCAACATGGCTGCCGTCCCATGCCGCCTCAAACGGCGGGAGATAGTGGTAGGCATGCAGATCGGCCTCGCTCGACGTGAAGACCGGATAGCCATCAAGGACAGCGCCGCAGACGAAGTCCGGATGGCGCTTGGCCATGGCGAGCGCGATCGAGGCGCCCGTATGCGTGCCATAGACACCGGCCCGCTTCAGACCGAGGGCCTTCAGGGATTGCGCGATGGCGTCGGCAAAATCCTCGACGGTCGGTCGCGCCAGCGGTAACGGGTCCGAAATTCCGTATCCCGGCGAATCAAGCGCGAAGACGGTGAACCGGCTGGCAAGTTTCGTCGCAAGCGGAACCAGCACGGCCGAACTGCGGGGCGACTCGTGCAGCAACACGACCGGCGGCCCGCTGCCAAATCGGCGCAGATGCAGCGTCCTGCCGTCGATCGTCACGGTCTGGCGGATTTCTGACGTCATCGGACTGCCTTCATCGGACATGCGGGAGAAAACGCGTCACGCAGCGACGGCTGCTGGCGGAAAGGCTCCGGCCCTGGCGAGGCCACTTTGAATCGGCTTTGCCAGGCTCGGCGCAAGCCACTGCGCGGTGGCGATCAGGCCTGCGAGGTCAACCCCTGTTGCAACGCCCATGCGCTCCAGCATGTAGACAACATCCTCGGATGCCACATTGCCGGTCGCGTTGGGCGCGAATGGACAGCCGCCGACACCGCCGATGCTGGCGTCGATCGCGTTCACGCCCGCTTCGACCGCAGCCAGCACGTTGGCCAGGGCGGTGTTGCGCGTGTTGTGGAAATGGCAGCGCAGTTTGACCCGCGGATCGAGCCGGCGCGCTCCAGCCAGCAACGCCCGGACCTGCCCCGGCACGCCGCAGCCGATCGTGTCCGCGAACGCGATCTCGTCCGGGTCTGCTTCGAGAACCTGCTCCGCGATTGCGAGCACGCTCGAAGCATGCACTTCGCCCTCGAACGGACACCCGAAGCTGGCGCCGATGGTCACGCTGCGCTTCAGTCCCTGCGACCGGGCAGCCTCAGCGACATCGCGCCAGAGCGCCAGAGTTTCATCGATGGAGACGCCCTGGTTGCGCCTGTTGAAGGTTTCGCTGGCAACGACGACGAAGTTAATCTCGTTGCAGTGGGCGGCGGCGCGCTCCAGCCCGCGTGCGTTCATCACCAGGCCGATGCTGCTCAGCCCCTTGAAACCGGCGAGCTGCGCGCTCAATTCATCGGCATCCGCCATTTGAGGGACGCGCTTTGGATTGACGAAACTTGTGGTCTCGATGCGGCTGATGCCGGCGGCAACCGCACGCTCGACCAGTTCGCGCTTGATGGCGGTCGCGATGAACGCAGGCTCGTTCTGCAGCCCGTCACGCGGCGAGACCTCTACGATTTCGATTGCGGTCTTTGCCATGCCGGTCATGGGGGCTCCCGATGCCGGCACGAAAAAGCGCTTGCCAGCCCAATTCAAGACCGTCATTAACATGGAATGTTGTCTGGACAAATAGGGGCACTGCATGGCTGAAGCGCGCGATCCGACCCGGAATGGTCCCCTGACAGATCTCCGGGTGATTGAAATGGGTCAGCTCCTCGCTGGTCCTTTCTGCGGTCAGCTGCTGGCAGATTTCGGCGCCGAGGTCATCAAGGTCGAGCAGCCCGGAGCCGGCGATCCGATGCGCGTCTGGGGCCGCGAGAAGGCCCATGGCAAGTCCCTGTGGTGGCCGGTCATCGCACGCAACAAGAAGTCGGTCGAGATCAATGCGCGCGAGCCCGACGGTCAGGACCTGATCCGCCAACTGGTCCGGAATGCCGACATCCTGGTCGAGAACTTCCGGCCCGGAACCATGGAGAAGTGGGGTCTGGGCTATGCCGATCTCGTCAAGATCAATCCGCGCATCATCATGATCCGCGTTTCCGGCTANNNNTGGCCAGACGGGTCCCTATGCTGAGAAGGCCGGCTATGGAGCAATCGGCGAAGCGCTGGGCGGCTTGCGTCATGTCGTGGGCGATCCGTCCAATCCGCCGAGCCGGATGGGTATCTCCATCGGCGATACGCTTGCCGCAACCTTTGCCTGCCTTGGCGGGCTGATGGCGCTGCACAACCGCGAGCGCACGGGTCACGGTCAGGTGGTGGACAGCGCCATCTACGAAGCCGTGCTGGCGATCATGGAATCGCTGATCACGGAATACGATCAGGCCGGTTACATCCGTGAGCGCTCCGGCGCGATCATTCCGAATGTCGCGCCGTCCAATGTCTATCCGACAAGCGATGGCCGCATGATGTTGATCGCCGCCAACCAGGATACGGTGTTCAAGCGGCTTGCGGAGGCCATGGGCCGGCCCGAACTGGCGAGCGACCCGCGCTATGCAACTCATATCGCGCGCGGCAGTGTTCAGGCCGAGCTTGACCGGCTGATCGGCGAGTGGTCACAGGGCTACGATGCGGCAACGCTCGGAGAACTGCTTGATCGCCACGGCGTGCCGCGCGGCGACATCTACCGCGCCCCCGAGATGCTGGAAGACATCCACTTCAAGGCGCGTGACGCCATCATCAATGTCGCCCACAAGCAGTTCGGCTCACTCAGGATGCAGAATGTCGCGCCCAAGCTGTCGGCGACGCCGGGCAAGGTCGTCAGTTGCGGTCCGGAACTCGGCGAGCACAATCGCGAGGTTCTCGGCGGCATTCTGGGTCTGTCAGATTCGCGCCTTGGCGAACTGGTCGCGCGCGGCGTCATTGGCGGGCCGTGGAAGGCCGTCACCTAGGATTGTCGTCTGCGCTGTCCTAACAACTCGGCGGCGTTGTGCCAGTTGAACGACGCAACCACCGTGCCCTTCGCGGAGACGTAGCGGCGCATCATCAGCAGCGCCACGTCGCTTTCCGAGATACCGAGGGCGCTGGCGACTTCGGGCGAGGCCCGGCTGGCGCTGATGTGCTGCTGGGCCGTCAGGATCGGCTCATTGGCCCGCTTCTCGATATGCGCGTAGAACGGGCCGACGCAGCCGGGCAGTTCCGGGGCAAGCCAGGACAATCGGCCCGGAATGTAGGACTTGGTGAAGCAGAAGGGCTGCGCTTCGGGTGTCAGCAAACGCAGGCCGGTCACGACCGTCCAGCGCTCGCCGCGTTTGCCGCCGACTTCCGCGGCAAGGGCCGATGTCAGGACCAGTTCCTCGATGGCAACAATCTTGAAGGACGTGTCGAGCGCGTACTGGAACAGTTCGGTCAGGGACCGGAGCGCGAAGAAGTAGCTCTCCTTCGCCTCGGACCGCTCGACGAACGTGCCCGCGCCCTGCTTGCGTGAAATCAGGCCCAGCGCGATCAGTCGCCTGAGGGCTTCGCGCACGGTATAACGGCTGACGGCAAACTCGGCACAGAAATCGGCTTCGGTCGGCAGCAAAGTTCCGACGGGATAGAGGCCCGAGACAATGCGGGCCTTTAGCACATTCACGATCTGGAGATAGCGGGCGTCTGCTGGTTTATTGGCCATCTGCTTCTGTCGATCCCGGTTAAACATCGCGTTTGCCGAGCGTTAGTACCAGCGCGACGGATGAACCGAGCGCCATAGTCCCGGCACGCCTATCCACAGCTTTTGGAGGGTAGGGTGCGGCGCGGGAATGACCACGCAGCCTAGACCTTCCGGAACCGAGGCGGGCGTTTCTCCAGATAGGCGTTGTGCCCCTCATGGGCCTCCGCCGTGTTCCCGTAAAGTTTGACGGCAAGATTGCCGAGGTTGGCTATGCCGCGGATCGACTCTGTCTCGGCGTTGAACGCCCGCTTGCCAATGGCGAGGGCGGTCGGGCTGAGTCGCAGAATATCCTGGCACCAGCGTCCGACTTCAGCGTCAAGGTCCTCTGCAGGCACGACTGCGTTGACGAGGCCCATCTCCATGGCCTGCCTCGCCGTGTAGCGACGGCACAGGAACCACATCTCCTTGGCTCTCTTCTGGCCGATCGTCCGGGCCAGAAGCAGCGAGCCGAAGCCGGGCTCGACGGACCCGACCGCCGGACCGATCTGCCCGAAGGTCGAGTCCTCCGATGCGATGGTCAGGTCGCACAGGGTTGCAAACACGTTGCCGGCGCCAATGCACCAGCCCCGGACCTTGGCGATGACAGGTTTCGGCGCATCGCGGATGATCGTGTGCAGTTCCTCGACCGGCAACCCGAGCGTGCCCCGTCCATCATAGTCGCCATCGCGCGCACCCTGGTCGCCGCCTGAGCAGAAGGCACGTTCCCCGGCGCCCGTCAGCACGATCACCCCGATATCATCGTCCCATGCGGCGGCATTGAAGGCGTCGATCATCTCCTCGCAGGTCTTTGCCCGAACGGCGTTGTGAATCCGCGGTCGGTTGATGGTGATGGTGGCGACGCCGCCGCTGACGCCGAACAGGATGTCGGTGAACTCTGGTGGGGTGCCATTGCGCGTTGAAGTCATCGTCAATCCTTGGCTGGAATGGTTGCGCCGAACGAATCCCGCAGTTCCCGCTTCAGGATCTTGCCGCCGGCATTGCGCGGCAGCGACGCCAGGAAACGCACCTGCCAGACCCGCTCATGCTTGCCGACGCGGGCATTGATCCATCCGGCAAGGTCGGCAGCCTCGATGACAGGCGCGCCCGGTCGCTGCACCACATAGGCGAGGGGGGTCTCGCCCCACTTGTCATGCGGGACGCCGATCACGGTCGCCTCCAGCACCGCAGGATGCTGCAGGATCACCCGTTCGATGTCGGCCGGGTAGACGTTGTAGCCGCCTGAAACGAGCATGTCCTTCTTTCGGTCAACCAGATGCAGGAAGCCATCGCGGTCGAAGTACCCGATGTCGCCCGAGCGCAGGAAGGTCTTCCGGGTCTCCGGCTCGCGCCAGATCGCCTCTTCGGTCGCATCCGGCCTCCGGTTGTAGCCGCGCATCAGCAGGGGACCATAGCCGACGATCTCGCCCTTCTCGCCGGCAGGCAATACCCGCCCCGCATCGTCGATGATGCGAATGTCATTACCGATCATCGGCTTGCCGACGCTGTCGATATAAGCCAGCACCTCATCGGGCCTGAGAATGAGGATCAGGCCTTCGGTCAAGCCGTAAATCTCGAAATAGGCACACGGAAACCTGGCGATCACCCGCTCCTTCAGGAGGCGCGGCATCTGCGATCCGGTCGTGCAAAGCGCGCGGATCGTGCCGAGGTCGGCCCTGTCCGCACCCTCGCAGTCCAGAATCATCCGCAAGACCGCCGGCACGAGGATTGTGTGGGTCACGCGCCAGCGCTGCAGCAACGCCAGCGCCGGAACGGCCTCGAACTTCCGCATCGCGACAGCGGTCCCACCGACGAAGAAGGCCAGCGTCAGCAGGGTCCATGTCGTGTTCGAGTAGAGCGCGGTGGCGCTGAACACGATGGCGTCCGCGTCATACCGCTTTTCCACCGCCAGCAGCCAGCAGTTGGACAGGCGGCAGCCATGCGAGAGCACGATCCCCTTGGGTATGCCCGTTGTTCCGGATGAGTAGAGAATAACGAAGTCGTCGTCCGGCTCGAGACGCGGAAAGGGTGCATCCGATTGCGCGACTCCCTCCGCCAGTGCGTCGGCAAACGCGGTCCAGCCGCCGCGGACATCCCCGATCGCGATCCTTGTGTGGTGCATGTCCGCCGGCAACTGGTCGGCGATTGAGGCAATGACCGGCGAGAAATGACCGTCCACAATCAGCGTTTCGGCGCCACTGTCGCGGATCATGCGCGCCAGCGAGTCGCCGCTGACCATGCCCGACAGCGAGGCGACGCCGGCACCCGCCCGCAAGGCTCCGAACTGCGCCACGATGGCGCCTGCCGTCGGTTCTGCCAGAACAGCGACGCGTGCGCCTCGGCCGACGCCGCGCGAGCGAAGGAAGCGCGCGAAGGCGCAGATCGCGATGTCCAGTTCGCGCCAGGTCATGGTCGCGTCATCGCAAACAAGCGCGCGTTTTTCGGGCCATCGCCGGGCGTGTCCGCTGATAATGTCCGGCAGGAAGACGCTTGGAATGTCGAACACCGGGTGGCACCTCGTTCGCGAAAGCGGCCGCCAGAACCGGCCACGCCGCCTGACGACTAAAGAGGTTGACGACACATCCCATTCAAGTCAAGTTGTCCGGACAAACGGAGAAATTGAACTTGGGCGCCATCGACATCGTCGTCAACCTGCACACCGAACGGGAGGTCAAAGGGGGCCAGACCGGGATCGATGACAACTTCAAATCGCAGATCCGGATGTCGGACGACGCCAGGAACGGCGTGTCGATCGAGAAGTATCTCGCAAAGATGGACCGGGCGGGGATCGACCGCTCACTGATCATCGGCGTGCGTGCCGGCGACCTTAGTATAAAAGGGTCGTTCGAGATCCCCTATGAACGTGTTGCCGAGGTCTGTTCGGCCCATCCAACCCGGTTTTCAGGGCTTGCAGGCATTGATCCCATGCGCGGCATGCAAGGTCTGCGCGATCTCGAGCACGGCATCCGCGACCTTGGCTTTGTCGGGGCGCATTTCTATCCGCACTGGTTCGGTCTGCCGCCGGATCATGCCAAGTGGTATCCGTACTACGCCAAGTGCTGCGAACTCGACGTGCCGATCATGCTTCAGGTCGGCCACAACCTCGTTTATTCGCGCGAGCGCCGGCTGCCGAGCGTCGGCCGTCCGATTTGTCTGGACCAGGTCGCGATCGACTTTCCCGAACTGAAGATCCTCGGCATCCACATCGGCGTTCCGTGGACTGACGAAATGATCTCGATGGCCTGGAAGCACGACAACGTCTTCATCGGCGTTGACGCCTACGCGCCCAAGCACTGGCCACCGCAGCTGGTTCACTATCTCAACTCCTATGGCCGTCACAAGGTGCTGTTCGGCACTGACTGGCCCGTCATCGATCCCGAACGCGCGGTGCAGGAGATCGACGCCCTTCAGCTTCGGCCCGAGACCATGGCCGCGCTGATGCGCGAGAATGCGCTGCGGATCTTCACCAAGCTGCCTGAAGCAAAGGCGTCAGGCGTTTGAACCAGCAAGCAATGACGTAGCAAGAAAACTGGCAATAAAACTGGTTGGATACGAAAGGGGGACTTCACATGACTCGCAAGGCATCTTTGATACTTGGACTTGCCGCCACGCTCTTGGGCTTCGTTGCCCAGCCTGCATTGGCCCAGGAAGAGATCGTGATCGGCGCAACCGTTCCGATTACGGGGAATTTCGCGGCGACAGGCATCAATTACTACAACTCGCTGCGCATGGCTCAGGATGACATCAACGCTGCGGGCGGCATCAAGGGCAAGAAGATCAACATCGTCTTCGAGGACACCCAATCGACGAACAGCACGGCGGTGAACGCGCTGGTCAAGCTGGTCCGCCAGACCAAGCCCCCGCTGATCTTCCTGAACAGCCTTTCGGTGCAGATCCTCGCGCAGGAGCAGGAGATCGCCAAGGCCGGCGTGCCGGTTCTCTACTCGGGTGCGCTTGTCGCGCTGCACGAGAAGAAGAATCCGATGATGTTCCGGATCAGGCCTGCTGACGACCTGCAGGCGGCAATCCTTGCCAAGGGCATTGACGAGGTCATCAAGGCCAAGAAGCCGGCCATCATCCACATGCAGGACGAGTACGGCGCCGGCACCGCAAAGCTGCTCGAGGCGGAACTGGCCAAGCGGAATCTGTCCTTCGTCGCGAAGGAAACATTCTCGCCGCGCGACAACGACTTTTCGGCTCAGCTTCTTAACATCAAGAACTCAGGCGCCGACGCCGTGATCTGCGTCACCTACAATCGTGATGGCGGACTGATCATGAAGCAGCGCCGCGCTTTGGGCATCGAAACCCCGTTCCTGTGCACGACCGCGATGTTCTCAGCCACAACGCTGGAACTGGTCGAGCCCGATGATCTGAAGAACGTCTACGCCGCTGGCGATGTGGTGCTCGAAACCCGCAACGACCGCAGCAAGGATTTCGTCAAGCGCTATGCCGAACGCTGGGGCTTCAAACCGGACCCCTACGGCGCCGCCTACTATGACGCGATGTTCATGGTGGCCGACGCCATCGGCAAGGTGGGCAGCGATCCTGTCAAGCTTCAGGAGTACTTCGCCAACCTGACACCGTACGAGGGTACGGCGCAGCGCTACTTGAACCAGAAGAACGGCACCAATAATCTCGCGCACAGCGTGGTTCTGGTGAAGTTCAAGGCCGGCACGAAGGATTTCGAGCAGGTCACCAGCTTCAGCGCCGCCGGAAACTGAGCTCAGGCATGTCTTTGAAGCCAAAGCCATCCCGGCCATGAGCGCACAGGTTCTCCAGCTTGCCATCAACGCGCTTGCAGCGGGATGCATCTATGCCGTGGTCGCGCTCTCGGTCGAGATTGCGTATGAATCGACCGGCGTCGTCAATTTCGCCGCCGGTCAGCTTGTCACCGCAGGGGCCCTGATCGGGCTCTCCGCCGTCGCCTACACCAAGTTCAATTTCCTTCCCGCCTATCTTCTGGTCATCGTCGGCATGTCGATGATCGGCATCGTCTTCCTGATTTGCGTCTATCTGCCGTTGCGCCGCCAGTCCGTCCTGACCATCGTGATCGGTACGGTCGGCGTCGGCATCTTCATCCAGAACGTCATGCTGTTGACGTGGGGGCCACTGCCAAAGAGCGTGCGTTCGCCCATGGGCAGCGGCGCCATCAAGTTCGGCGATGTGAGCGTCTCGTTGCACGTCCTTTATGTGATCGGCGTAACAGCGCTCCTGATCATCGGCATGTATCTTCTGCTCTACCGATCCTCGCTTGGGCGGCAGTTCCGCGCCACGGCGCAGGACCCGGAAGCGGCGACGCTGATGGGAATCCGCGTCAAGCAGCTTTATGCACTGAACTGGATTCTGGTCTGCGTGCTGTCCGGGATCGCCGGGCTTCTGTTTGCGCCGATGTGGCTCGTGGACGTGACATCCGGGGACAACATTGGCCTCAAGGCCTTTGCCGCCATCATGATTGGCGGTTTTGGCAGCGTCCCCGGCGCGATCCTCGGCGGCATCATCGTCGGGGCGATCGAGATCTTCGGGGCCTTTTATGTCTCCTCGGCCTTCAAGGATGCGCTCGTGTTTGCCCTGATGTTCCTGTTCCTGCTCGTCCGGCCGCAAGGCATCTTCGGCGAGCGCGCTGCAGACAGAGCCTGAGAGACGCACGTGCGCAACTTGCCGATTGTCCTTCTGGTTCTGGTCCTGGCGAGCGCGCTGGTTGCGCCTGCGGTGATCTCCGACTTCAACCTGCGCCTGGCGACGCTTGCGCTGCACACCTCGATCGCGGTGATCGGCCTGTGCATCGCCTTCGGCTGGACCGGGCTCCTGCATCTGGGGCAGGCCGCCTTCGTCGGCATCGGCGCCTATGCGTCCGCGATCCTGACCACCCGGGCCGGGCTCGGCTTCTGGACCACCATGCCGATCGCGCTGCTCGCGTCCGGGCTTGTCGCTCTGTGCATAGCCGTGCCGATGCTGCGCCTGCGCGGCCACTATCTGGCGCTGGCGGTCCTTGGCTTCAATGTGACGTTCGAGATTGTCGCCCGCAACTGGACCAAGCTCACGGGCGGCTTCGACGGCATCACCGACATCCCGCCCGTCTTTTTCTTCGGCTGGCTGATCGAGGGCGACAAAGGCTTTTATTACCTGTCGCTGTTCTTTGTCGTGATTGTCGCCCTGTTCGGCACTGCGCTGCGCCATTCGCGCTATGGCCGGGCCATGATCGCCATCCGTGACGACGAATTGGCCGCCGGCACGTCCAGCGTCGATGTGACCCGGATCAAGGTTCTCGCCTTCGTCCTTGCGAGCGTCCTTGCAGGGCTCAGCGGCTCGCTGTACGCGCATCATGCAACCTTCATCGCTCCGCAGGATTTCGAGTTCGGGCGCTCCGTCACAATTCTGGTGATGCTGATCCTCGGCGGCGAAAGCTCCGTTGCGGGAGCGATCATCGGGTCGGTTATCCTGACCTTCCTGCCCGAACTGCTGAGGTTCCTCGGCGACTACTACCAGGCCGTTTTCGGCGTGCTGATCCTGCTGATCCTGATCGTGATGCCGAATGGATTGGTCGGTCAGGTGCAGAGCTGGCGCGCGCGTTGGGCAAAGGGGCGCAGCAATGGCTGAGTCCTCACCCGACGCAATTCTGCAGGTCCGCGGCCTGACGCACCGTTTTGGCGGCTTGCTGGCCGTTTCGGACGTGAATCTCGACATCGTGCGCGGCACGCTGCTGGCCCTGATCGGACCGAACGGCGCAGGCAAGAGCACGACCGTCAACCTTCTGACGGGCGTGATCACGCCGACGTCCGGCAGGATCCTGCTGGAGGGGCAGGATATTGTCGGATGCTCGTCGAGCGCCGCCGCCAGGGCCGGCATGGTCCGGACCTTCCAGAACGGCAGGCTGTTCAAGCGCCTCACCGTGCTGGAAAATGTCCTGACGGGGGCCGATGGCCGCGCCAAGACCAGTCTGTTTGACGCCATCACGCGGAACAGCCGCTTCCGGGCGGAGGAAGATGCCTTCCGGCATAGCGCGATGGAGTTGCTGACCGAGTTGAAACTCGACGGCGACGCTGATCGGCAGGTCGGCGAGCTGCCCTACGGCAAGCAGCGCACGCTGGAAATCGCGCGTGCCCTGATCCTTCAGCCCCGTGTCCTGCTGCTTGATGAGCCGGCCGCCGGTCTCAATTCAGGCGAGGTCGAGGAGCTGATCAGCTACGTCTCTCTGTTGCGCAGCCGCGGCCTGAGCATCCTGCTGATCGAGCACAACATGGGTCTCGTGATGCGACTGGCCGACCGCGTGGCCGTGCTCAACTTCGGCGAGAAGATTGCCGATGGCACGCCCGCCGAGGTCAGATCCAACGAACGCGTGCTGGAAGCCTATCTCGGCAGGAAGGCGAGCCATGCTGCAGGTTGAGGGGCTGAGCGTCAGTTACGGGCCGGTCACTGCGCTGGACGGCGTGTCCCTCGCCGTCTCCAAGGGCGAGTGCGTCGCGCTGCTGGGCTCGAACGGCGCCGGCAAGACGACCCTGCTCAGAACCATCTCCGGGTTGGTGAAGGCCCGGCTCGGATCGGTCAGCCTCGACGGCAAGGCCATCGACGGCATGTCCCCGGAAAACCGCGTCCGCAAGGGCCTCTGCCACGTGCCGGAACGCCGCCGGATTTTCCCGGGCCTGACCGTGCTCGAGAACCTTGAGGTTGCCACCGCGCCATGGCGCCGGTTTGGCGCCTCGATTGCAACCGATCTCGACCGCGTGTTCGAACTGTTTCCGCGCCTGCGCGAGCGGCGGCCCCAGTACGGCTGGTCGCTGTCCGGAGGCGAACAGCAGATGCTCGCCATCGGACGGGCCCTGATGTCGCGGCCCTCTGTCCTGCTGCTGGATGAGCCCTCGCTCGGGCTTGCTCCGCTTCTGGCCGAAGAAGTCTATGCGCGGCTCTCTGAGATCAGCGCCATGGGCGTCACCATGCTGCTCGTCGAGCAGAACACCGCGATGGCGCTGTCCGTAGCCTCGCGCGGCTATGTGCTCGAGCATGGGCATGTGGTGCTCGCCGGAGCCAGCACGGATCTGATCACGAACCCGCGCGTGCGGGAGGCCTATCTTGGAGCGTGAGCGTGAGCGTGGCGGCTCCGGCCGTGGGATGGATCGGCGAGGTGCACCGTGGATTTTGCGCTGACACCAGAGCAGATCGCGACCCGCGCGACCATCGATGCGTGGATGTCTGACAAGTTCCCGCCCGAAGAAGTGCGTCGCTTCGATCAGGCGCATGAAATGCCGACCCATCTTCTGGCCGGCTTTGGCGAACTCGGCTTGCTCGGCGCGCCTTTCCCCGAGCGTTTCGGCGGTTCGGAAGCGGACTGGATCACGGTCACTGCCATCCAGGAGCGCCTTGGCTATCACTCCGCCGTCGCAGCTGCGATCTACAGTATCACCGTCGATTTCGGCGGCATGTCGCTGATGACCTATGGCAATGATGAGCAGCGCGAGCGGCTGATGCCGGATCTGGTTGCAGGCAGGAGCGGCTTCGCCCTTGCGTTGACGGAGTCGACAGCCGGAACGGACGCAGCGGCCATGCGCACCTCCGCAAGTCCGGTCGAGGGCGGCTGGCGCATCAACGGGCGCAAGACCTGGATCAGCTGTGCCGACGCCGCGCAGTGGCTGGTCACGCCGTGCCGGTCGCGCCGCGGCAGCGTCGGCCGCGAGGGAATCTCGATCTTCATGGTGCCGCGCCATGCGCCTGGCATTCACATGACGAAGCTGCCGAAGATCGGCAACCAGTCGATGACCTCATGGGACATCGCCTTCGACGACGTGTTCGTCGAGCAGGCCAATCTGATGGGACCGCAGGACGACGGCTTCCGTTGCCTGATGTCGACGCTCGGCTACAGCAGGGCAGGGCAGGCCGCCAACGCGATCGGCCAGGCCCAGGCCGCCGTCGACATGACCTTGAGCCATCTTAGGGAGCGCCACCAGTTCGGTGCGCCGCTGAGCCAGTTCCAGGTGCTGCGCCACAGGGCAGCCGACATGCAGATGCGGGTCGATCAGGCCCGGCTGATGCTCTATCGGCTGGCATGGATGATCGGCCGCGGCGACCGCTGCCGCAAGGAGTCGGCCCAGGCGAAGATTCTCGCCTCCGAGGCGCTGCAATATGTGACGCATCACGGCATGCAGATCCTGGCCAGCACGGGCTATGCGGCGGAGAGCGACATGAATCGCTACTGGCGCGATGGACGCCTCTACACCTTCGGGGAAGGGGCCAATGAAATGCTGCGTGACCTCATTGCACGGGAGATGGGCCTGTGATCACAGCCAATATCGCCAACTACATCACCATGAACGCCGCCAGACGGCCCGAGAAGGTTGCCCTGATCCAGGGCGATCGCTCGGTGACCTATGCTTCTCTCGACCGCGATGTGTCCGCCCTGTGCATGACCTATCAGGATGCGGGTCTCGGCCGGGGCGACATCGTCGGGATCGCCATGCGCGACAGCATCGACTACGTCGCGATGATGCTGGCAGCCTTCCGGCTCGGCATCGTTCTCCTGCCGATGGACTCGCGCTGGACCCCGGTGGAAAAGGCCAATGTCGCACGGTTCTTCGAGGCCCGTGCGGTGGTTCTGGACACGGGTACGGAAACGGTCGTCGGCAACTCGCCTGTCCTGCGCTTTGATCCTGCGATGTATCGGCGTGACACGGCCGGCCTGCGGTTACCAGACGGCTTCTCGGCTGACGAGCCGCTCGTCCTGTCCCTGTCGTCCGGCACGACCGGGATTCCCAAGGGGCCGATGATCAGCCATCGCCATTACATGCTGCGGCACTACACCGAGTGGCTGGCGCTCGGCTTCCTCCAGACCGACATCAACCTGTGCTCGACGCCGCTGTATTTCGGCGGCGGCCGGTATTTCACGCTGTCCTATCTGCTGGCGGGCGCCACGGTCGTCATCAATTCGCCGCCCTATGAGCTGGCCGAGCTGGCCAGCGTCATCAGCCGGTTTGGCGTCACGACCACATTTCTGGTCCCGACGCTGCTGCGCCGTCTGGCGACGGAACCTGACGATGTGCGCGCGCCATTCCAGAAACTCCGGTTCATCGTTTGTAGCGGCTCTTCCCTGCACCCGACCGAGAGCGCGGAGTTGTCAGCAAAGGTGAACAGCTGCATCATCAACCACTATGCCTCCACCGAGGGAGGGTCGGTCTCGATGCATAATCCGATGGTCGAGGGCCCCGCGAACGGGTCGGTCGGCCGGTCGGTCCTTGGCTCGACGCTCGAGATCGCCGACGCGGATGACAATGCCCTGCCGCAAGGTGAGACCGGCCTCATCCGTCATCGCGCGCCCTGGCACCCGGCGGGCTTCCACAATTCGCCGGAAGAGACGAAAAAGGCGTTCCGGAAAGGGTGGTACTATCCTGGCGACATTGGCCATATCGATCCCAATGGCTACCTGTTCATCACCGGCCGCGCCAAGGACATGATCATCCGCGGCGGCATCAACATCTATCCGGATGAAATCGAGGCCACGCTGCTGACCATGCCGCAGGTCGAGGATGCGGCGGTTGTCGGTCGGCCATCGGCAGAACTGGGCGAGGAAGTGGTCGCGTTCGTGACCGTGAAGAGTGCTGTTGACCCCGAGATGCTGCGCGCCCATTGCCGCTCGGTCCTGTCCGCCTACAAGGTGCCTGCGGAGATCATTTTTCTTGACGCGTTGCCGCGCAACCAGAGCGGAAAAATCGTCAAGGCGAAGTTGCGCGAGAGCTTCGAGGCAAGAGCCTAGACCGTTGCAAAATGAATCTGGCCGCGACCCTTCAGCGATGGTTGACGGGCGCGACAAAG
>JAPLOW010000141.1:31902-33250 GCA_026400555.1 Hyphomicrobiales bacterium
TGTCTGGACAAATTCCGCGCCTGCCTCCCTGTCGGGCTGGCTGGCAGAGCGATAGGCGAATGCGCAATGCAGCTTGAAGCGGGTCTCCATCCGCCGCAAACCTACCTGCCCCTCAATGTGGGCAGCGGGATGCGCGCGGTCGCCCGGCACTCGCCCGATAAGATCGCCCTCATCGAAAGCGGGCGCACACGCACCTTCGCCGACGTTATCAAGCATGCGGATGGCGTGTCCACGCTGCTTCAGAGTTTTGGCCTGCGCTTTGGCGAAACCTGCGCCATTCTCGCGCCGAACTGTCTTGAATACATCGAGGTCGTTGTCGGAGCCTCGTCGGTTGGCGTCGCGGTGGCGACCCTGAACCCGAAACTGACGCCACGCGAGATCGCCGCGATCTGCGAGGACTGCGGCGCGCGGGTCCTCTTTGTGCATCCATCGTTGGCTGAACTCGCGCTCGATCATCGGTTTGCCGGGATCGAGCATGTCGTTGTCTTCGGTCCGAACTATGAGGCGGCGCTGGCACCGCTCCCGCCGCCACGTTTGCCGCAGCTTCAGGAGTGGGACGCCTTCTCGATCCCCTACACCTCCGGAACCACGGGCAAGCCCAAGGGCGTCGTGCTGTCTCACCGTTCGCGCGTCATGGGCTTTTTCGGGATGGCATCGGAATACGGCTGCTATGGCCCCTCCGACAGCTATCTCGCGATTGCGCCGCTCTGCCATGGCGCCGGGCTCTGCTTCGCCATGGCCTCGATCTACTTCGGTGGCACCTGCGAAATCCTGCCCGCCTTCGATCCCGAAATTGTGGTCGACAGGCTGGGGCAGGGAGCCTCGGGCACCTTCATGGTGCCGACCCATTTCCATTCGATCTTCGCGTTGGAGAAACGCCTGATCGACAAGGCGCGCAAGCATCGGCTGCGCTCGATCGTGGCCAATGCCGCTCCCTTGCCCCAAAGCACCAAGGAAGCCATCGTCGACGTGTGGGGCAGGGGAATCCTGCACGAGACCTACGGCTCGACGGAAGGCGGCATCGTCACCAATTTGCGTCCGGAGTACCAGCTCACCAAGCTCAAATGCGTCGGCAAGCCATTTCCCTGCACGCAGGTGAAACTGCTCGATGAGGCGGGACAGGAAGTTCGCCCCGGCGAGGTCGGCGAGCTGTTCAGCATCTCGCCCTACCTGTTCAACGGCTACTTCGGAAAGCCGGATGAGACCGCGGCCTCCCTGCGCGATGGCTGGTTCTCGGCAGGCGATCTGGCCATCAAGGATGAGGAAGGCTTTTTCTACATCGTCGACCGCAAGAAGGATGTCATCATCTCCGGCGGCGTGAACATCTTCCCGCGCGAGATCGAGGAAG
>JAPLOW010000141.1:33355-120057 GCA_026400555.1 Hyphomicrobiales bacterium
TGGGGTGAAACCATTGCCGCAGTCATCGTCCGGCGGCACGGGGCGGATGTCTCGGAGGAGGAGATTGTCGCCTTTTGCAAGGATCAACTCGCGGCCTTCAAGGTGCCGCGTCAGGTGATTTACGTCGATGCCCTGCCCAGAAACACGGCGGGCAAGATCCTCAAGCGCGAATTGCGCTCGCTGGTGGCAGGGAACTGAGCGGTCATGATCGTCCAGCCATCCAGCCTGCGGGACCGAACGACATCAAGCAGGATGGTGGCTGCGGATGATGTCGAAGCGTCTCTCCGGCGCATGCTTGGGGATGATGCCGTGCGGTCCGATGAGGCCGAACGCGACTATTACGCGCACGACATCGCGGGTCGTGGGACGATCCCACCGTCGATCATCGCGACCCCGCGCAACATTGCTGATGCCTGCGAAATCGTCAGGCTGACGGTTCAGGCTGGCCGTGCGATTGTGCCGCGGGGCGGCGGCATGTCGTATACTGGAGGCTATCAGGCGGCAGAGGACGGCGCGGTCCTGCTCGACATGCGGGCGCTCGACCGGATCGATGAGATTGCCGAAAAGGATGGCTACGTCATCATCGAGGCCGGCTGCACCTGGGCGGCGCTCTACGACGCGCTGGCCGAGCGCGGTTTGCGGACCCCCTTCTTTGGACCGCTGTCAGGCGTTGCGGCGACCGTCGGGGGGGCATTGTCGCAGAACGCCGCGTTCTTTGGGTCCGGGCAGCATGGTGTATCTGCTGACAGCGTTCTCGGGCTTGAGATCATTCTGGCCAATGGCAGCCTGCTGCGGACAGGTTCGTGGGCCGCGAAGGATCACGCGCCCTTCCAGCGCGCTTATGGACCTGATCTGACCGGCCTTTTCCTCGGCGATTGCGGCGCGTTCGGCGTGAAGGCCCGTGTGGCCTTGAAAATCCAGCCGATCCCGCGCACCGAGTTCGCCTCGTTCGCATTCCCCGACGGCGCTGCTCTGGTGGGCGCGCAGGTTGCAATGGCCGGTCTACCGGGCCTCGCCGAGTGCTTCGGCTTCGATCCGGTCGCAAACGAGAACCTGATGCGAGGCGGCTTCAGCTTCCGCGAAAAGGCTGAGGCCCTGAGCGACATCGCCCAGGCGACCGGCGGGATCCGTGGCCTTCTGGCTGCGGCGGGAGTCGGTGCACGCCGCATGGCATTCCTCGACAAGATCGAACATAGCCTGCACGTCGTGGCCGATGGGCCGGACGGTGCAGCGGCAAGGGAGACGATCGAGAAGGCCCGGGCCATCGTCAAAGCCCATGGCGGCGGCGAAATTCCTGACTCCATTCCGCGCGCCACCCGCGCCAAGCCCTTTCGTCCGATCAAGGCCTTGCTCGGCCCGGATGGCGAGTTGTGGCTGCCGGTGCATGGCATCGTCCCGCTGTCCCAGGCGCATGCCGCGCTGGACAGTGTCCATGCGCTGCTCGCCAAAACCAGCGCGGATCGCGAGCGACTTGGCGTACGGGTCAGCATGCTGACGGCGCTTGTCGGCCACGCCTTCCTGATCGAGCCGCAATTCTTCTGGCGGGACGCGCTGGGACCGTTCCACCAGCGTCACGTCACGCCGGCCCAACGCGAGCGCTACGGATCACAGGCCGCAAACACCGAGGCGCGCGCCTTCGTCCACGCACTGCGCGGACGCATGGCCGCAGCGCTGGACGGATCCGGCGGCGCGCATTTCCAGATCGGCCGATATTACGACTACCGGACAGGCCTTGCGCCGGCTGCCGACGAGGCCCTGCTCGGCGTCAAGGCCGTTTTCGATCCAACATTCCGCATGAACCCAGGCGCGCTCGGTCTGGCCGGGCACAAGACTTCCAGCGATCTGCAAAGGAGACCATGATGTCAGCTGCAACAGCAAAGCCATCCTACCGGCTCGGCGTCGACGTCGGAGGGACATTCACCGACCTGCTCCTGATCGATGAGGGCTCAGGGCAACTCTACAGCGCCAAGGTGCCGTCCACGCCGCAGGATTCGTCGCAGGGCGTGCTCAACGGCATTCGGAAAATTTGCGCTGACGCCAAGATCGATCCGCGCAGCATCGAACATGTGATGCATGGCACGACCGTTGCCACCAACACCGTGCTGACCTCGCGCGGCGCTAAGGTTGGCCTCGTCACCACGAAGGGCTACCGCCAGACCTTGCAGATCGCACGCTCCTTCGTGCCTGGCGGCCTCGGCGGCTGGGTGATCTGGAACAAGCGCCCGCCGCTTGCGCCGCTCGAACTCACCATCGAGGCGAACGAGCGGGTCGGGGCGGCCGGCGAGGTTCTGGACGCGCTCGACGAGGCCGATCTCAGGCTCAAGCTCACGAAGTTGCGCGACAAGGGCATCGAGGCGCTGACCGTTTCGCTCTTCAACGCCTATGCCAACGGCGTTCACGAAAAGCGCATCAAGGCCATCGCGGAAGAGATCATGCCCGGCATTCCGGTGTCGACCTCCAGCGAGGTCATCCCGGAGATGTATGAGTATGAACGCACCGAAACCACGGTGGTGAACTCCTATGTCCGTCCTGTGGTGGCCAAGTACATCGAAAACCTGCACACCGAGCTTGGGCGCTCGATGGGCAACGTCAAGCTGCATGTGCTGAGGTCCGATGGCGGCCTCGCCTCGGTCGAGGGCGCGAAGTCGGCGCCGGTCAATCTCCTGATGAGCGGCCCGGCAGGCGGCGTGTCGGGAGCGCAATGGATTGCGCGGCAGGCGGGTTTCAAGAACCTTCTGACCTTCGACATGGGCGGCACGTCCACCGACGTCGCGCTTATCCAGAATGGCGTCGCCCAGACCCGTCGTGAGACCCGGGTGGCTGACGTCACGGTCCGCGCCTCGTCCATCGACGTCCGCACCGTCGGCGCAGGCGGGGGCTCGATCGCCTATGTGCCGGAGCTGACCAAGGCCCTGCGCGTGGGGCCACAGAGCGCTGGTGCGGCGCCCGGGCCCGCAGCCTATGGCAAGGGGGGCACGGAGCCGACCGTCACCGACGCCAACGTCGTGCTCGGCTACCTGCCATCGAGTTCGCGGCTTGGCGGCGACATGAAGCTCGACCTCGAAGAGGCGACGAAGGCCGTCCAGAAGGTCGCGACGGCTCTCGGCATGCCGCTGAAGACGGCGGCGGAAGGCATCATCAACATCGTCAACGAGAACATGTTCGGTGCGCTGCGGCTTGTGTCGATCGAACAGGGTTATGATCCGCGTGACTTCGCGCTGGTCGCCTTCGGTGGGGCAGGGCCGCTTCATGCCAACGCCCTTGGCAAGCTTATGGGCTCATGGCCGGTCATTGTGCCGCCGGGACCCGGCGTCCTGTGCGCCTATGGCGACGCAACCACACGCCTGCGCGACGAGGCTTCCCGCACCATGGTGCGGCGCTTCGAGACCATGGACGATGCCGAAGTGCTCGGCGTCCTCGAAGGTCTGGCGGCCGAAGCCCGCAAGACGCTGGAAGCCGAGAACATCACGGCCGCAGACATGACGACGAGCCTCCAGATCGACGTGCGCTATCACGGACAGGGACTTGGCATTCCGATTTCGACCACGCTTGAGGAATTCAGGAAAACCGGTCTGAAGGGGCTCGGCAAGGCGTTTGATGACACCCACACCCACCTCTTCACCTTCGCTCTGGACGCGCCCCATGAACTGGTGACGCTGCGTGCCGTTGTGCAGGGACCCGAGCCGGTGGTGCGTGCCGAAAGCCTGCCGAAGGGATCGTCTGATCCGTCGGCAGCCCGGGTCGAGACCACGACGGTCTTCGTCGATGGCGCCGACCACCAGGCCGGCGTCTATGACCGCACCAAGTTGCTGGCCGGGAATGTCATCCCCGGGCCGGCGATCATCGCCCAGATGGACACAACAACGCTCATCCTTCCTGGACACGCGGGAACAGTCGACAACACCGGCTGCATCCTCATCCGTCCATCGCTCTGATCAGGAGACGAAACGCCATGCCCGCCCGCATCATCCAGACCAACACCACCCCGTTCGCGAAGGTCGCCGTCGAACCGATCACCCTCGACATCATCGAGAACGCGCTGCGCAATGCCCGCGCGGAGATGGACGCTGTCCTGTTCCGCACAGCCATGTCTCCCGGCATTCGGGAGCAGCATGACGCCTTCCCGATGATCGCCAACAACGACGGCAAGATGGTCGTCGGCCAATTTGGTTCCTTCCTGCATGGTTTCATGGACGGCTATGACGGCACGATCGAGGAGGGCGACATCTTCCTCACCAACGATCCCTATTCCTGCGGCGGCGCGGTCAGCCACCTGAACGACTGGCTGACCATGATGCCGATCTATCGCGATGGACGCCTCGTCGCCTGGGCGGCGATGTTCGGCCACATGACCGACACCGGAGGCAAGGTGCCCGGCTCGCTGCCGACGGATGCCGCGCAGATCTTCGAGGAGGGCATCCAGATCCCTCCGGTAAAGATCTTCCGCAAGGGCGAGCTCAACACCGAGGTACTGAACCTCCTGTTGCGCAATTGCCGCCTGCCGCACTGGAACCGATCCGACTTCAACGCCATCATCGCCGCCCTACGGCTTGCGGAGCGCCGCGTGCAGGAGATCAGCGAACGGTTCGGCGTGGAGACGTTCATTTCGGCGATGGGCGAGATGCTCGACCGCAACCGGATCGCAATGTCGGCGATCATCAAGATGTTCATTCCCGAGAAGAAGGCCTATTTCGAGGACTACATCGACGATGACGGGATGGGCATGGGGCCGTATAAGATTGCCTGCTCGCTCTGGCGCGAAGGTGACAAGGCCATCTTCGATTTCGAGGGCACCGACCCGCAATCGATCGCCTCGGTCAATTTTCTCCTCAATGAGGAGATGTTCAAGATGTTTCTGGGCGCCTTCACGATCAATCTGTTCGACCCCCAGATCCTGTTCAATGACGGCTTTTACGACCTCGTGGACGTCCGCATCCCGGTTGGCACGATCCTCAAGCCGCAGCGGCCTGCCGCATTGTCCTGCCGGACCCATCTCCTGGGCCGCATCTTCGATCTGATGGGCGGACTCCTGGGGCAGGGCGCGCCCGATGCGCTCAATGCGGCAGGCTTCTCGGACAGCCCGCACCTGATGTACTCCGGCTTCAACAGCGCAGGCGAATGGTACCAGCTGTTCCAGATCGGCTTCGGCGGCATTCCGGGCCGCCCCGTCGGCGACGGACCGGACGGCCACTCGCTCTGGCCGGCCTTCACCAACGTGCCGAACGAGTATCTGGAAAGCTATTTCCCGATGCGCATCAGGGCCTATGAGACCATCGCCGATTCAGGCGGGGCCGGCCTGCACCGGGGCGGCAACGGTGTCCACATTGCCTACGAGTTCCTCGAGCCGGGCGACATCTCGATTCATGACGACCGCTGGCTGACCCATCCGTGGGGCGTGAACGGCGGCGCTCCTGGCATGCGCTCGACAAAGACGCTGCTCAGGGCTGACGGCACGACCATGAACGTTCCGTCCAAGTGCGACCGCGTGAAGGTAGAACCCGGCGACATCCTGCACTTCAACACCTGGGGCGGCGGCGGCTGGGGCGATCCGCTCAAGCGCGACGCGGCGCTCGTCGCCAAGGACGTCGAGCGCGGCCTCGTCACCAGCAAGGGCGCGCGCGCCTATGGCGTCGTGGCCGACGCGGACGGTGTGCTGGACGAGGCAGGCACCACCGCCTTGCGCGCCAGCATGGCGGCCAGCCGCGGCGAGCTTCCGCTCTTCAACCGTGGCGGAACCATCGAAGAGATCAAGGCCCGCGCCAAGGCCGAGACCGGCTTCGACCCGCCGCAGGCCCCGAAGTTCAAGGTCTTCCGCAAGAAGACGATGGCGATGGCGGCGGAGTGACAGAGGCGCGGCTGTCACGGTCGTGAGGAATGGAAGCAAGGTCGTCCTGAAACGACCTGTCCCGAGGCGGCCCGAGCCCGACGATTTCGAGATCGTCGAGGCGAGGATGCCGGACCCGGAGGACGGCCAGGTTCTGATCCGCCACTCCCACCTGTCGCTGGACCCTTACATGGGCTCGGCCATCAAGGGGCGGCACATGTCCGGCAAGGTTCTGCCCGGCGACGTGCTGCCGGGCGAGACCATCGGCCATGTCATCGCCTCGCGCCATCCCGGTTTCGCAGAAGGCGACCGCGTGATCTCGCGCGGTGGCTGGCAGACGCATTCGCTTGCCGGAGCGCCGGCCGCCGGCGAAGCCGGCATGGCGGCTGCGCTGTCGTCGGGCGCGCATGTTCTCGACGTGGCGGATGGCGTGCCCGTTTCGGCCTATCTCGGCCTGCTGGGCATGCCGGGGCTGACCGCCTATGCCGGGGTGGTCGAGATGCTGGCGCCAAGGCCCGGCGAAACGTTCCTCGTATCGGCCGCTTCCGGGGCCGTCGGCTCCGCGGCAGGACAGATTGCCCGCAACATGGGCGCGCGTGTGGTCGGGATCGCCGGCACGCCCGAGAAATGCGCCCACGTGATCGATGTTTTCGGATTCGACGCCTGCGTGAACCGCAATCTCCCGAACTGGAAAGCGGATCTCCGGGCCGCATGCCCCGCCGGCGTGGACGCCTATTTCGACACGGCAGGCGGCGACATGCTGAGCGCGGCCCTCGGTTGCCTTGCCATGCGCGCCCGCATCCTGCTCTGCGGCATGATGGAGCAGTACAACAGCGATGAGGTGCTGGCCGGTCCGAATCTGGGTCCGGTGCTGGCGCGCCGCGCGCGGATCGAGGGGCTGGTCGTCTATGATCACTGGCACAGGATGGAGCGCTGGCGGGCCTTGGCAACGGACTGGCTGCTGACAGGGCGACTGGCCTTCAAGGAGCATTGCGTTGTTGGCCTGGAGCAGGCCCCGACGGCCTTTGCCAACCTGATGGCCGGCCGCACGTTCGGCAAGACTATCATTCTCATCAAGGACTGAGGCAGGGCAGCGCCACCGTCTGGCGACGCCTGCCACGACACGGCGCATCCGTACGCTGATTTGTCCAGACAAACGCTTGACAGCGCCGGCGTGCCGGTTAGCTTGAATATGTCCGGACAACTTTGAGGTTCCGGCTGCGCTTTTCGAAGGAGTGCCAAGCGTGGTGGCTGCAGCAACTCTGCCTCGTGCAGGCGACCGGCGCAGGGTGATGCTGCCATGACCGGAGCGCCGCTTGCCTCCATCCGGTTCGCGCAGCATGCGCTCTCGACGCGCTTCGAGGATCTGACCGCCGACGCAATCGGCCAGGCCAAAGTTTTCATTCTTGATACAATCGGTGTCGGCATCGCGGGTTCGACGGCCAGTGGCGCCCGCGAGATTGGGGCCGCGGCGGCAGGTTGGGGCGCTGGCGACGAAGCCACTCTCTGGGGACGTTCGGAGCGTGCGCCGGCAACAACGGCCGCCATGATCAACGGCTTCCAGATCCATTGTCAGGAATATGACTGCGTGCATGAGCGTGCGGTGCTGCACCCGCTGGCGACGTTGCTGCCGGGCCTGCTGGCCTATTGTGACCGCGTGGGTGGTGTCTCCGGGCGCGATCTCATCACCGCGGCCGCCGTGGGCGTCGATGTGTCCGCAGGCCTGGGGATCGCATCGCGTTCCGCCATGCGCTTCTTCCGGCCAGCCACAGCAGGCGGCTTCGGAACCGTGGCTGGCGTTGGCCGCCTGATGCAGCTTGACGAGACGGCGATGTGTTCCGCCTTCGGCCTGCAATATGCCCAAAGCAGCGGCACGCTGCAGCCCCATGTCGAGGGCAGCGTCGCCCTGCCTCTGCAGGTTGGCCTGAACAGCCGCGCGGCAGTGCAGGCCTGCGATCTCGCGCGGGCCGGCATCATTGGGCCCAGCGACGTGTTCGAGGGACTGTACGGCTATCTGCGTCTGTTCGAGGGTGAATGGGACCTTGCGCCAGTGTTCGCCGGCTTTGGCAGGGACTGGCGGATCGCCGAACTCAGCCACAAGCCCTATCCCGCCGGCCGTGCCACCCATGCCGGGATCGAAGCCATCCTTCGGCTGCGGGCCGAACGGCCCTTCACGCTGGACGAACTCGACAGCGTGACAATCGTCGGGCCGCCGGTGACCGCCCGGCTCTGTTCGAGGCCGGACATGCCGGAGCCGACGCAGAACTACGCCCAGCTCTGCATGTCCTACATCGCTGCGAAGGTTCTGCTGCGCGGGAAGATCGATCTGGCGCACTATCGGGGTGCGGAGCGCACCGATGCCCAGACGCATGAGATCGCGGCCAAGGTGCGCATGCTCTCCGACGGAGGCAGCGACCCGAACGCGCTTGTCCCTGTCACCACCACGATCCGGCTGAAGAACGGAGAGGAACTGAGCTGGAAATGCGAGCAGATGCTCGCCAGCCCGGCGAGGCGGCTGACGCGGGAGCAGCATCTGACAAAGTTCCGCCGTTGCTGGGAGTTTGCGGCGGCGCCGCTCTCCGATGCGGCGCGCGACCAGTTGATCAGGATGATCGACGATCTCGAGACGGTCCGCGACATCCGCGAGGTCACGCGGCTGTTGGCGCCAGTTTGAGGCGTCGAGCGTCGGGAGACACACGGAATGGCGTGACGATCGGACCATCATGAAAAGGATATGGCGATGAATAAGGCAATGACCCGGCTGACAGCGCTCGCTGTCGCAGCAATCGCATCCACTTTGACGGCGCAGGCGCAGCAGAGCCAGCTGCTCTATCTGGCGGAAGACGTGCCGGCGGGGCTCAACTACGATGGCCCGTCGGTTTCGGTGAACACATCCCAGACCGGCTTCATCAACCTGATGGAGCCCTTGATCTACTACCCCTACGCCGGAAGCAATGATGACGGCGTGCGGATGCTCGACTTCTCGAAATTTGAAGGGCGTCTGGTCGAACGCTGGGAGAATGATCCGGCAACCAAGACCTGGACGCTGCATCTGCGCAGGGGGGTGAAGAGCTGCTTTGGCAACACTTTCACTGCCGATGACATGATCTACACGCTCTCTCGCGCCAAGTCCGTCAGCGGACAGGCCCCGATCGGCTGGTTCTTGTCCTCCGTCGCCGCGATCAAGGGCTTTGACCGCAGCGTCTTCACAGGCGGCTCCAAGGAGCTTGGCGACAGCGTCGTCAAGGTTGACGACTACACGGTCCGGATCACGCAATCCGATCCGAGCTTCCTGTTCCTGATGGTGCTCACCAATTACGGGATGGCGCCCTTCGACAGCGTCGAACTGAAGAAGCACGCAACCCCTCAGGATCCCTGGAGCCATATCCACGCCAACACGGTGAACTCGACCGGATTCGGGCCCTATTGCCTCGAGCGGTGGGTGAAGGACGATGAGTTCGTCATGACGGCCAACCCGAACTACTATCGCGGCAAGCCCGCGATCGACCGCATCGTGATCAAGAAGGTTCCCCAGAGCGCCAACAGGACGCTGACCCTTCGCTCAGGCCAGGCCCAGCTCACGCAGCGCCTGACATCGCGCGAGTTTGAGAGCCTTCGCAGCGCCAGGGGCGTCAAGGTTGCCGGCGTCTACGGCAACGAGACCCTGTTCCTGAACCTCAACTGGAAGACCCCTCCTTTCGACAATGCCAAACTGCGGCAGGCGATCGCTGCGGCCATGCCCTATCGGCAGATTGCGTCGATCGGATACGCCAATCAGGCCCGCCGCTGGGAAGCCCACTACACGGGGGTCCTGAACGGCTACATCAAGCCTGACGCGCAATTCCCGCAGGACGTCGAACGCGCCAAGGCGCTGCTCGCCGAGGCCGGATTCCCGGAAGGCAAGGGGCTCGAGAAGTATGCCGACGCGTTCAAGCTGGCGTTCACGGCGGAACGCGAGTCCTATCTCGGCCCGATTGCAACCACGATCCAGTCCGCACTGAAGGATATCGGCCTCCAGGTTCAGCTTGAACCGATGCCGCAGACGCAGATCGCCGATCGCCGTCTGGTCAAAAAGGACCTTCCAATCTCGATCAGCGACACCGAGAAGCCTGTCGGTCCGGACGTTATCTATGCGACCAAGCTGTTTTTCGTCTCGCCCGGCGCGGGCGGCGTCAACAACATGGCGAATTACAGCAATGCCGAAGTCGACCGCATGTTCACCCAGGCTCTGATCGAAAGCGATGGCGCCAAGCGCGAACCGCTTGTCCGCGGCATCCAGCAGATCCTGCAGAGCGAACTGGCCTGGATCCCGCTGGTCGAGACCCGCACACAATGGGCATTCTCGGAGAAGCTGACGGGCATCTCCTGGCATCCGGACAACTCGCTGCGGCTGTTTGATCTGAAACTTGCGCCCTGAGACCGGCCGGATGGTGCGCTTCATCACCACGCGGCTGGCGACGACCATCATCCAGCTCGCCGGTCTGGCGCTGGTGGTGTTCTTCGCCATCCGCGCCCTTCCGGCCGATCCGGTGGCGCGCCTTGTCGGACTGAACGCCTCGCGTGACGCCTATCTGTCGTCACAGAAGTCACTGGGGCTCGACAGACCGGTACTGGAGCAGCTCGGCGCCTATCTCGGCATCATTCCCGGATCGAGCGGCCTTCTGCAGGGAGACCTCGGGCGCTCCTGGGTTACCGGCTCGCCAGTGGCCGAAGAGATTGCCCGCGTCCTGCCCATCACGCTGGAGTTGATCACCGTCAGCTTTGTCATCGCCTTCCTGATTTCGGTCCCGCTGGGCATGCTCTGTGGCCTGAGGCCCGGCGGCGTGGCCGACAGGATCACCTTCGGCTACAGCCTGTTTGCGGGCTCCCAGCCCGAGTTCTGGTGGGCGCTGCTGTTCATCTTTGTCTTCTTCGCGCAACTCGGCTGGGCGCCGCCGCCGCTGGGGCGGCTGAACCCGATGTCGTCGCCGCCGCCCTTCGTCACTGGCTTCATCACGATGGACTCGCTGCTTGCCGGAAACATGGCCGCCTTCAAGGATGGGGTCCATCACCTCATGCTGCCGGTCCTGACCAAGGTGTTCGTCCTCTCGGGACCGATCGTGAAGATGGTGCGGCAGAACATGGTGCGTGCGTTGGCCTCGGATTATGTGCTCTACGCCCGCGGCAGCGGCCTGTGGCCGGCCCGGATCGCCGCCATTGCGCTAAAGAACGCGCTGGCTCCCGCTCTGACGCTGCTGGGGGTGCTTTACGGCTACATTCTGGGCAGTGCGGTCCTGATCGAGACGGTCTTCTCGCTCGGCGGTATCGGCCAGTACGCTGTTCGCTCCGTTCTTGCCTTCGATTACCCGGCCATTCAGGCCGTCGTGCTGGTGATCGCGGCGATCTCGCTGTTCGTCTACCTTGCCCTTGACGTCGCCCATGCCCTGCTCGATCCGAGGATCGTATCATGAGCGAGGTCGTCGTCCCCCGACTGGCCGGAGCCGACCGCGCCGTGTCCCGGCCGCGGGCTGACTGGCTGTTCCGCTTCGGCTGCCTGATCGTCATGCTATCGCTTGTGCTGATGGTCATCGGCCCCTGGATCGCGCCGTATGATGTCGGCCGTCCGACGGATTTCATTCTGGAGCCGCCGCCGGCGCTGCGGGATGTGCCGCGCCTGCTCTGGCTCAGCATCACGAATGCCCCGCGCGAGCCGGTCTACTGGTTCGGCACGGATTCAGCCGGCCTCGACATCTTCTCGCGGGTCATCGCCGCGCCGCGGGCGGATGTGGCGATTGCGCTGGGCGCCAATCTGGTTTCGCTCACTCTGGGCAGTCTGCTCGGGCTGGCGGCTGGCGTCGCCCGTCCCTGGATCGGCGCGCTGATCATGCGGACGTCCGATCTTGTGCAGGCCTTTCCCGTGTTCATCACCGGCATGATCCTCGTCACGCTCGCGGGTCGCAGCATTGGCACGATCATTCTGACCCTCGCGCTGCTCTACACCCCGATCTATGTCCGCCTGACGCGATCGGAGGTGCTCACGCAGCGCCAGCGTGGCTTCGTCGATGCCGCGCGAGCACTGGGCCGCCGCGAAGCCTGGATCGCGTTGACTCATGTGCTGCCAAACGCCATGGCCCCGGCCCTGATCCAGTTCTCCGTGACGATCGGCTTTGCCATTCTGATGACGGCAGGCCTCAGCTTCGTCGGTGCCGGCGTGCGCCCGCCAACGCCAGAATGGGGGCTGATGATCGCGGCGGGCGCTGACCAGATCGTGCAGGGCGAATGGTGGCCATCCCTGTTCCCGGGGCTGGCGATCTCGATCACCGTGTTCGGATACGCCGCCTTCGGCAACGGGTTGGAGCGCCGGCATGCAGCCTGAAGCCGCGCCTCCTGCCCTGCTCTCGGTCCGCGACCTCACCGTTGCCTATGGCGGGCGCACAGCGGTCCAGGCAGTGAACCTCGACATCGCGCCGGGCGAGATCGTGGGGCTGACCGGGGATTCCGGCAGCGGAAAGTCCACGTTGGGTCTGGCCCTTCTGGGCCTTGCCCGGCCACCGGGGCGGATTCTGGCTGGCGAAGTTCGTCTGTCTGGCGCCGATCTGCTCACGCTCTCCGAGCCCCAGCGGCGGTCCTTGCGCGGGCGTGAGGTCGGTCTGATCGTGCAGAACCCGCGCGCGTCCCTCAGTCCGCTTCACATGATCGGCGAGCAGATCGGTGCGGTCCTGAAAGCCCATCTGCCCCTCGACGGCGCCGCAGCCGATGCGCGCGCTGTCGATCTCTTGCGCAATCTGGGCCTGAATGACCCAGAGAGGCGCGCGAAGGCCTATCCGCACGAGATCTCGGGTGGCATGGCGCAACGCGTCCTCATCGCCATGGCGCTGGGGGCGGGACCGCGCCTTTTGGTTGCAGATGAGCCGACGAGCGGCCTCGACGTCACCATTCAGGCTCAGTTCCTTGACGAACTGTGGAAGACGGCCCGCGATGTCGGCTCCGCCGTGCTGCTGATGACCCAGGATCTCGGGATCATCGCCAATTACTGCGACCGCGTTCTCGTCATGCAGGACGGGGCGATCGTGGCCGATGACGTCACGAAGCGCTTTTTCGCGGCGCCGAGGGATGTCTACAGCAGGACCCTGTTGTCGCTTGAGCGCGTCGCCCCGCCCGTTGCACCCGGCGATGCGGCGATTGTCCTCGAGGCGCGCGGACTGTCGAAAAGCTTTCGCTTGCGTGACGGGCGCAAGGTGCTCCAGGCGGTGGACCATGCCGACTTCGTGATCGGGCGGGGCGAGACGCTTGGGCTCGTCGGCGAAAGCGGCTCCGGAAAGACAACCGTCGGCCGTTGCCTGCTGCGCCTGATCGAACCGGACGCCGGCGAGGTGCTCTTTGAGGGGCGCGACATGGGCCGGGCCACGCCCGCCGAGTTGCGTCGCCTGCGCAAGCGCATCCAGATCGTGTTCCAGGATCCGCTCGATGCGCTCGATCCGCGCTGGACGATCCGTGACATCATCAATGAAGCGCTAGAAAGGCCCGACGCGGCACGGGTTTCAGAGCTGCTCGGATTCGTCGGCCTCGACCCGGCGGTCGCGAAGCTGAAGCCGCGCGCGCTCAGCGCCGGTGCGCAGCAGCGCGTATCCATCGCCCGCGCGATCGCCGCCGAGCCCGCCCTGATCGTTCTGGATGAGCCGACATCGGCGCTGACGCCGCTGGCGCGCGTCGAGATCGTCAGGCTGCTGCGCGACCTGCAGGCGCGGCTGGGATCATCGTACCTGTTCATCTCCCATGACCTGAGCACGGTGGAGCATCTCAGCCACAACGTGGCGGTGATGTATCTTGGTCAGATCGTCGAGATCGGCACGCGCGAGCAGATTTTCCGGTCGCCGCGCCATCCCTATGCCAAGGCGCTGCTCGCCGCCCATCTCGCGCCCGATCCGTCGCGGCGCCGTGTTGACCGGATCGAGGATGCAAAACTGGCGGGCGAAATCCCGAGTCCGATCGACCTGCCGCGCGGATGCTACCTGGCCGGGCGCTGCCCTGAAGCCGTCGCGTCCTGCCGCACCCAACTCCAGCCGCTGCGCACGCTGCGCGACGGCCGCCAGATTCGCTGCACGCCAGTGGCAGAGCGTGACGGCGCAAAGACAGACCCTGTTGCCGCATGAGGAGGACGAAATGACGGACCTTAACCGACGCCTTTTGCTGAAGTCCGCCGCGCTGGCGGCCGGGCTGGACCTGATCAGAATACCCGGTGCCTTCGCACAGGATGGCACCCTCAACATTGCCTTGCCGAACAACCCCTCGACGCTGGACCCGATCCAGACGTCGAACCACGACGCCATGGCCATCAGCAACGCCATTTTCGAGAATCTGCTCGAGGTCGATCTTGATGGCAACGTCGTGCCGTCGCTCGCGCACAAGCTTCCCGTCATCAACGACGAGGCGACACGTTTTACCTTCGACCTGCGCGATGACGTCGTTTTCCAGAACGGCGCGAAATTCACGGCCGAGGATGTCAAGTACAGCTACGAATACATGCTCGATCCCAAGAACCGGTCTGTGCGGCGCACACTCTTCGCGCCGATCAAGGAGATCGTGATCGAAAGCCCGACGCGGATCGTGTTCAACCTCAGCCAACCCTACCGTCCTTGGCTGCAGTACATGACCAAGTTCATGGGCATTTTCCCGAAGGGCAGCCGCGAGGCGAAGGGCGACGATGCCTTCAAGCTCGCTCCCGCTGATCTGGGTACCGGCCCCGGCGTCTTTGTCACCTGGCAGCCTGACTCGCATATCGAACTCAAACGGAACCCGAACTACTGGCGCAAGGGCGTTCCGGCCTGGTCGCGTGTGATGGCCCGCATCGTGCCGGAAGACGCCACGCGGCTGGCCTATCTGATGACCGGGCAGGCCCATATCATCTCGTCGCCCCCGCCACGTGATTTCGAACGCCTGAAGACAACGCCCGGGATCCAGACCGGCAGCAAGGTCGCCATCGGCGGCATGTGGTTCATGCAGACCAATACGAAGCGTGCGCCGTTTGACGACGTGAACTTCCGCAAGGCGGTGTCCTGCGCCATCGACCGCAAGTCGATCGCGAAGGATGTGTTCTACGGCCTGCTTGACGCCACCGCCACGCCCGCACCGACCGGCGTCTCGTACTACAACGCCGAGGCGGACAAGGCCGTTGGCTACGACCCCGAGAAGGCGAAGGCCTTTCTTGCCAAGTCGAAATATGCCGACAAGGCCGAGTTCGAGCTGCTGGTGCCGTCAATCCCGTATCTCTTCGATGCCAAGGACGGCGCGCTGGTCATGCAGTCGCAACTCGCCAAGATCGGCATCCAGATGAAGATCACACCGATGGAGCAGCCACAGATCCTGACGCGCGCGATAGCCGGCACGCAGGTCGCCTGCCTGCTCCCGCTGATGGCGCCGTCCGACCCAACCTTCATCATCCAGATCTGTTTCACCAACAACCAGATCATGTCGAAGTCGTCGGGCTACACCAATCCCGAACTCGATGCGGCGATCCAGGAGAGCTACAAATACACTGATGCCGCCCGGCTCGATCCGGTCCTGAAGAAGATCCAGGCCATTCTCGTCGAGGATTGCCCCAACATCTTCCTCGGCTTCGTCGGCGTCGCCAATGCCTGGCGCGCGGAGGTGAAGGGCTTCAAG
The DNA here is from genome assembly GCA_026400555.1 of Hyphomicrobiales bacterium. GTDB lineage: Bacteria > Pseudomonadota > Alphaproteobacteria > Rhizobiales > Beijerinckiaceae > Allobosea. The sequence continues at coordinate 48,822 of JAPLOW010000141.1, forward strand.
CCGAACACGGGCCTGACCATGTGGATCCGTGACGTGTCACTTGGGTGACAAGCGGCAGGACGCCGGGTTCATGATCGTGCCTGCGTCCTGCCTCCCTTTTTTTGAGGTCTGCTGAGCGCCGGATCGGGCAACAGCGTCCGGTGGTGCGTAGTACGAGGGCAATAGCACTGGCATGTTCGTCATACTGGGTCGTGTGTTGAGCTCCCTCGGCGTTCTTGTCGCCGTCAGCATCGTGCTGTTCACGCTTGTGCATGCCATTCCGGTGTCGCCGGCGCGCGTCGTGCTGGGCGGCGACGCATCGGAGGAGGACATCGCGGAATTCGAGCGTGACAACGGCCTCGACCGTCCTGTCATCGTGCAATACCTGTCCTGGGCCGGCGGCGTGATGAAAGGAGACCTCGGACGGTCTCTGATCGACAACACCGTGATCGCGGTCACGATCTCGCAGACGCTGCCCGTGACGCTTGAACTGGTGCTGTGGTCCTTCTGTCTGGCACTCGTTATAGCCGTGCCGCTTGGGGTGCTTTCGGCCTACCATGAAGACCGATGGATCGACCATCTGGCGCGCGTGGTCGCCACGCTCGGTGTGTCCATACCAACCTTCTGGCTCGGCCTGATGCTCATCGCCTGGGGAGCGGTCGGCCTCGGCTGGTTTCCGGCAGGCGGCTATGTGCCGTGGTCCGCCGGCGCCAAGCCGCATCTTCTGTCCATGACGCTGCCTTCGGTGTCGCTCGGCCTGTACTATGTTGCCATCATCAGCCGCATGACGCGCTCCAGCGTCGGTGACGTGCTGATGGCGGATCACGTCCGCGTCTCCCGCGCCATGGGGCTCTCGCGCGGGCGGATCCTGATCTATGTGCTGCGCAATGCACTGAGTCCTGTTGTCACGGTGGCGGCCATGTCCTTCGGCTACATGTTCGGCTGGGCCCTGATCGTCGAGCAGGTGTTCACGATCCCGGGAATGTCGCGTGCTCTTCTGAATGCAATCTTCCGGCGCGATTATCTCGTGATCGTCAATGTGGTTCTCGTGATCACGGCCATGTTTCTGGTGGCGAACCTGATTGCCGACCTGCTCTACCGCTGGCTCGACCCGAGGACCGCCCGATGACACTATCCGCGGTCCCGGCGAGCCTGAGGCTGCCGCCTTGGCGGGCTCTGCTGCTCCGTCCGGCCGGACTGACAGGCACGATCATCGTCGCTATTGTCACAGTCGCTGCGCTGGCGGCACCGCTGATCGCGACCCATGACCCCATTGCGGTCGACCTGTCGCGCAAGCTCCTGCCCCCTGGCGCAACGCATTGGCTCGGCACTGACCAGACCGGCCGCGACATCTTCAGCCGGATTGTCTGGGGCGCGCGGCCCTCGCTTGCGGTGGGGCTTCTCGCGGTGCTGATCGGCGCGGCCGGCGGCATCATGTTCGGGCTGACGGCCGCATTTGCCCGCGGCTGGTGGGAGCAGGTTGCCATGCGGATCATGGACGGGCTGGCGTCGATTCCACTCCTGATCTGGGCGATCGCGATTACCGGCATTGTCGGCATCGGACCGGTCCGGATCGGGATGTGGACGTTTCCGAATGAGAGCAAGCTGATCCTGCTGATCGGGCTGCTCTACATGCCGCCGCTTGCGCGCGTGACCTATGGCAGCGCACTTCTGGAAGTGCGGGCCGACTATGTGCAGGCCCGGCGTCTTCAGGGCGCAGGGGCATCGGCCATCATGCTCGGTGATGTGCTTCCCAATTGCCTGTCGCCCGTGATCGTGCAGGCGACTCTCCTGATCGCCGTTGGCATCGTCGTCGAGGCCTCCCTCAGCTTCATCGGACTGGGCGTCGAGCCGCCGTTCCCGAGCTGGGGCGGCATGCTCGCCGATGCGCGTCGCTATATTTTCTCGGGGGAATGGTGGACGTACATCTTTCCGGGTCTGGCCATTTCGCTGACCGTGATCGGGTTCAACCTGCTCGGCGACGGCTTGCGTGACATTCTTGACCCGCGCAAGGTCTCCGGCTCCGGACGGATGGTCGTCTGATGGCCCTGCTCGAGGTCGAGAATCTGGGTATTGGCTTCCCCACTGGCGGGCGCATCGTCGAGGTGGTGCGGGGCGTTTCCTTCAAGATCGAGGCCGGTGAGTCGGTGGGGCTGGTGGGCGAGAGCGGTTCAGGCAAGAGCCAGACCGCCCTTGCGATCATGCGCCTCTTGCGGGAGCCGGGCCGGATCACCCGGGGCGCCGTTCGCTTTGACGGAACGGATCTCACGCAGGCTGACGAGGCCACCATGCGCCGCCTGCGCGGCGGGGCGGTGTCGATCGTCTTTCAGGATGCGCTCTCGGGCCTCAACCCGGTGTTCCCGGTCGGTGTCCAGCTCATGGATGTCATCGCGGCCCATCGCGACGTCACGCGGGAGCAGGCCCGCGAACGTGCGGTTGCGATGCTGAATCTCGTCGGCATCCGCAATGCCGAAGAGCGCCTCGGGCATTTTCCACACCAGTTCTCCGGCGGTATGCGCCAGCGGGTGCTCATCGCGATGGCCGTGGCCTGCGAGCCGAAGCTTCTGATCGCGGACGAGCCGACCACAGCCCTCGACGTAACGGTACAGGCGCAGATCGTGGCCCTGTTGCGTGACCTGCGCGAGCGCCTCGGCCTGTCGTTGCTCTTCATCACCCACAATCTCGACCTGATGGGCGAAATCTGCAGCCGGGCCGTCGTGCTCTACGGCGGCCTGATGATGGAGGATTCGCCGGTTGAGACGCTGTTCACGGCGCCGAGCCACCCCTACTCGCGCGCCTTGCTCGATTGCGTGCCACGCCTTGAGGATGAACCCGGCATGCTGCGACCGATCGAGGGAGCCGCCTTCACCCTTGCGACTGCGGAGGCAGGTTGTCCCTTCGCGCCGCGCTGCGTGCTGGCGGATGCCCGCTGCGGCAGGGAGCATCCGCCCGAAACCGGACAGCATCCCCATCGCATAGCCTGCTGGTGGAGCGGATCATGAGCGCGCTTCTGGAGCTCGACGGCGTCAGCAAGACCTACGAGATGGAGAGCCGGATCATTCCGCGCCTGCTCGGACGGAGGCGGCCGCTGCTGGCCGTCAACAATGTCAGCCTGACGGCGACGCGCGGCGAGGTGCTCGGCCTTGTGGGCGAAAGCGGCTGCGGCAAGTCAACATTGGCACGCATCATCCTGAGGCTTGACGCACCAAGCGACGGGCGCATCCTGTTCGACGGCCACGACATCGCACCCATGTCCCGCGCTGCGCTCAAGCCCTTCAGGCGTCGCATCCAGATGGTGTTTCAGGATGCCAACTCGTCCCTCAATCCGCGCAAATCGGTCGCGCGGCTGATCGGCGAAGCGCTCGCCGAGATCGCTGTGCCCGAAGCAGACAGGCGTGAGCGCGGCGCGGAACTGCTGAAGCTGGTCGGGCTTGATGGAGCGATGCTCGATCGCTATCCGCACGAGCTGTCAGGCGGGCAGCGCCAGCGCATGGCGATCGCGCGTGCCCTCGCGATGGGACCCGAACTGCTGGTCGCCGACGAGCCGGTCTCGTCGCTGGATGTGTCGCTTCAGGCGCAGATTCTGCGGCTTCTGATGGACCTTCGCAGCCGTCTTGGCCTGACAATGATCTTCATCAGCCACGATCTGGCACTGGTCCATCATCTGTGTTCTTCTGTCGCGGTGATGTGCGCGGGCAGCATCGTCGAGCAGGGAGAAACGCGCCGGATCCTGCATGACCCCGCGCATGAGTACACCCGCAAGCTGCTCGGATCGGTTGTCCGCCGTCGCTATAGCCCCATCGCGCCAGTTTCCTGAAACCTCAAGAGCCAAAGACATCCAACGGAGGATCATCATGACAGACGCACTGGGATGGCGCAGGAAGTTCGGCGTGCTTGGGCCATCGACCAACACGATCGTGCAGCCCGATTTCGATACGATGCGCCCGTTCGGCGTGAGCAATCACTACAGCCGGATCTACACGCCCAACGCCAGTGCCGTCAGCAACGAGAGCTTCCGGGCCGGAGCCGAAACCATTGCCGGCAACGTGCTGGATGCCGTACGCAGTGTCATGACCTGCGCCCCGGACTATCTCGTGATGGGCATGTCAGCCGTGACCTTTTTCGACGGCGCGAAAGGCGCGGATGCCTTCATCGCCAAGGTTGAGAACGAGTCCGGTGTGAAGATCAGCGTCGGCAGCCATGCCTGCACGCAGGCCCTCAACGCCTATGGCGGGGTCAGGCGACTGGCGGTGATTTCACCGTACTGGCCCGTGATGAACACGGAAGTCGCGCGCTACTTCGGCGACATGGGCTTCAGCGTGGTCAGGGACATTGCGCTTCAGTGCCGGTCCTGGACAGGCATCGCCGAGGTGACCACGGACATCTTGCGGGTCAAACTCAGGGAGCTGGACGGGGACGATGTCGACGCCATTGTTCAGGTCGGGACCAACCTGTCGATGGTCAGGCTCGCCGCCGCTGCTGAACTGTGGCTCGGAAAGCCTGTGATCGCCATCAACACGGCGACCTACTGGCACGCCCTGCGCGCAAACGGCATCACCGACAAGATCGATGGCTTCGGCCGTCTCCTCGCGGAGTTCTAGCCGTTCCGCTCACAGGTACCGGGCACAGGCGGAAAACAGGTCTGGAAGTCCTGCGCGATGGCTGTCAGAGACGGGGTACGGGGAAGGCCCCATCGCGCCGGCCTCCGTCAGCACACGGGTGGACCATCATGTTATCGCTTCATCTTGAGCAGGCCCTGATCGGCGGTCGGATCGTGGCCGACGTTGAGGTCACCGCGGATGGCGGCGTGATCGCATCGGTCGCCATCGGGGGACAGCCTGCCCCCGATGCCGTCCGCATTGCAGGGCTCACGCTGCCCGGCCTGCCGAACCTGCACAGCCACGCCTTCCAGCGCGGCATGGCCGGCCTCAGCGAAACGCGCGGCGCCTCGGACGACTCGTTCTGGACCTGGCGCGAGGTGATGTACCGTTTTCTGGACAAGCTCTCGCCAGATGACGTTGCTGCAATCGCCGCCCAGGCCTACGCCGAAATGCTGGAGACGGGCTTCACCGGCGTGTGCGAGTTCCATTACCTGCACCACGATGTCGATGGTGGCCACTATGCCGACATCGCGGCGATGGCGTCGGCCATAGCGCAGGCTGCGCATGAGACCGGAATCGGCCTGACGCTGCTGCCGGTTTTCTACCGTTTCGGCGGTTTCGGCGCGGCGGCCCCGAGCCATGGCCAGCGCCGTTTCATCAATGATCCGGACAGCTTTGCGCGGCTGGTGGAGGGCTCGCGCAAGGCGGTGTCCAGCGTTGCGGGCGCCGTCGTCGGCATCGCGCCTCACTCGCTGCGGGCCGTTGGTGCGGCGGACCTTGAGCAGGTGCGGCAGCTGGCCGGCGGCGCGCCCATCCACATCCATATCGCCGAGCAGGAGAAGGAGGTCGCCGACTGCCTTGCCTGGTCAGGGCAGCGACCGGTGGAATGGCTGCTCGACCATGCCGATGTGGACCGGCAATGGTGCCTTATCCATGCCACCCACCTGACGCCGGCCGAGCGCGATGCGATCGCGGCCAGCGGCTCGGTGGCCGGGCTTTGCCCGGTGACGGAAGCAAGCCTCGGCGACGGCATCTTCGATGGCGTGGCCTTCCTTGAAAGCGGCGGTGTCCTGGGGGTTGGAACCGATTCCAACATCCAGATCGGTGCCGCCTCCGAACTGCGCCAGCTCGAGTATTCGCAGCGGCTGCGCGACCGGCGTCGGGCGCGGCTGGCGCCGGTCGGCGGCTCGGTGGGCCTGTCGCTCTACCAGGCCACTCTTGATGGCGGGGCCCGCGCCAGCGGCCGTGCTGTCGGGGCGATTGCGCCCGGATGTGAGGCCGATCTCGTCACGCTCGATCTCGATCATCCGGCGCTCGTGGCGCGCAGCGGGGCCGCGCTGCTCGACAGCGCCGTCTTTTCGGCCACGGAGATGCCGGTTCGCGAGGTGCGTGTGGGCGGGCGACTCGTCGTCGAGGCGGGCCACCATGTCCATGGCGACGTCATCCGTCAGCGCTTCCGCTCGGTGATGCGGCGCGTGCTTGGGTGATCAGAGGAAGGTCGCGATCTCCGGCAGCCTCTTGCGGGTGATGGCCGGGACGGTGGCTCCATCCGCAGGGTAGCCGACGACCAGCAGGATCAGGGCCTTCTCGTTGTCAGGCCGTCCGCAGATATCGTTCAGGAAGTTCATTGGCGCGGGCGTGTGCGTCAGCGTCGCCAGTCCTGCCTGATGCAGGGAGGCAATCAGCAGCCCCGTCGCGATGCCGACCGACTCGGGCACATAGTAGTGCTTGATCTTCTTGCCCTTGGCATCGTGCCCCCAACGCTGGGCGAAGATCACGATCAGCCAAGGCGCGATGTCGAGGAACGGCTTCTGGTCATCGGTGCCGAGATGGGCGAGCGCGCCGAGCCATTCTTCGCCCGCGCGGCCTGCATAGAAGGCGCGCTCTTCCTCTTCCGCACCCTCGCGGATTCGGGCTTTGATCGCTTGCGTCGAGATGCAGACAAAGGTCCAGGGTTGTTGGTTCGCCCCCGAGGGGGCCGTACCCGCCGTCATGACAGCCGTCTCGATCAGGTCGCGCGGCACCGGCCTGTCCGAAAAATCGCGCACTGTGCGCCGGCGCTGCATGAGCGCATGGAAGGCCTCGGCTTTGGCTTGCATGGTGGCGGCGGGAAGCTCGACAAAGGCGAGCGGGATCGTTGCGTGTGGCTTGGGCATGATGCAGCACCATAAATATCCGTCAGCGGACCGCAACGCGGCCATCCTCAAAAGGTGTCTTCCCCGGCGGCCCGACGGGCCGGGGATAACACCACAGATGCGGGCAGTTCCCCAACTCGCCATGGACCCGCGCAGTCACGCGCTTTATGGTCCGGCTATGACTGACCAGATGCCTGCCATATCGCCTGATGATCACCTCGTCCTTGTCGACGGCTCAGGCTACATCTTCCGCGCCTACCATGCGCTGCCGCCGCTGACGCGCAAGTCGGACGGCCTGCCGGTGGGCGCTGTTGCAGGCTTCTGCAACATGCTGTGGCGGCTGCTGCGCGACAAGATCGATGGCGAGAAGGCGACGCATATCGCCGTGATCTTCGATTCCTCGTCGGACACGTTCCGCAACCAGATCTACGATCAGTACAAGGCCAACCGCACCGAGCCGCCGGAGGATCTGCGCCCGCAATTCGGGCTGATCCGCGCCGCCACCCGCGCCTTCGACCTGCCGTCCATTGAGATGCGTGGCTTTGAGGCCGACGATCTCATCGCCACCTATGCCCGTATCGCGGCAGAGGCGGGGGCGAACGTCACCATCATCTCGTCCGACAAGGACCTGATGCAGCTGATCAATGACCGCGTCACCATGTTCGACACCATGAAGGACAAGCGCATCGACGCGCCCGAGGTGATCGAGAAGTTCGGCGTGCCGCCGGACAAGGTGGTGGAGGTGCAGTCGCTCTCCGGCGATTCGGTCGACAATGTTCCCGGCGTGCCCGGCATCGGCATCAAGACGGCGGCGCAGCTGGTGGCCGAGTATGGTGATCTCGAGGGCATTCTCGCTGCCGCGCAGGCGGGCAAGATCACCCAGACCAAGCGGCGTGAATCTCTGATCGAGCATGCGGAGAAGGCGCGCATCTCGAAAAAGCTGGTCATGCTCGACGCCAATGTGCCGCTGGAAGTACCGATCGGCGACCTGCGCGTCGCCACACCCGACCCGCGCAACCTGATCGCCTTCCTCAAAGCGATGGAGTTCAACACCGTCACCCGCCGCGTCGCCGAGGCTTATGAGGCGGACGCCAGCGCGATCGATCCTGACCCGGCTTTCGCCATCAAGGGGGCCGGCGCCGGCTGGGGCGAGGGCGATTCTGCGCCAGACACCGAGAGCGATTCACCGCCCTCGTTGTCCGAGCGCGCGGCGCCGAAGGCGCAATTGGCCAAGGCTGACCCCGTCGGCACGAGCGCAAGGCGCCATGCCGAGCTCTTGGCCGAAGCGGTGAAGGCGCAGCCATTCCGGCGCGAGGCCTATGAGACCGTGCGCACCCCCGCCCGCCTCGCCGAATGGGTCGCCATGGCGCGCGAGGCGGGCGTGGTGGCCATCGATACCGAGACGACCTCTCTGGACGCCATGGTCGCGGAACTGGTGGGCTTCTCTCTCGCAGTCGGGCCCAATGTCGCCTGCTATGTGCCGCTGCTGCACCGGGGCGGCACGGACCTTTTCGGCTCAGGGCTGGAGCCTGACCAGATCGGCAGCAATGACGCGCTGACGATCCTGAAGCCGTTGCTCGAAGACCCGTCCGTGCTTAAGGTCGGCCAGAACCTCAAATATGACTGGCTGGTGCTGTCGCGCCACGACATCGCCATTCAGCCCGCCGACGACACGATGCTGATGAGCTACGTGCTCGATGCCGGCATCAACAGCCATGGCATGGACAAGCTGTCCGAACGGCACCTTGGCCACGCCACCATTCCGTTTTCGGAAGTGGCAGGTTCCGGCAAGTCGCTCGTCACCTTCGACCGCGTCGCCATCGACAAGGCCACCACCTATGCGGCGGAAGATGCGGATGTGACGCTGCGGCTCTGGCGCATCTTCAAGGCGCGGCTCGCGGCCAGCGGCCGGCAATCGGTTTACGAGACGCTGGAACGCCCGCTGGTACCGGTTCTGGCGCGGATGGAACGGCGCGGCGTCGCCATCGACCGGCAGATCCTGTCGCGGCTGTCGGGCGATTTCGCCCAGAAGGCAGCGGCGCTCGAAGACGAAATCCAGCAGATCGTCGGCGAGAAATTCAATGTCGGCAGCCCCAAGCAGCTTGGCGACATCCTGTTTGGCAAGCTCGGCCTGCCTGGCGGCAAGAAGACCGTGACAGGCCAGTGGGCCACCGGTGCCGGCGCGCTCGAGGACCTCGCAGAGCAGGGGCATGTCCTGCCCGCCCGCATTCTCGACTGGCGCCAGCTGACCAAGCTCAAATCGACCTACACCGATGCGCTGCCGACCTATCTCAACGCGCAGACGGGCCGCATCCACACCTCCTTTTCACTGGCCGCCACCACCACCGGGCGGCTCTCCTCCTCCGAGCCGAACCTGCAGAACATCCCGGTGCGCAATGCCGAAGGCCGGCAGATCCGAACCGCCTTCATCCCCGAAAAGGGCATGAAGCTGGTCTCTGCGGACTACAGCCAGATCGAGCTGCGCCTGCTGGCGCATATCGCCGATATCCCGCAGCTTCGGCAGGCCTTTGCCGATGGCATCGACATTCATGCCATGACGGCGTCCGAGATGTTCGGCGTGCCGGTCAAGGATATGCCGGCTGAGGTGCGACGCCGGGCGAAGGCGATCAATTTCGGCATCATCTACGGCATTTCCGCCTTCGGCCTTGCCAACCAGCTTGGCATCAGCCGTGAGGAGGCCGGGGCCTACATCAGGAAGTATTTCGAGCGCTTTCCCGGAATCCGCGCCTACATGGACGAGACCAAGGCCTTCGTGCGCGCCAACGGCTTTGTCACCACCATCTTCGGCCGCGTCTGTCACTATCCGGATGCGTCGTCCTCGAACCCGCAGATGCGCGCCTTCGTCGAGCGCCAGGCGATCAACGCGCCGATCCAGGGCTCGGCCTCGGATATCATCCGCCGTGCCATGATCCGCATGGAAGACGCTCTGGAATCGGCGCGCCTCAATGTGCGCATGCTGCTGCAGGTGCATGACGAACTGGTGTTCGAGGTTCCGGACAGCGAGGGCGAGCGCGCCCTGCCGATCATCCGGAAGGTGATGGTCGATGCGCCGCTGCCGGCGCTCGCGCTGAAAGTGCCGCTTCAGGTCGATGCCCGCGCCGCCGGCAACTGGGACGAGGCGCACTGATTGATCAGGGCCGCGTGACCCGGCGCAGCGTCAGGTTGATCCGCCCGCCCTGTGGCAGCAGCGTGGAGGTGCCGGGAATGATCCGGTCGATGCCGTGAAAGGCCAGCCTTGCCGGGCCGCCGAAGCTGAGCGCGTCACCCGACTGCAGTTTCACCGATCTGGTCGGCCCGCCGCGCGTCGTAGCGCCGACGCGGAACACCCCGGTGTCGCCCAGCGAAACCGAGAGCACCGGCGCGTCGAAATCCTGCTCGTCGCGGTCCTGATGGAGACCCATCTTCGCAGGGCCGTCATAGAAGTTGACGAGGCAGGCCTCGGGCGGATGCGGATAGGCCGCCAGGGATTGCCAGGCGTCCAGCAGCGCCAGCGGCATCGGAGGCCATGCCGCACCGGTGTCGGGATGGGTCGGCTGATAGCGATAGCCGTTGATGTCCGACACCCAGCCGAGCGCGCCGCAATTGGTCATCTTCACCGAGAACGGCTGGCCCGTCCGCGGCATGCGCGGCGTGAACAGCGGCGCGGCCTTCGCCACCTCGCGCAGGCTGGCCACCAGCGCCTCCTGTGCCGCGCGCTCGAACCAGCCGGGATAGTGCACCACGCCAGGCGCGATCTCGATGCGGTTGCTCATGCTCCTATCTCCTCGAAACGAGCAGGTCGCGGGCCGAACGCGGCGCACTGCGCCATGGCGATTGCCAGCATGAGCCGGTCAACTGGCGGACGCGGGGTCACGCCTTGAGCACGTCCTTGCTCTCCACGCTCGTGTCGGCCTTCAGCCGGTAGGCGATCGGCTCGCCGGTGTTGAGCTCGACCTTCATGATGCTGTCGGGGTTGAGCCGGTCGAGCACCATGATCAGGGCGCGCAGGCTGTTGCCGTGGGCCGCCACCAGCACGCGCTGGCCGCCCATCACACGGGGCAGGATGTCGGTGACGAAATAGGGCAGGGCGCGGGCCACCGTGTCCTTCAGCGACTCACCTCCCGGCGGCGGCACGTCATAGCTGCGCCGCCAGATATGGACCTGCTCCTCGCCATACTTGGCGGCGGTCTCCGCCTTGTTGAGGCCCGAGAGGTCGCCATAGTCGCGCTCGTTCAGCGCGATGTTCCGGATCGTCTCCAGCTTCGGCTGGCCGATCTCGTCGAGAATGAGCTGGCAGGTCTTCTGCGCACGGCTGAGTTCGGAGGTAAACGCCACATCGAAGAACAGGCCTTTCGCCTTCAGGCGCCTGCCGCCGTCCTTCGCCTCCTGTACGCCAAGGGCGGTCAGGTCAGGGTCCTTCCAGCCGGTGAACAGGTTCTTCAGGTTCCATTCGCTCTGGCCATGGCGGCAGAGCACAAGCAGACGTTCCATGGGTGTGTCACCTCCGGGCAGGGTGCTTTCGCCTAGATGAGGCGACAGCCGAAGGCAACCGTCACGTGCCTCCCGCCGTCACTCCGCCGCCATGGCCGGCCTCAGGCTGGCGAGGTTGTCGAGGCTCTGGATGATGTGGTCGGCCAGCGCGGCCACCAGTGGCGACTGCTCGCCGGCAGCCCGCATCAGCCCGATCCGGCAGGTCGGCAGGGGCGGGAATCCGTCCGAATGGCCAAGGATGCGCATCCCCGGCCGGACCGCGCTTTCCGGAAGGACCGATACCGCCAGACCCGCCATCACGGCCGCGCCGACGGCGGTTGAATTCCAGCTTGAGTAGAGCACGCGGTAGGAGCGTCCGCTGCGTTCGAGAGCTTCGGTAGCGCTCTGCCGCCAGTTGCAGGTCGGACGGCCGAGCGCCAGCGGCAGGACGGGCTCCTCCTGGACCTTGTGGCGGGCGGATGTCACCCACAGCAGTTGCTCCACGCGCACGATCTCGGCTGGTCCGCGACGGTCGACATGGGTGATGATCGCAAGGTCGAGATCACCCGCCTGAACGCAATCGGCAAGATTGGGCGTCGGCTCGCAGACCACCGTCACCTCGGCCTGCGGGTTTGACCGCGAGAAGCGTGCCAGAATCTCTGGCAGATAGCGGTCGGCATAATCATCGGGCACGCCAAGCCTGACCCGCCCCTTGAGATCGGCATCGGAGAAACTGCCGACACATTCCAGATTGAGCCGCACGATCCGGCGCGCATAGTCGAGCACCCGCTCGCCGTCCTCGGTCAACTTGGCATGGCGGCCGTCACGCTCGAACAACGAACGCCCGATCCGCTCCTCCAGCCGCTTGATCTGCATCGAGACCGCCGACTGGGTCTTGTGCACCACATCGGCCGCTTTCGTGAACGAGCCGGTGTCGACGATCGCCACAAAGGTCCGCAACTGGTCTGAATCGAGCACATGCGCCATTCGGAAGTCCCCATCACAATGTGTGAAGACACGTATCATATCTATTCGTTTTAATGATTCAAGTGACAGGCTTAAACGTTGCCGGTGCGTTGCGCTGTGCGTCGCACCCATGCCGGATTGCCCGGCTCAGGAGGTTGCCATGATCATTCTGTCATCTGTTCTTCCCTTGGCCTCGTCTGCCCTGCGCCTGGTGCGCGAGGCCGCCGCTGTCGTGGTCGCGCCGGTGGTCAGCCTTGGCCGCGCCCTCCAGCACCGCCGTGAAATCACCGCCCTCGCCGAACTTGACGACCATGTGCTGAAAGACATCGGCCTCACCCGCACCGACGTGCACGGCGCCCTGGCCGTGTCGGTCCTGGAAGATCCGTCCCACGTTCTCAAGGGCATCGCCGGCGCCGGCCACGGCCAAGCTGTCGGCGCGGCGGGTCTTGGGGTTCGCCGGGCCGCAGTGATGGGGTGTTGCCCGCGCGAGGCGTGAGCCCCGCCGCAGGTCTGACATGCAAGAGGCCAGGTCGATGACACGGCCTTCTCGCGAACCCGTCAGGGCGGATTACTTCTTCAGGAAGGCGTCGAAGATGGTCTGAAGGTTGGCCTGATGCTGGTCCTGCATCTGGCGGCCGGTGCCGAACATGTTTGTCAGCGCCTCAAGACCGGCCTGCATCGGATCGGCTTGTCGCGGCTGCTGCTGCGCGCCGCCCATCATGCTGCCGAGCAGCCCTCCCAGCAGGCCGCCCATGCCGCCCTGCTGCGCACCCTGCTGACCTCTGCCCAGAAGCCCGCCGAGCAACCCGCCCAGCGGGTTGTTGCCCTGCTGGGCGACCATGCCGCCGCCCGCGCCCGGCATCATGCCTTGCGCAAGCTGGCCGAGCAGGCCGCCGAGGCCCTGATTGCTGGCGCCCTTGAACAGGCCGCCCATGATCATCGAGGCCACCACCGGCAGCATCGCCTTCAGCACGCTCGAGGAGACGCCGCTCATCAGCGAGGCCTGCTGGGCCACGGCGCGGCTGACGTCCTTCGAACCGAAGATCTGGCCGAGGACCTGGTTGCCTTCCTGCTGCAGATGGTCCGGAATCCCGTCATTGTTCGCGTCCTCGAACGCCTGCTGGCTCGCCTGGCCGTTCATCATCATGCCGGCGAGTTGCGAGAACATGTCGGGAGACTGGGTCTGGTTCTTCAGGCCCATCGAGAAAGCCGGCAGCAGCGCCTCAAGCGCGCTCTGCGTCTGCTGCTGCGACAGGCCGAACTGGTTGGACAGGTTGTTGATCGCATTGCCGCCCTGTGCGGCCTGCATGATCTCAAAAAGGTTCATCATTGACGCTTCCCTCGCTATGAGCGTCCCCCGCTCGACGGCCAGTCATAGGCGAAGTCGCATATACGCTCAATGACGCGATTGCGGCCTTTGCGTGGTCACTTTGCCGGCGCGGCTTCCAGTGCATCGAGGGTGCGGAAGGCGACAATCAGCGCCGCGACGCCGAACAGCGCCCCGCCGGCGGCCACGCCGTAAAGCGCGCCGTGCACCCCGCCGAAATGCGCCCCCAGCCAGACCAGTGGCAAGGTACCGATGGTGGCGCGGCCCCAGTTGAAGGCCGTGGAGTAGAGCGGGTAGCCAAGATTGTTGAAGGCCGCATTGGCGACAAAGAGTCCGCCAAGGGTGAGCCACATCGGTCCGGAGACGACCGTGAACAGCTTGAGCAGCTCTGCCGTCAGGCCGGTCACGTGGAACAGCTCGACGAGCTGGTTCTGGCCCAGCATCAGCAGCAGCCACATCGGCAGCACATAGGCCGCGCAGAAAAGGGTCGCGTCCTTCAGGGTCTGCCGCATGCGGTCAAAGCGTCGTGCGCCCCAGTTCTGGCCGAGGATCGGGCCGACGGCTCCCGACAGCGCGAACAGCACGCCGAAGGCCAGCGGCACGATGCGGTCGATGATGGCGAAGGCGGCGACAGCCTTGTCGCCGAACTGCGACATGGTCGAGGCCACGAAGATGTTTGCGACGGGTGTCGCCAGATTGGTCAGCACGGCCGGAACCGCGATCACCGTCGCCAGCCGCATGTCGCCGGCAAGATGGCCGATGCGTGGTCTCGCCACAATGTCATGCACCATGACCGCGCCCCAGTAGCCGACGATGACGAAGCTGATGCGGGACACCACGGTGGCCCAGGCGGCGCCGTCGGTGCCGAGCCCGGCCCAGAAGATCAGCAGCGGATCAAGGCCGGCGGTGACGATGCCGCCCGAAAGGGTCACGTACATCGCCTTTTTCGCGTCCCCCACAGCCCGCAGCGCGCCGGAAAAGCCCATGCCCAAGGCCATCAGGATGTTGGACGGCATCGCGATCATCAGAAAGCGGAAGGCCGTGTCGTAAGCCTCGCCGCTTGCGCCGAGCCAGCGCAGGATCGTGGGCGTCGCGGCCAGCATCAGGCCGGCCACCACGACCGAGGTCATGACCATCAGCGCAATCGTCGACCCTGCGATTTCGCGCGCCCTTTGCCGGTTTCCGGCGCCGATCTCTTTCGATGCCAGCGCACTGACCGCGATCAGAAAGCCGATATTGACCGAGGTGGAGAGAAACAGAACCAGGGTGGCGAAGCCGACGCCTGCGGTGGCCGCAGGCCGGCCCAGCCATGAGACGTAGAGCAGCGACAGGAAGTCGACCAGAAAGATCGCCATCAGCCCGATCGACCCGGTGGCAGTCATGGTGATAACGTGGCGCATGGTCGAACCCGTGACGAAGACCGCCTGCGGGCGCTTCGGTTCGGCCGCTGCCTGCGCCGGGACCGCGGCGAGCTGGTCAGGCTGATCGTCCGAGGGGCGAAAATTCACGACGCTGCTCCTGACGACTGCGGTTCGGTCTGGCCGACTGCGGCGCGTGTCTCTTCGTTGAGCGCCGTGCCGGCCTTCTGCGGTTTGACCAGCGGTTCTGGCAGCAGGGTAATGCCAGTTCCGCGCAAAAGGTCCGTCCGCGCCAGAATCCCGTCGGTGGCCTGCGCTTCGAGCCGCTGCAGATCGCGCTTGCGCACATCGGCGACGATGGTCGCGGCCTCATCGGGCGACAGGCCGAGCACCTCGAGCGTGATCCTCCCGAAATACAGCGCGCTTTCGAAGGTCTCGCGCACGAAGCGGTCGACGCCCACGCCCATCAACTCGATCGCGTGAACACGGTCGTAGGCGCGCACATGCACCCGCGCCTGCGGGAACTCCTGCTTGACGATCTCGGTGATGCGCTTGGCCGCCTGCCTATCATCGACGCAGACCGCAATCACCTTGGCCTTGCCGGCACCCGCAGCGCGCAGCACATCAAGCCGCGTGCCGTCGCCATAAAAGATCTTGAAGCCGAAGCGCGCCGCCGACTTGATGCGCTCGACCTCCTTGTCGATCACGGTCACATCGATCTTCTGCGTCAGCATGGTCTGGGTCACAACCTGTCCGAAGCGCCCGAAGCCGATGATCACAACCGAGCCGCCGGCGCCGTTGAAGTCTTCGTCCATCGTTTCCGCCGCGACCGGGTTCTTCGCCAGGTGAGCATCGATCATTTTGGCGATAATCGGTCCGATCAGCATGGTGATTGCAGCCAGCGCGGTGGCGATGGCGGCCTGCTCCTGTGTCAGCAACGACAGCGATCCGGCAAGCGGCAGCAGCACGAAGGCGAATTCGCCGGCCGGCGAAAGCAACGCACCGGCGCGTATGGCTTCCGCAGTCGACGAGCAGGATGCCCTCAGGATGCCGGCGGCAACCGCGATCTTGAGCAGCACCAGCGCGGGCGCCGCCAGCGCCAGCAGCAGCCAGTTGTCCATCACCAGCCTGAGGTCGATCGACATGCCGACGGCCATGAAGAACAGCCCGAGCAGCACGCCGCGGAAGGGCTCGATGTCGGCTTCAAGCTCATGGCGGAAATTGGATTCAGCCAGCAGCACCCCGGCGAGGAAGGCACCCAGCGCCATCGACAGGCCGACATGCTCCATCAGCACGGCACTGCCAAGCACGACCAGCAGGGCTGCAGCGGTCATCACCTCGCGCGCGCCCGATTTCGCCAGCAGGCGGAAGGCCGGGTTCAGCACGTATTTGCCGGCCACCACGACCGCCGCGATGGCGGCGACCGCAAGCCCGACTCCAAGTGCGGCCTTTGTCAGGTCGCCACCGGCTCCGGTCGTCGCAGCCAGCGGCAGCAGCGCGAGGATCGGGGCAATCGCCATGTCCTGAAACAGCAGGATCGAAAAGGTCCGGCGGCCGTAATGTTCGTCCTGGTCGCCGCGCTCCTCGAGCAATTGCAGGGCGATGGCCGTGGCCGAAAGGCCCATGGCGATACCGACGGCGACGGCGCCCTGCCAGCTCAGCCCCATGGCGAGAGCGATGAGGCCAACCAGCAGCGCCGTCAGGCCCAACTGCGCCGAGCCTGCGCCGAAGATGTCCTTGCGCATGGCGATCAGCCGTGATGGCTGCAACTCAAGTCCAACGATGAACAGCAGCAGCACCACCCCGATCTCGGCGATGCCGCGGATCGAATCGGCATCCGTGATCACCTTGAGCACGGATGGGCCGATCACCACGCCGGCCGCCAGATAGCCCAGCACAGCCGACAGCCCGAACCGCCTGAACAGCGGCACGGCCACCACGGCGCCGGCGCAGAAGGTCAGAATCGGCGGCAGAAAACTGGCGTGGGAGGCGTCGGCCATGGGCGGAAAGCTCGCTGGAAGAGGGCAACGCGGCTGACGAAACCACCAGCGCACCGTCCGGAGATAGAACCGTTGGCGACATTCCGCGAGTCTTTCATCCCGGAATCAGCAATCCCAATTCCGCGATCCGCGCCCGCAGCCCATCGGGCCCGCTGTGGACATGGCCGTGCAGACCCGCGGTGATGGCCCCTTCGACATTCTCGCTGCGGTCGTCGGTGAACAGCGTCTCGCCGGGCCGAAAGCCGAGGCGGTCGAGCGCCGCCAGATAGGCCGCAGGGTCCGGCTTCTGCAGTCCGAGCTCCGCCGAACTGAGAATGCGCGGCCCGAACAGGGGTCTCAACGCCGGGAACAGCATGTCGATCTCCTCGATGATGAGGTGATTGTTGTTGGTCAGGATCGCGATCTCGGCCTGTCGGGAGATCGAGCGGACCAGCTCCAGCATCGCGGGCCAGGGCGTTAGGCAGGCGGCGCGGTTGGCCAGCCAGTCCGCACGGGAAAAGGGGACCCCGAGCCGCTGCGCGAAGCCAGCGACATAGGCCTGCGATGTGATCTGGCCAGTATCGGCCAGATTCTCGAAGCCCGAATGCCAGATCCCGGCGACGATCTCGCTTTCGGCTCTGCCGCTGAGGCGGGCGAGGTCGCAGATGCGTCCTGGCCAGTCATAGGCGCACAGCACGTCATCCATGTCGAACAGAACAAGGCGGAGGGTTGACATGCCCCTGTTTCGCTGCGTTGAGGGCCAAACGCAAGCATCCGCATTCTTGACAACGCGCCCTTCGGCCCGAAAGAAGGGGCATGAGTCCAAAGCCGCCGCTTCGCATCCTGCTCTGTGCCCCGCGCGGCTTCTGCGCGGGCGTGGTCCGCGCCATCGATGCGGTCGAGCAGGCGCTGAAGCTGCATGGCGCGCCGGTCTATGTCCGGCACGAGATCGTTCACAACAAATACGTCGTTGACGGTCTCAAGACGAAGGGCGTGATCTTCATCAAGGAGCTCGACCAGGTCGAAGATACGACGCGGCCCGTGATCTTCTCGGCCCATGGCGTGCCCAAATCCGTGCCGCAGGATGCCGCCAGCCGTCATCTGCACGCCATAGACGCAACCTGCCCGTTGGTGACAAAGGTCCATCGCGAGGCGGAAATCCACCACAAGCGCGGACGCCACATCATCATGGTCGGCCACGCCGGCCATCCGGAAGTGGTCGGGACGATGGGGCAGCTCCCGCCCGGCGCGATCACGCTGGTGGAGACAGTTGCCGATGTCGCGGCGCTTCAGCCGCCTGACCTGGCTGCGCTGGCCTTCGTGACGCAGACCACGCTCTCGGTGGACGACACCGCCGAGATCGTCGCTGCCCTGCAGGCGCGCTTCCCGGCCATGGTCGCGCCGCACAAGGAGGACATCTGCTATGCCACCACCAACCGGCAGGAGGCGGTGAAGGCCGTGGCGCCGCGCGTCGACGCGCTGCTGGTTGTCGGCTCGCCCAATTCCTCCAATTCCCAGCGACTGCGCGAAGTGGGCGAGCGGGCAGGGGCCAGGCTGGCGCGGCTGGTCCTGCGGGCAGAGGACATCGACTGGACAGAGTTTGGCGCGATCGGCTCGCTGGCGATCACGGCCGGGGCCTCCGCGCCCGAGGTGCTTGTCGAGGAGATCATCGACGCCTTCGCATCCCGCTATGAAGTCGATGTCGAAACCGTTTCGACGGCGGATGAAGCGGTGTTCTTCCCGTTGCCGCGCGAGTTGCGCCCCTCGACCGTGGCTTGAGCCGTGGCTGTCTACACCGACGTCTCGGATGACGATCTGGCGGGCTTCGTCGCGCGCTACGACATCGGCCAGCCGATCGCCTTCAAGGGAATCGCCGAGGGCGTCTCGAACTCCAATTTCTTCCTCCAGACCACAAGCGACCGCTACATCCTGACGGTCTACGAGGCGCGCGCCCCGCGCGAGGACCTGCCATTCTTCATCGGACTGATGGACCATCTCGCCGGCCACGGCTTTGCCTGTCCGCGCCCCGTCCGGATGAAGGACGGCGCGGCGCTGGCCGAGATTGCCGGCAAGCCGGCCGCCCTTGTCAGCTATCTCGACGGCATCTCGGTCAAGAAGCCGAGCGCCGCCCATTGCGCCGCCGCCGGGCGCGCCCTGGCGCAGTTGCACCGCGCCGGCGAAGGCTTTGCGATGGTACGGCCCAATCCCTTGTCCGTCAGCGGCTGGCGGCCTCTGGCCGAGGCCAGCGGCGCGCGTGCCGAGCGCATCTCGCCGGGCCTGAGCCGCCGGATTGCGGATGAGGTGGCCGTGCATGAAGCAAGCTGGCCGAAGGGACTGCCGGCCGGCGTGATCCATGCCGATTTCTTCGCTGACAATGTGTTCTTCATTGGCCCGGCCTGCTCCGGGGTGATCGATTTCTATTTCGCCGCCAATGACGCCTATGCCTACGACCTCGCCATCGCCCTCAACGCCTGGTGTTTCGAGCCCGACGCCTCGTTCAACCTGACAAAAGGGCAGGCGCTTCTCGGCGGCTACGAGGCCGTGCGGCAGCTGGGGGCGGATGAGGTGGCCGCGCTCCCGCAATTGGCGCGGGGCGCCGCGCTGCGCTTCCTGCTCACGCGCACGCTCGACCTGCTCGATGTCCCGGCCGGCGCGCTGGTCAAGCCGCATGACCCGATCCCCTATGACCGCCGCCTGTCGTTCCATCGCAGGATCGACAGCGCGACAGAGTATGGGCTGACCAGATGACGGGCGCGAAGGTGGTGGTGTTCACGGACGGCGCCTGCTCGGGCAATCCCGGTCCGGGCGGCTGGGGCGCGATCCTGACCTACAACGGCGTCCACAAGGAGCTTAAGGGCGGGGAGGCGATGACAACCAACAACCGTATGGAGCTGATGGCTGCCATCAGCGCGCTGGAAGCGATGAAGCGGCCTTGTGCGGTCGAACTGCACACCGACAGCCAATATGTGAAGCAGGGCATCACAAGCTGGATCCAGAACTGGAAGCGCAATGGCTGGCGCACGGCGGACAAGAAGCCGGTAAAGAACGAGGATCTCTGGCGCAGGCTCGAGGAGGCGCTGGCCCAGCACACGGTCGAGTGGCGCTGGGTCAAGGGCCACGCCGGCCATGAGATGAACGAGCGTGCCGATCAGTTGGCCCGCGAGGGCCGCGACAGCCTAGTACTACAGTTGTGTTTACGTCAAAGTTCTGATTCCATGTTCTGATTGGCGGAGGATGGAGCATGGGAATTGCGGACTGGGCGGGTACGTCGCTGGACTGGATGACGGCGCTTCAGGCGTTCAAGGCGGCGCTTGCGCCGGTCTTCGGGCGCGCCGAGACGCGGGGGTCTGCCGGCGCATTCATCGACGGGCTGTTGTCTGGCGTCGAGCGCAAGACGGGATGGATGCTTGCAGAGCAGGCAGGCCTCGCGCGTCCCTACCGGATCCAGTCTCTGCTCGGGCGCAGCGCTTGGGATGCCGATCGGCTTCGCGATCTGGTGCGCGATCGGACGATGGAAGCCATAGGCGATGCGGATGGCGTGCTCGTCGTCGACGAAACCGGCTTCCTCAAGAAGGGCGTTCATTCGGTCGGTGTCGCGCGCCAGTATTCCGGCACGGCGGGACGGATCGAGAACTGTCAGGTCGGCGTGTTCCTGGCCTTTGCGGGCCGCTACGGGCAAGCGCTGATCGATCGGCGCCTGTATTTGCCGAGGGTGTGGGCCGAGGATGCCGGCTGTCGTGAGCGCGCCGGCGTACCCGCGGACGTCGCCTTCGCAACAAAGCCGGTGATCGCCTGCGAGATGATCGCCTCGGCGCTGGATGCCGGCGTGGCTTGCTCCTACGTTCTCGCGGATTCGGTCTACGGGTCGGACTGCAGACTGCGCCGAATGCTGGAGGAGCGCGGCCAACCTTATGTTCTGGCCGTACGTTCCAACCACCATCTGAGATTCCTGGAGGAAGACCGAACCCTCATCCAGACCGATCCCGCCACGATTGCGGATGATCTCGACGAGGCCGACTGGCGGGCGCTGAGCGCCGGCGAAGGCTCCAAGGGGCCGCGGCTCTACCACTGGGCGCGGGTCTCGCTGGGCTGGGCAAAGGACGAAAAGTTCGAGCGCTGGCTTCTGATCCGCCGCAGCCTCAGGAACCCTGACGAAATTGCGTATTACTTCGCCTTCGCTCGCGCGGGAACGGACCTGCCCGATCTCGCCGGCGCCGCCGGCCTGCGCTGGACCATCGAGGAGTGCTTCGTGCGGGCCAAGGATGATCTGGGGCTCGACCATTGCGAGGCACGATCCTGGAGCGCCTGGCACCGGCACATGACGCTTGTCATGGCCGCAGCCGCGTTCCTCACCGGGATTGCCGCCGATCAGCGCAGGGCCGCATACACCAAGGCCGACGACGGCAAACGGGACAAAACGAGTCCAAGCCGCGCCGCCGCCTGATCACCGCCCTCGCCGGACTGATGTCCACCTCGGAAATTCATCGCCTGATGGCGCGTCTCGTCATGACACCACCTCTCACCAACACAATGATATGGGCATGGTCCGTATGGCGACGGTATCACCAGCAGCAAGCGGCAAACTGTCATCGAAAACGGCGGTCAACTTTGCAGATGCAACTGTAGTACTAGGAGGCGCGTGAGCGCAGCGAGAGCACAGGCTCGGTCATCGTGCCTGGCTCGTGTCCGCTTACCACCCGGTTGCGGCCATCCTTTTTTGCCCGGTAAAGTGCCTTGTCGGCGATCTGAAGCGCGACATCAAAAGAGCTCGAAGGCAGCCATTCGGCGACGCCAAGCGAGCAGGTGAGCATGACCGGACCGAGCGCACTGGCTAACGGGTTGACGGAGATGCGGACTCGCGCCTGCTCGGCCAGCTCGGTGGCTGGCGCCAGAAGCTCAGGCACCACGCAGATGAACTCGTCGCCGCCGAGCCGTGCCACGAAGCCGTCATGCTGGTTGGCGACGTCCATCAGAACCGACGCAATTTCGCGGATGGCATTGTCGCCGACGCCGTGGCCGTAGCGGTCATTGATCAACTTGAAGCTGTCGATGTCCACTGCGATGACGGAGCAGGCGTCGCGTTTTCGGCTCCACTCGTCGGCCGCGGCAAACAGCCCGCGCCGGTTGAGCGCGCCGGTCAAGGCGTCGGAATGGGCAAGGCCGCGCAGAACGTCGCCCTCACTCTGCTGGCGGCTGATTTCGCTGCGGAGCTGTTCGTGCTCGCGCTCGAGCACGATGTTTGCGAGCGTCAGCGCGGTGACGTCGGCAATGTGCATCATGGCGCCGTCGAACAGCGGCGTGATCTGGAAGCGCAGATAGCGGGGCGTGCCTTGGTGCTGGTGGCAGACTTCGACAAGCTCCCTGGACCGCGTGGAGATCACCCTGACCAGCGCTTCCCAGACCGCGCTGTCGTGCAGCAGCGGCAAGGCCGTGCGCAGCTGCTGACCCTCGATGTTCTCGATCTGGAACATGTCGCAGGCCGCCGGATTGGCCGACAGGACGACCGCGCCGGACAGTTCGCCATTCGCCTCGCGTGTTGCCCGGAAGGCGATCAGCCCATCGGGGAGGCCGTTGAGGATGGCCTGCAGGAAGTCCTGTTCGAATTCGCGCGGACGGTTGTAGACGATGAAGGCTACCGCGCCATCGGCCATCCGCACCGGCAGCAGCAGACGCTCCCAGGTGTGGACGAGGTTGGCCTTGATGGCGCGATGGATCGTGAACAGCGGCTGCCCTGTCTCGATGCACTGGGCGTAGGCGCGTTCGAAGAAGGCGCGCAGCGGCCCTTCGAAATCGGCAGTGGTCTGGCCGGTGATGTCGAACTGCGCGACCGCCGTGATACCGCTGCCATAGTAGCTGTAACGGAAAACACCGTCGCCGACCGGCTCGAGACGCATCAGGAAGGCGGCGAACTGCGGGAGCTCTGGAACGTCGAAATCCGCCTGCCGGGGCATGTTGCCGTTACGGCAGGCCGCAAGATAGGAACGATAGAGCATCGCGATGTCGGGAGCCTGCGCTCGCTCGACAATTCCGGTCGCATGAACCTCAAAATACATTCCGTGAGTCAATCCTTCGGACCCCTATTACTGGGGGGTCACAATTGGCTCAATTGATAAACAATGTCTTAAACGAAGCCTTGGAGTCAGCGGAAACTGCACAATTATATGGCAAACAATCGGTCCGCTGGCGCGCCCTGTTACAAGATCTTCCGGTACTGGATGAAGCCGCTCCGGTCGGCCACCTTGCCATAAAGCGCTATCGCGTCGCGGTTGGTTTCATGGGTGAGCCAGTAGACGCGGGAGCAGGCTGAGGCTCGCGCCTTCGCGTAGACTGCGTCGATCAGCAGCCGGCCGGTCCCGCCGCCACGCCGCGCCGGGTCCACGAACAGATCCTGAAGGTAGCAATAGTCGCCTTCTGTCCAGCAACTCGGATGCATGATCCAGTTGACCATGCCGATGGCCGCCGGTCCGTCGCAGGCGAGCATGCCGCCCATGTCGGCCCTGCCACCTGTCAGGCGGCTGAAGGTCAGCCGCGTGACGGGGTCGTGGACGACAGCCTTGTAGAAGGTGAGGTAGCCCTGCCAGAGCGGCTCCCAATGGCGGAAGTCCGTCGCCTCAAGATCTCTGACAGCCGCCGCCATGGGGCGCTCTCCTGTGTTGCTCGCCTCAGGCGCCGGTCAAGGTCGCGAGCAGCGCGTCAGCACCGGAGAGTTCCGCCTTGCCCGGGCCGTCCTCGACTGCGAGCGAGTCGACCACGCCGTCCCGCACCACCATGGAGAAGCGCTGGAACCGGGTTCCGAGGCCGAAGCCCGACCCGTCCAGGGTCAGGCCGATCGCCTTCGCGAAGTCGGCGTTGCCGTCCGAGAGGAACTCGATGACGCCGGCTGCGCCGGAATCCTTCGCCCATGCGCTCATCACGAAGACATCGTTGACCGCGACGACGGCAATCGCGTCGATGCCCTTGGCCTTGATCTCGTCGGCCCTGGCCAGAAAGCCGGGCAGATGATTGCGGTGGCAGGTGGGCGTGAACGCGCCGGGGACAGCGAACAACGCAACATTGCGGCCGCCGAACACCTCATCGGTTGTCTTCGCCGCAGGCCCGTCGGCGGTCATGATGCGGAACGTGCTCTGGGGCAGCTTGTCGCCAACCTTGATTGTCATGGGAAAGGGCTCCGTACGAGAGATGAATGCTGAAGTCGGCATGCCTGAGGCTTCCAACCGGTTCACAAGCAGGGACTGGCCTAAAGCATCGTGCCCGAAAGGGGAAACTGCTTTTGCGTGTTCCGGCGCTATTCTACGGCGTTCGGCAGGTCCTTCACGCCAAGTTGAAGGCCAGCGATGCGCGCTCCGGTGGTCATCGTCAGGGCTTTGTCGCGACGGCCTCGATCTCGAAGCGGATCTCGCTTGAGATTGGCGCCCCGGTGATGGTCAGGACAACCGGAACGAGGCCGATCATGTTCTTGGGCCTGTCTTCGATCGGGATGCGCATGCTGATCTTGTCGGCCTCGACCTGCGTCACGACCGGGGTCCCGAACAGCCAGCCCTCCGGCCCCTCAAGGAACGCATCGTTAATGGCGCCGCCCGGTGGAACGCCAAGCACGACATCCACCGCCTTGCGGCCCTTCTCGGGAATGAAGGCGGCGGAGATCAGCGCCGGCCGGTCATCGAGCTTGCCGGGCTCCTTGGCACGGGGCGTCTGGGCCCGGAACTGGTCGAGCGTGGCGGTCTGGCTGGTTTCGGACTGCTCGGGCAGCGACAGGCTGACATCAGCCTTGGCGGGAATGCAGATGTTGTCGCACACCGCATAGTCGAGCTTAAGGGTCGCTTTCACGGTTTTGGCCATGTCGGCCGCGCGGATGATGGCTGGAAAGATGACGCGGTCCTTGTAGCCGATCGTGGTGACGCCGCCATCCGTGAAGCGCTTGGGCGACGGCCAGCGGATCGCCACCGATCCAAGATTGTCCGACCCGGACCAGTCGCACACCGGCGGCACGCCGGCATCGCCCGGCACGCGCCAATAGGTCTTGAAACCGGCCTTCATCCTGATCTCGACGCCGACGCGATAGGCGCCATCCGCACCGCGACCGCCCGCGATGAGGCGGACCTCCGAATGGCTGGCGCTCGACCAGTTCGAGACAGCCTTGTCCGGCTGCGCCGCAACGGGGAACGCAGACAGGGCGAAGGCAAGCAACAGGACAGCGCGAAAGACCATTCCAACGCCTTATAATCGTTATTGATGTCGAATGCGAGACGCCAAATAGCGCGGGCCGGCCCTCTTGCTGGAAAGGTGAAAATCCGCCGATTATTCTGCGTCTAAGCCTTCGAGGCCAGTTTCCTTCCGCCTGTCCTCGTCATAGCATAGACTCATGAAGATCAATGTCGGTGCGAGGTCCAGAGGCCGCAGCTATCTCGACGGCCAGTGTCTGATCGCCATGCCCGGGATGCGCGATGAGCGCTTCAGGCGGACAGTGGTCTATCTGTGCGCCCATTCCGATGAAGGCGCGATGGGGCTGGTGATCAACCGCAGCGCTCCCGACATGCAGCTCAGCGAGTTGCTGCTTCAGCTCGGCATCGTCGATCATGCCGATGCCATTCGGCTGCGTCCCGCGGACCAGACTGTGCAGGTGCTCAAGGGCGGCCCGGTCGAAACGGGTCGAGGCTTCGTCCTGCATTCATCGGATTACTTCGTCGACGCCTCCACGTTGCCGATCGACGATGGCATCTGCCTCACCCACACGATCGATGTGTTGAAGGCGATCGCCCAAGGGGCCGGTCCGCGTCATGCCTTCCTTGCGCTTGGCTATGCCGGCTGGGGCGCGGGACAGCTCGAGACCGAAATCCAGGCCAACGGCTGGCTGCACTGCGACGCCGACTCCGGCCTGCTCTTCGATCTTGCGCTCGACACGAAGTACAACAGGGCGCTGTCAAAGCTCGGCGTCGATCCGGCCCGCCTGTCCAGCACTGCGGGACATGGCTAGCCGACAGGCCCGATGCTCTAGGCGGCCTTTTCGGTGGCGCCGACGAGCTTGCGGGCCTCCGCGCTCGACATGGCTTCGCCGAAGGCAAAGCCCTGCGCGTACTGGGCGCCGATCTGGAACAATTCGATCGCGTCTGACTCGCTCTCGACGCCTTCGGCAACCACCTCCATGCCGAGTTCCGCCGCCAGCGTGATGATGGAACGCAGGATGACCGGCTGCTTGCCCTTGGAGAGCTGGCGCACGAAGCTCTGATCGATCTTGATCGTGTCGAACGGGAACCGCTCAAGATAAGCCAGCGATGAATATCCCGTGCCGAAATCATCGAGCGAAAGCCCGGCTCCAAGTGCCCTGATCCGGGTCAGCATCTGCGCTGCATATTCCGGGTTCTCCATGACCAGGCTTTCGGTCAGCTCCAGCTTCAGCGTATGCGGCAGCACACGGTTATGCCCGAGCGCGACCTTCACGTCGTGCAGCAGGTCGTGCCGCAGCAGCTGCCGGCTGGAGATGTTCACCGAGGCGAAGATCGGCGGTTCGACATCGAGCGCCGCCTGCCAGGCGGACAGCTCGCGCGCGGTGCGCCCCATCACAAAGGCGCCGAGTTCGACGATGAAGCCGGTCTCCTCGGCGATCGGAATGAAGATGTGCGGGCTGATGCGCCCTTCGCGCGGATGATCCCAGCGCAGCAGGGCCTCGAAGCCGGCGATCGTCCTGTCCTCAAGCCGGACGATCGGCTGGAAATAGACCTTCATCTCGCCCTTCTCGATCGCGCGCCGCAGGTCGCTTTCCAGCGCCAGCCGGTCGTTGTGATCGGTCCGCATGTTGGGCCGGAAGACCTCGATGCGGTCGCCGCCCTGGCGCTTGGCGAAGGCCATGGCGAGTTCGGCGTTCTTGAGGACATCGTCGCGCTTGGTCGTCGCGGCCCCGTCATGGAACGCGATGCCGACCGACGCGGTGAGGAACACCTCGCGCTCCGCATAGGTGATCGGTGTGTTGATGGCCCGCCGGACGAGTTCGGCCAGTTTGACGACGGCATCCTGCTCGCGCTCCGACAGGATGATCATCGCGAACTCATCGCCTGCAAGCCTTGCCAGCGTGTCCTGCGGGCGCAGCAGCCGCGCCAGACGGCGCGCAAGGGTGAGCAGGATGGAATCGCCGGCCGACATGCCGACCGACTCGTTGACGGCCTTGAAGCGGTCCATGTCGATGGTGAGCACCGTCGGCGGCACGCCCTGCCCGAGCTTCGCCAGCGCCAGTGCAGCCTCGAGCCGGTCCTGAAAGAGCTGGCGGTTCGGCAGGCTGGTCAGGTTGTCATGCACGGCATCGTGCATCATGCGCTCCTGCGCCAGCCGCTCATCCGTGACGTCGGTGACCGTGCCGACCACGCGGATGACCTCGCCGTCGCTGCCCATGATCGGGCGCGCCTTGATCTGATGCCAGTGGTAGGGTCCGCTGGCCGCGCGCAGGCGCACGTCAAGATGGATGCGCCCCCGTCGGTGTTCGATCAGCCCCGCAAGCGTCAGGCGCCATGAGTCGCGGTCCGATGGATGCAGGTGGTCGAGCCAGCGCGCCGCCTGGCCTTCGAGCGTGCCGCGCGGGAGACCGAGCGACATTTCCAGCTCCGGCGAGACATGCACCTTGTCCGAGCTGACATCCCAGTCGAAGACAACATCGCCGGAGCCGGCCAGCGCCAGCGCCTTGCGCTCGGCTTCGGTGATGACACCAGACGCCATGCCGCCGCCCGCGATCGCGTGCTGCAGCACGGTGAAGCCGATGAGGATGACCAGCAGGACCAGACCACCGATCAGCGCCGGCGGCACCAGATCGCGCGTCAGTTGTCCGGAAACAGTGAAGGCCGCCGCCGTGACCCAGACGCTGAGCAGGAACCAGGTCGGGATCAGCATGATTGCACGGTCGTAGCCATGGCTGGCCAGATGCAGCACGAGCACGAAGCCGACGGCTGCAACCGCCGCGATCGACATGCGTGCCACGCCGGAGGCAACCGGCGGGTCAAACACCGCAAGTGCGATCAGGCCGGCCAGCCCGATCAGCCAGGCGGCGGTGATATGGCCATAGCGCACATGCCAGCGCGCCAGATTGAGGTAGGCGAACAGGAAGACCAGCAAGGTCGCAGCCAGAACCGCCTCCGCCCCGGCGCGATAGACCCTTTCGGCGGCCGGAGACAGCGGAAAGATGCGCTGGAAAAAGCCGAAATCGAGCCCCGCATAGGCCAGAACAGCCCAGGCGAGAGCTGCCGAGGCCGGGAAGACCACGGACCCCTTGACCACGAAGGTGATGGTCAGGAACAGCGCCACCAGCCCGGCGATGCCGATGATGATGCCCTTGTACAGCGTCAGGCCGTTGAGCTTCTGCCGGTAGGCGTCGGGCTCCCACAGGTAAAGCTGCGGCAGCCGGGTCGATTGCAGTTCGGCCACGAAGGTGACGGTCGCGCCTGGGTCGAGTGTGATCATGAAGACGTCGGCTTCGGAGCTCTCCTCGCGCTCGGGCCGCACGCCCTGGCTGGCGGTCACCGCCTCGATGCGGGACGAGCCCAGATCGGGCCAGATCACGCCCGAGCCGATCAGCCGGTGGAAGGGGGCCACGAGGAGCCGGTCGATCTGCTCGTCCGAGTCGTTCTTGAGCGCGAACACGATCCAGTCCGGCCGCGATCCGGCTTCACGAGCGCGCACCGCAATGCGGCGTACAATCCCGTCCGCGCCGGCCGCCGTCGAGATCTGGATAACGTCGCCGTCGGATCGGTTGCGGGTGACGATGTTGGTCAGGTCCAGCGCCGGAACATCCACCGGAACCCGAACGGCCTCGATCGCCGCCGCCGCCTGGGCAAAGGCCAGCAGCGCGAGCACGCCGTACAGGAGGCGCTTGGCAATGTTCAAAGGGCGCACGGGATACCGAAAACCTGGGACCTTGGACGGACTTATCGTTCTTGATCGGATGTCAGTGGTAGCCAGACCTCGTGGCGAGGGCAAGGCAGAGATTGGGGTTGACGGGAGGCCCTCAACCGCAATCTGAGGCCGGTGGCAGGAATGTGCGCCTCGTTTCCGACGCGGGGCACATTACCGGCGCGGATCGGAGGCCAGAAGCGCATACAGCAGGTGATCCTCCCAGCGTCCGTTGATGCACAGATACTGGCGGGCGTAGCCCTCACGCTGAAACCCGATCCGCTCCAGGAGAGCGCGCGACCGTCCGTTGGCGGGCACACAGGCGGCCTCGATGCGTCGCAGATGCAGGTCCTCGAAGGCATGCTTCGCAACGGCCTTGACAGCCCGGGTCATGTAGCCCTGCCCGCCATAGGGCTCGCCAAGCCAGTATCCCATGGTGCAGGCCTGCGCCACGCCGCGCCGCACAAGGCCAAGCGTGACACCACCGATCAGGGCCTGGTCCTGCGTGCGGAAGATCATGAACGCATAGGCCTCGTCGGCGTCGCTCTCGGTCGCCGCGCGCTTCACCCGCTGTCTGAACGCCCTCTTGGTCAGGTCCTCATCGCTCCACAGGGGCTCCCATGGCTCGAGAAAGGCCCGGCTCTGCTGCCGGACCGACGCCCACGCCTCATAGTCATCAAGGATCGGCTGGCGCAGCATCACCCCGTCGCCCTTGATCTGGACGCGGGACGTTGCATCGGAGGTGAAGCGGAAAAGCGCCATGGCGTGACTGTGCTCGATCCGTGCTAATGTGCGCCGGAAGCCGTCAGATCTGCAAGCTTGAGCTCCGCGGATTTGATTTTCGGGCCCACCATGGACAGCGTGGGCGGCGAGGCGAGCACGCTGAGGGCCGCAGCCCTGACCTGATCGGCGCTGACCGCATCAATCCTGGCCGAAATCTCGTGGCGCGGGATCACCCGCCCGAAGGTGAGAACCTGCCGGGCCAGTTGTTCAAGCCGTCCGCCCGGCGTCTCGAGCGAGCCAAGCAATCCGACCTTCATCTGTGCCCGCGCCCGCTGGACCTCCTCTTCCGAGGTTGTCTGCCCGGCATCACGCAGGCAATGCATGCAGACCCGGACCAGTTCCGGCACGTCCTTCGGCGCGGCACCTGCGCCGATCCCGAAGACGCCGGTGTCGGTGAAGGCCCAGTGGAAGGCATCGATGGCGTAGGCCAGCCCGCGTGCCTCGCGCACCTCCTGGAACAGGCGCGAGGACAGTCCACCGCCCATCACCATGGCAAGGACCTGCAGGGGGTAGTGGCTGCCGTCCGTGAACGGCTCGCCGCGAAAGCCCATGACCAGATGGCTCTGATCGGTGCGCGCCAGCCGGCGGATCTCGCCGCCGGTATAGCGCGACCGGTGCGACAGCTTCGGGTCGGTCACGATGCCGGGCGGAAGCGGCGCGAAGGCCCTGCTGACCAGATCCACCAGCCTGCCGTGATCGACAGCGCCGGCCGCGGCGAACACCATCCGCCCGCCGGTATAGTGCTGGGCAAGATAGCGCCGGATCGCGTCGGCGTCGAAGTTGGCAAGGGTCTCGGGCGTGCCGAGAATGGCCCGTCCAAGCGGCTGGCCATCAAAGACCCGCGCCATGAAAAGGTCGTAGACGAGGTCATCGGGCGTGTCCTCGACCGCCGCAATCTCCTGCAGGATGACGCCCTTCTCGCGCGCCAACTCATCGTCGGCGAAGCTGGAGTTGAGCAGGATGTCGGCGAGGATATCGACCGCCAGTGGCAGATCCTCTTCGAGCGAGCGCGCCGTGTAGCAGGTGTACTCGATGCTGGTTGCGGCGTTGATGTCGCCGCCCACCGCTTCGATCTGCTCGGCGATCTGGCGGGCGCTGCGCGTTGCCGTCCCCTTGAAGGCCATATGTTCCAGAAGATGGGCGAGGCCATGCTGGTTATCGGCCTCGTCGCGAGAGCCTGCACTGATCCAGACCCCGAGGGTCACGGTCGAGGCATGGTTCATGCGCTCGGAGACGATGCGAAGGCCATTCGGCAGCGTGGTGATGGCGACATCCTGGTCGCCCGGCATGATCAACGCGTTCAAGCTGCGGCCCCTCGTACCGCGCGTGCATGGCCGGCGATGAACCGTTCGACGTCTGCAAGCGCATTGGGCAGGCGGGCGAAGCGTTCCGTGCGCTCCATCAGGTCGCTCAGATGCGCGGGCAAGGCCGGGGTCACGCCGGATGCTGCCTTGACCGCAACCGGGAACTTCGCTGGAACGACGACCGGTGTCGCCGGATCGGCTTTCAGGCTGTGCCGCGCCGCCTCGACCCCGATGGCCGTATGCGGATCCAGCAGATAGCCGGCCTCGCGCCAGACCGTTGCGATTTCGCGGGCCGTGGCCTCTTCGGACACTGCAGCGGCGTCGAACTCGCTCTGGATACGCTCAAGTGCAGGCCCCGCCACCTCGAAGCGCCTGGATTGCGCCAGATTGTCCATCATGCGGCGAACGGCGGCGCCGTCACGGCCATGGGCCTCGAACAGCAGTCGCTCGAAGTTCGACGATACCTGGATGTCCATCGACGGCGAGGTGGTCGGCGTGACGCCGGTGACGTGGTAGTCGCCCGACCGCAGGGTACGCACGAGGATATCGTTGCGGTTCGTCGCCACCATGAGGCGCCCGACCGGCAGGCCCATCTGCTTGGCGACCCAGCCCGCCAGCACGTCACCGAAATTGCCGGTGGGAACCGAAAAGCTGATGGGCCGGGCCGGGCCGCCCAGAGAGGCAGCCGCCGTGAAGTAATACACCACCTGCGCCGCGATCCGTCCCCAGTTGATCGAGTTCACGCCCGACAGGCCGAGTTCATCGCGAAAGGTGTGATGGTTGAACATCGCCTTGACCAGCGCCTGGCAGTCATCGAAGTCCCCATCGACGGCGATGGCATGCACATTTTGCGCATCAACCGTGGTCATCTGCCGCCGCTGCACATCCGAGACGCGGCCATGCGGATACAGGATGAAGATATCGACCTGCTTCAGGCCCTTGAAGGCCTCGACCGCGGCCCCGCCCGTATCGCCCGACGTCGCCCCGACAATGGTTGCGCGCTGGCCACGCTGGGTCAGCACATGGTCCATCATGCGCCCCAGAAGCTGCATGGCGACGTCCTTGAAGGCGAGCGTCGGGCCGTGGAACAACTCCTGCACGAACAGGTTGTCGCCGATCTGCACCAGCGGACACACGGCCGGATGGCGGAAGCCGGCATAGGCCTCGTCGATCATGCCGTTGAGGTCAGCAGGGGCGAACTCGCCATCCGTCAGTGCGCCCATCACCGTCTTGGCCACCGCCGCATAGGGCTGGCCAGCGAAACCGGTGATCGGCCCTGTCGTCAGGCGGGGATAGCTTTCGGGAAGATAAAGGCCGCCGTCCCGGGCAAGGCCGGCCAGCAGGGCATCGCAGAACGACAGCTTCGGGGCTTCACCCCGTGACGAGACATGCAGCACGGATCGGTCCTGGTAGGCGGCAGCGCTTTGAGTGCTATAGGGCGCTTTCTTGGCTCACGCCAGTCTGCCGGCGCAGGCTGCGGGCGAACACCAGGAACACGCCGAGCAGCGTCGCGGCCAGACCGAACCAGGTGAAGGCATATTGCAGGTGGTTGTTCGGGATGCGGGCGATCAGGTCGATGAAGTCGACGCCGACCGGAGGTGTCATGGCATCAGTGCCGCGTTCGGCCTCGACCATGAAGGGCGCAGCGGACAGGGTCATCGCAGCGGCGAGTGAAGCTGGATCACGCATGTGGAAATCACGCCGGGCTACATCGGCAGCAGGGGTGAAGGCGTTGGGCGCTTCCGGCTTGCGCAGGATGCCGGTCAACTCCGCCCGGCCGGATGGAGGCGGCAGGCCGGCATGGCGCGCCTCGGGCGCAAAGCCGCGGTTGACCAGCACAATTCCGCCGGCATCGAGCCGGACCGCCGTCACCAGGTAACGACCAAAGCCGCCGAGCTTGCGTTCACCCGGCTGTGGCTCCGGCATCACCACACGCACCGTCGCGCTGGCCTCCGGCAGCCATGTGCCGGCAAGGCGGACCCGCGACAGGTCCGACGCGTCGAGGTCGAGCTTGCCCCACAAAGCCTCGGCCGGCAGCGCCGCCGGCGTCAGTGCCTTCTGGGCGGAAAGCCGCTCAAGGAAAGCGGTCTTCTCTGCGAGACGCTGCAACTGCCAGGCGCCAAGCGAGCACAGGACCACCATGCCCAGGCCGGCAAAGACGCACAGCAGGAACAGCGATCGTCGCGGCCCGGGCGTCTGCTCTGTCACTTGAAGCGAGCCTCTCCGGCATCGCGGGCATATTGCAGGGCGATGGCGAGGCCCTTCATCGGCCTGAGCAACCCAAGGCAGGAGATGATCGTCAGCGGCAGCCAGATGACCATATGCACCCAGAAGGGGGGCTCGTAGAGCGTCTCCAGGGCGAGGACGCCGCCCACGATCCCGAATCCCGCAATGAACATGATGATCACAGCAGGACCATCCGCCGAATCGGCGAAGGCGAAGTCGAGCCCGCAGGCGGCGCAGTTTGGCTTCAGCTTGAGGAAGCCGTCGAACAGCCTGCCCTCGCCGCAGCGCGGGCAGCGGCAGGCCAGTCCGGCTGAGTAGGGAGAGGGGGCTGTCATGGCGAAATCCTCAAGCCGTCCCATCAACGCGCGCACAGCGCAGCAAGCGCGATCGGAAACAAAAAAGGGCGGCGTGAGCCGCCCTTTGAGCCTTGCGTCGAGGCTGATCAGTGCGCCCCGGCGTGTGCACCTGCACCCCATACATAGATCGCGGCGAACAGGAAAAGCCAGACCACATCGACGAAGTGCCAGTACCAGGCCGCAAATTCGAAGCCGAGATGCTGCTTCGGCGTGAAATGGTTGATGTAGGCGCGGTACAGGCAGACGGCGAGGAAGATCGTGCCGATCACGACATGGAAGCCGTGGAAGCCCGTGGCCATAAAGAAGGTCGAGCCATAGACATGACCCTTGAAGCTGAAGGCGGCGTGCGAATACTCGTAGACTTGGCAGATCGTGAACAGGACCCCGAGCGCGACGGTCAGCCACAGCGCCTGCTTGAGGCCCTTGCGGTCGTCATGCAACAGCGCATGGTGGGCCCAGGTCACGGTGGTTCCCGATGTCAGCAGGATCAGCGTGTTGAGCAGCGGCAGGTGCCACGGATCGAAGGTTTCGATGCCCTTCGGCGGCCAGAAGCCGCCCGTGAACTCGGCGCGGGCATACTGCGCAGGCTCGGACGCAAACAGCGCGACGTCGAAGTAGGCCCAGAACCAGGCCACGAAGAACATCACCTCCGAGGCGATGAACATGATCATTCCATAGCGATGATGGATCTGGACCACACGGGTGTGATGACCCTCGTGGGTCGCCTCGCGCGTCACGTCCACCCACCAGGCGAACATGGTGTAGAGCACGCCAAGCACGCCAGCCCCCAGAACCAGCGGGCCGATCTTCATCCCGGCGACCGGCAGGCCCTTCATCGTCAGCACCATGCCGCAAGCCATCACGAAAGCGCTCAGCGCCCCGATCAGCGGCCATGGGCTCGGATCGACGAGGTGGTAGTCGTGGTTCTTGGTCATCCCGCTGGCCATGGTGCCCCCGTTCTGGTCTTGTCTGGTTGTCTATAGCGTCAGAGCTTCGGCTTGTCCCCGCCCACTTTCGCATCAGCGACGGATCCGCCCGCAGGCTGTCCGTTCTTTGACGGGAAGTAGGTGTAGGACAAGGTCATCGCGCCGACTCCGCGCATGTCGCGGTTCTTCTCGATGTCCGGATCGATATAGAAGACGACTGGCGCCTCCATGCTCTCACCGGGCTTGAGTGTATGCTCGGTGAAGCAGAAGCACTGCATCTTCACGAAATGTGCGCCCGCATGGGACGGTTGGACGTTGAAGGTCGCAATCCCGGTCGTCGCGGCGTCCGAGCGATTCGTGATCCTGTAGAACACAGTCTTGGTCTCGCCGATGCGGGCGTTGATCACGTTCTCTTCCGCCTCAAAGCTCCAGCCGAGCCCCGGCGCGACATTGGCGTCAAAGCGGACCTGGATGACGCGGTCGGAGATCTGCGAGGCGTTCTGCGCGCGGACCATCGGCGTGCCGCCAAACCCGGTCATGCGGCAGAACAGGTCGTAAAGCGGCACCGAGGCGAAAGCGAGCGCCGTCATCGACACGACCACCGCCCCGCACCAGAGCGCGGTGCGTGTCGCCTTGAGGCGAGCAGTGTCCGACTGGGTGCGTTCGGCAGCGTTCATCGGATCGTCTTCACCATCGAGACGGCATAGAAGATCACCACGAGCGCCCCGAGCGCGATCGCGATTGCCATCGAACGGCGGCGGCGGACCCGCTCTTCCTCGGGCGACAGCTTTGGCGGAACCGGGAAATTATCCGTCATCCCAGCCTCACAGCAGCTTCGGCAGGGCCCACATCAGGCCAAGGCTGTGTTCGGCCAGCAAGGCCGAAAACGCGGCGAACAGGTAAAGGATCGAGAAGCCGAACATCTGCATGCCCGCCTTGTGGCTGGCCTCGGCGCTATCGGCCTTGAGGATGCGCCAGGCGATCCCAAGCATCCCCGCGCCGCCCAGAAGGACCGTCATCAGATAGGCCAGTCCGCCCATGCCCATCAGGTTCGGCACGAAGGCGAACAGGACCAGGGCCACGGTGTAGCCCATGATCTGCCGGCGGGTGGAGGCATCGCCGGCGACATTCGGCATCATCGGCACACCGGCACGCTCATAGTCCTTGGCCTTGGCCATGGCGAGCGCCCAGAAGTGCGGCGGCGTCCAAAGGAAGATGATGGCGAACAGCACGAAACCGGCCCAGCCGATCTGGCCGGTCACGACAGCCTCGCCGATCATGGGCGGGAAGGCTCCCGCTGCGCCGCCGATCACGATGTTCTGCGCCGTCCAGCGTTTCAGCCACATCGAATAGACGACGGCATAGAAGAAGATCGTGAAGGCCAGAAGCCCGGCCGCAACCCAGTTGGCCACGACGCCAAGCATCAGCACAGATCCGGCCGACAACGCCATGCCAAAGGCGAAGGCTTCCGATAGCGTGATCCGGCCTGCCGGGATGGGGCGTTTCGCAGTCCGCGACATCAGGGCGTCGATGTCGGCATCATACCACATGTTGAGCGCGCCTGATGCGCCGGCTCCGACCGCGATCGCCAGCAGCGAGGCGGCGGCGATCACCGGATGGATGGCGCCGGGCGCCACCACCATGCCGACGAGTGCGGTGAAGATCACCAGCGACATCACCCGGGGCTTGAGCAGCTGGAAATAGTCGCCGACATCCCCGCCGACGCGGTGCGCGGGCAGGGGCTGGTCAGCAATCTTGTCGAACGCGGCGGACATGGCGGCGTGTGCCCTGGGTCGCAAGCGCCTTGAGGCGCTTTGGGTGAACTGAGCCGGCCGGATGACGGATCATCCGGCCGGCGTCAATCAGATAGCCAAAGTCAGTGATCCGTGCCGGTGATGCGCGGCAGGGTCTCGAACTGGTGGAAGGGCGGCGGCGAGGGCAGGGTCCACTCCAGGGTGGTCGCGCCTTCTCCCCACGGATTGTCGGCGGCCTGCTCCTTGCGGACGAAGGCGTAGATGACCGTGCCGAAGAACCAGAACAGGCTCGCGAGGAAGATGTACGAGCCCATCGACGACCACCAATGCCAGTAGGCGAAGGCATCCGGATAGTCGACATAGTGGCGCGGCATGCCGGCGAGGCCGAGGAAGTGCTGCGGGAAGAACAGGACGTTCGCGCCGACGAAGGCGACCCAGAAATGGACATGGCCCATCCAGTCCGGGATCACATAGCCGCTCATTTTCGGGAACCAGTAGTACCAGGCCGCGAAGATTCCGAACACGGCGCCGAGTGACAGCACATAGTGGAAGTGCGCGACAACGTAATAGGTCGCGTGCAGTGAGCGGTCGACGCCGGCATTGGCCAGCACGACGCCGGTGACGCCTCCGACGGTGAACAGGAAGATGAAGCCCACCGCCCAGACCATGGCTGCGGTGAAGCGGATCGAGCCGCCCCACATCGTCGCGATCCAGGAGAAAATCTTCACGCCCGTCGGGACGGCGATGACCATGGTCGCGAACACGAAATAGCGCTGTGTATTGAGCGACAGGCCGACCGTGTACATGTGGTGCGCCCAGACGATGAAGCCGACGACGCCGATCGCGACCATGGCGTAGGCCATGCCGAGATAGCCGAAAATCGGCTTCTTCGAGAAGGTCGAGATGATGTGGCTGACGATGCCGAAGGCTGGCAGGATCATGATGTAGACTTCTGGATGCCCGAAGAACCAGAACAGGTGTTGGTACAGGACGGGATCGCCGCCGCCGGCCGGATCGAAGAAGGTCGTGCCGAAATTGCGATCCGTCAGCAGCATGGTGATCGCGCCCGCCAGAACGGGCAGGGCGAGCAGCAGCAGGAAGGCGGTGATCAGCATCGACCAGGCGAACAACGGCATCTTGTGCAGGGTCATGCCCGGCGCGCGCATGTTCAGGATGGTGGTGATGAAGTTGATCGCGCCAAGGATCGATGCGGCGCCGGCCAGATGCAGCGCGAAGATGCCGAAGTCGACGGCCGGGCCCGGATGGCCGGTGGTCGACGAGAACGGCGGGTACACTGTCCAACCGGTCCCGGCACCGTTGGTGCCGGGCGCGCCCTCGACGAACATCGAGGTGACAAGCAGGCCGAAGGCGGCGACGGTCAGCCAGAACGAAATATTGTTCATGCGCGGAAAGGCCATGTCCGGCGCGCCGATCATCAGCGGCACGAACCAGTTGCCGAAGCCGCCGATCAGCGCCGGCATGACCATGAAAAAGATCATGATCAGGCCATGGCCGGTGACGAACACATTGTAGGACTGCCCGGAGGCGAAATACTGCATGCCCGGCTCTTGCAGTTCGAGCCGCATGGCGATCGACAGGAAGGTAGCGGCTGAACCGTAGGCCATCGATATGGTCCCCTGTCTTGTCTGTTACTGGCCGACGACGGCGGCGACGCGCGTCGGCGCTCCGTCCGTGACAGCGAATTTCTTCTGCGATTCGGCGAGCCAGGCGGCGTAGCGCTCCTGGCTGACAACACGGATCGCGATCGGCATGTAGGAGTGGTTCTGGCCGCAGATAAACGAGCATTGGCCGAAATAAAGCCCTTCCTTCTCCGCCTTGAACCAGGTCTCGTTGAGGCGCCCCGGAATGGCGTCGAGCTTCAGGCCGAAAGCAGGCATCGCAAACTTGTGGATCACGTCGGCCGCCGTCACCTGCAGGCGCACGATCTTGCCGACCGGCACGACGGCTTCGTTGTCGACGCCGAGCAGGCGCGGCACTTCTTCGGGCTTGGCCTTGCCGGTGTTCACCAACTCGAGGCGCTGCTTGTCGTCCAGCATCAGCGAGTCAAAGCCGAAGCCGCCGGCGTCCTTCGGATACTCCCAGGACCAGTACCACTGCTTCCCCGTAACCTTCAGGGTGATGTCGGAAGGAGGAATGACAAGCTGGTCGCGCAGGATGCGGAAGGACGGGATTGCCACCACGACGAGGATCAGGACCGGGATGATCGTCCAGGCGACCTCAAGCCCGGCGTGATGGGTCAACTTCGACGGAACCGGGTTCTTCTTCTCGGCAAAGCGCCAGCAGGCATAGACCAGCAGCGCCAGCACGAACACCGAGATCAGCGTGATCAGGACCAGCAGCCAGTCATGAAACCAGACGATGTCGGCCATCTTCGGAGTGGCGGGGGCGGGCAGGTTCATCTGCCCGGGCTGGGGCTGTCCGTTCGGAGCGGCCAGCGCCAGGGCTGGCATGAACAGGGCCGAAGCGGCGCCACTCAGGGCGCTGGCCCGGCTCAAAACGCGGTTCATGGGTCCACGCATGGTAGTTTTGGCTCCTTGGATCAAACTCGGCGTCCCGCTGGGCTGTCCGCGCCGGAATACCAAGCGAGAGTGCCAGCAATTCACTGGCGATATCGGGGGATGCTGTAGATCATTGACCACAAGCACGCTAGCCTTTCAATCACCTCATTGGTCGAACCTATGCGACATAGGTGCGCATTCGCGACGGCATCGGCATTCAGCATGCATGCGCTGCATGAAGTTGGTCGGCTTCGCGCATCATTCTTGACAGGACCTTGCGCGCATGGTGCGAACGGGGCGAACAGATGCGCCGGTTCCGGATGGCAGTCGATTCGGTAGGCTGGCGCGGTGCAAGGCAGGATGGTCATGGCATGAAGCCGCTCATCAGAACGCTCGCATGCGCTGCGCTGGCCTTTGCCGCCGGCAGCTTCGCCGGCCTCAGCCCGGCTTCCGCCCAGGGCGTGGTCCGCGCCGCCTATGGTGACTGGCAGATGCGCTGCGAGACACCGCCGGGCGCGCAGGCGGAGCAGTGTGCCCTCGTGCAGAATGTCGCCGCCGAAGACCGGCCCAACCTCAGCCTCCTGGTCATCGTGCTGAAGACGGCCGACAAGCGCAGCCGCATCCTGCGTGTCGTGGTGTCGCCGCTCGGGGTGCTCCTGCCGGCCGGCCTCGGTCTCAGGATCGACGACAAGGATCAAGGCCGCGCCGGCTTCGTGCGCTGTCTCAACACGGGCTGCATCGCGGAAGTTGTGATGGACGACAATCTGATCAACGCGTTGAAGGCGGGCCAGAACGCCACCTTCATTGTCTTTCAGACTCCGGAGGAGGGCATCGGGATCCCTGTGTCCCTTGCCGGATTTGGTGACGGGCTGGAGAAACTGCCGTGAAGGGTGGTGTCGTGATGCGTACGGGGGCTTGCATGGGAAAACTGGTGTCTGTCGCTGCCTTGGGCGTGCTTCTGGCGGGCTGCGGCGGTGGGCTTCTGCCCGGTGGCGGTCTTGAAACCGCCAACACCGCGGGCTCGGGCGGAAGCGCGTTGGGAAACCTGATGCAGTTCGGCACAACCTCGCCGCCGCCGGCCGCGGTGATCGCGGAAGAGGAGCGTGAGTGCCCGCCGGTGTCGATCACGGCGGGAGGTGCTGCGCTGCGGCTCGGCGCGGCTGACAGCCAGTCGGTGCGGTCGCAGATCACAGTAACAGACGTTGCGCGCGACTGCACCAACGCGGCTGGTGGCGGCGTCACCGTTCGTGTGGGCGCCGAAGGTCGGGTGCTGGTCGGACCCGCGGGCTCGGCCGGGCCGATCAACGCGACGCTGCGCATCGAAGTGAAGCGCGGCGATCAGGTCATCGCAAGCCGCAATGCGCGGGTCGGCGCGACCGTGCCNCAGGGCCAGGCCACCTGGGTGCATGTCGAGGATGGCATCCTCGTGCCAGGCAGCGTGCTGGCGTCGAGCGGGGACATCGACGTCTTCGTGACGCTCAATCCCGGCGCGACGCAGACCGCGCGGCGCCGCAGGTAATCACCCGAGCGCGCCGCCCGTTTCGGCAAGGTCGAAATAAATGTCACGCAGCCGACGGGCCACGGGCCCCGGCTGTCCGCCGCCGATGGCCTGCCCGTCGATCTCGGTCACGGGCATGATCAGCGCGGTCGCAGCGGTGACGATCACCTCGTCTGCCTCCAACGCCTCCTGAAGCGTGAACGGACGTTCTTCGAAGGCAAAGCCGCTTTCCGCCAGATAGGTCAGCATCGCCTTGCGCGTGATCCCGGCCAGGACGGCGTTGGAGAGCGGCCGTGAGATCAGCGTTTTGCCCTTGACGATCCAGGCCGTGGACGAGCCGCCCTCGGTGATGACGCCATCCTCGATCATCAGCGCCTCGTCGCAGCCGGCTTCGGCGGCGGCCTGCTTGGCCAGGACCTGTGCAAGCAACCCGACGCTCTTGATGTCGCGCCGCTTCCAGCGCAGGTCGGGCAGGCTGAGCAGCTTGTAGCCTCGCGCGACCTCCCTGTTCATGGGGCGGGCCTGGGTGAACATGACCAGCGAGGGTTTCGCCTCACCCGGAAAGGTGAAGCTGCGGTCCGCCGCGCCGCGCGTCACCTGCAGGTAGATGCCGCCGGATGTCAGGGCGTTGCGCTTCATGAGTTCATGATGGATGCCGATGATCTCCGCCCGGGACCATGGCAGGGCGAGCCGGATTTCCGCGCACGACCGCTCCAGCCGCGCCATGTGGGCGTCCACATCCACAAGCATGCCGTTGATCACGGCCGACACTTCATAGATGCCGTCGGCGAACAGGAATCCACGGTCGAAGATCGAGATGGTGGCCTGTTCTTCCGGAAGATAGGCGCCGTTGAGGTAGACAATGCGGGACATGGGGCTTCCTGTATGCGTTCCCCGCCAAGGTCGCGGGATCGGGGCTTGGGGTCAAGGCCTGTTGAGGGCAGGCCGGTGTCCGCCCATCCGCATTCTTCGACAGGCTCAGGATGAGGATGGCGCCCCGTCACCCCTTCCGGGATGCTGCAACCAGCTTCTTCGTGTAGTCCTGACGCGGTGTGTCGAAAATGGCCTCGGTCGGCCCGGCCTCCACCACCTTGCCATCCTTCATCACCATGACATGGTCCGACATGGCGCGCACGACGGCGAGGTCATGGCTGATGAACAGGTAGGACAGGCCATATCTGTCCTGAAAACCCTTGAGCAGCTCAACGATGGTCTTCTGCACCGTGCGGTCCAGGGCCGAAGTCGGTTCGTCAAGGATGACCACATGCGGCTTCAGGATCATGGCGCGGGCGATAGCAATGCGCTGACGCTGGCCGCCGGAAAACTCGTGCGGGTAGCGATTGCGCATGGCGGGATCTAGCTGCACCTCCGCCAGGGCCTGCGCTGCCCGCGCGTCGCGGTCCTTGCGGGTGAGGGCTGGTTCATGAACCAGAAGACCCTCGGTGATGATGTCGCCGACGCTCATGCGGGGGCTCAGCGAGCCAAACGGGTCCTGGAACACCACCTGCAAGTGCCTGCGCAGGGGCCGCATCGCCTCGCGGCTGAGCGGCAACAGCGCTCGGTCCTCGAAAGTGATCGATCCAACGGCCGGGGCGAGCTTCAGGATGGATTTGCCGAGCGTTGACTTGCCCGAGCCTGACTCGCCGACGATTCCGATGGTCTGGCCCTTCTGCAGCGTCAGGCTGACGCCATCGACGGCCTTCACATCCGACGAGTCGCGCCCGAAGAAGCCGCGAGTCATACGGTAGGTGACGCACACGTTCTTCGCATCGATCATGATTGGCGCGCTGGCTTGCGGCGGCGCCTTGCGTCCCTCCGGTTCGGCCCCCAGCAGCATCCGGGTATAGGGATGCTTCGGTGCCGCGAACATCGGCTTGGCCGGGCCGTTCTCGACAATCTCGCCATTCTGCATCACGTAGACGCGGTCGGCATAGGCGCGCACGATGCCAAGATCATGGGTGATCAGCACCACCGCCATGCCGAGTCGCTGGCGCAGTTCGGCGATGAGCGCCAGGATTTCCGCTTCGATGGTGACATCAAGCGCCGTTGTCGGCTCGTCGGCAATCAGGATGTCCGGGTTGTTGGCCAACGCCATGGCGATCATCACGCGCTGGCGCTGACCGCCGGACAACTCGTGCGCGTAACAGTCGAGCCGCGATTCCGGCTGCGGAATCTTGACGAGCTTGAGCAATTCCAAAGCCCGCGCCCGAGCCGCGGGCTTTGACATTCCCTGGTGCTGCCGCAGGGGCGCTCCGATCTGCGCTCCGATCTTGAACAGCGGATCGAGCGATGTCATCGGCTCCTGAAAGATCATCGAGAGCTTGGCGCCGCGCAGCTTGTTGAGCGCGCTGCTGCCCATCCCGACGATCTCCTGGCCGCGATAGCGGATCGAACCCGTGACCTCGCCATTCTGGGCCAGCAGGCCCATCGCCGCCATCACGCTCTGGCTCTTGCCGGAACCTGACTCGCCGACGATGGCAACGAACTCGCCGGGAAAGACGTCGATGTTCGAGCCTTTGACCGCATTGACGATGCCGTCATTGGTGCGGAAGCGGATGGCGACATCGCGGAAGGCGAGGATGGGGTCCATCACCGGTCCTTCGGATCGAGCGCATCGCGCAGGCCGTCGCCGAAGAAGTTCAGCGCGAACAGGGTCGAGACGAGGAACAGCGCCGGGAAGAACAGCAGCCACTCCGCGTTCTGGATATTGCGGGCGCCATCCGCGATCAGCACGCCCC
Organism: Hyphomicrobiales bacterium; assembly: GCA_026400555.1. Taxonomy (GTDB): domain Bacteria; phylum Pseudomonadota; class Alphaproteobacteria; order Rhizobiales; family Beijerinckiaceae; genus Allobosea. The sequence goes on from JAPLOW010000141.1 coordinate 91,612, forward strand.
AGCTTGTCATCGGCTCCTGAACGCCCAGGCCGAGGAAGGAGAGGAAGCTTTCGAGCAGGATCACCTTCGGCACCAGCAGCGTCATGTAGACCACGACTGGCCCGAGCGTGTTGGGGATGATATGGCGCTTGAGGATGCCGCCTGACGTCACGCCGAGCGCTTCGGCCGCCTGAACATACTCCTGCCGCTTGATCGACAGCGTCTGTCCGCGCACGATCCGGGCCATGTCGAGCCATTCGATGGCGCCGACAGCGAGGAACATCAGGATGAAATTCCGCCCGAAGAACACCACGAGCATGATCACGAAAAAGATGAAAGGCAGGGCGTAGAGGATGTCGACGACGCGCATCATCACCGTGTCGATGCGCCCGCCGAGATAGCCCGCGGTCGCACCATAGATCACGCCGATGAGCAGGGCGACGCCGGTGGCCAGCAGACCGATGGCGAGCGAGACACGGCCCGCAATCAGCGTGCGGGTGAAAAGGTCGCGGCCATTGCCGTCGGTGCCGAACAGGAAGGTCCGCCAGCGAATCGGCGCGTCGATGACGAGTTTCCTGCCCTCGTCTGCCCGCTCGATCACGTTCGAGCCCTGGAACAGATCGGAGCGGCCGAAGAAGGCGAGGTTGCGCTCGTCGATGGCGCGCGGGCTGACCAGCGTCACGCGCACCGAGCCGCCAATAATCTCCTGCCTCTCGATCTGGGCGCGGATGCGGGCCGCGATGCGTTCGACGGCGGGCGCGACCTGATCGGGCTTGGGGTAGGCCGAAAGGCTCGCCGGCACGCGCACGTACTCGGTGTAGACGCGCTCATACTGGTGCGGCGAGAACATCGGCCCGAAAATGGCCAGCAGACCCATGAAAATGAGGAAGAAGAGGCTGGTGACGGCTGCCTTGTTGCGGAACAGGCGCATGCGCGCATCGGCCCAGAGCGAGCGGCTGACGGTGACGGGCGCTGCAATGGCCCCGCTCATGTGTCGTACCGGACGCGCGGGTCGAGCAGTGCGTAGAGGATGTCGACGATCAGGTTGAAGATCAGCACGAACACGGCGACCATGACGACCGTGCCCATCACCAGCGTGTAGTCCCGGTTAAGCGCGCCCTCGACGAAGTAGCGTCCGACGCCCGGCAGGCCAAAGATCGTCTCGATCACCACCGAGCCTGTCAGAAGCGCCGCCGCCGCAGGCCCCATATAGGACACGACCGGCAGCATCGCCCCGCGCAACGCATGCAGCGCGATGGTGCTGCGCGGCAGGCCCTGACTGCGGAGGGTGCGGATATGGTTGGAGCGCAGCGCCTCGATCATCGAAGCGCGGATCATGCGCGCCACCACGGCGATCTGCGGCAGGGCGAGCGCGACCACGGGCAGGACCAGATTGCGCACATGCCCATTATTCCAGCCGCCGACCGGCAGCCAGGCCAGCATCAGCCCGAACACGATCTGCAGCACCGGCGCGACCACGAAGGTGGGAATGGTGATGCCGAACGTGGCGAACACCATTACCGAATAGTCGGCCGCATGGTTCTGGCGGAAGGCGGCGATGGTGCCGAGCACAATGCCGATCGCCAAAGCCAGCAGAAGCGCCAGCCCGCCGATCGTGATCGACACCGGCAGTCCGCGCGACAGCAGTTCGGCCACGGTGAAGTCGCGCGCGTAGAAGGACGGTCCGAAATCGCCCGTCGCGAGGTGGCTGAGATAGAGCCAGTACTGCTCGATCAGCGGCCGGTCGAGCTTGTAGATGCGGTTGAGGTTCTCCATCACCTTGGCTTCGAGCGGCTGCTCGAGATCGAACGGCCCGCCCGGTGCGAGGCGAATGAGGAAGAACGACAAGGTCACGACCACGAACAGGGTCGGCAGCGCGGAGATGAGGCGGCGCAGGATGTAGCTCAGCATGGCGGTGCGCCAATGTGCCATGCCACACCACATCTCCTCATCTTGAGCCTGTCGAAGAAGGGTCCCCAGAGCGCGCGGTGGCTGCCTCGTCCTTCGACAGGCTCAGGATGAGGCAGGCTGATCGAGTGTGGCATGGCAGCTGGGGTCTCTGTCGCTCTCACCCCTTGATCGACATGAACCTGGTCGGGTTGCTGGCGCGTGGATTGGGCGTGAAGCCTTCCAGCTTGGGCGAGATCAGGTTGCGGTTGGTGAAGAACAGCACCGGCGTGTAGGGCGCTTCTTGCAGCAGGATCTTCTCCGCCTCGCCCATCAGGGCGGCGCGCTTGCCAAGGTCGATCTCGGCGGCGGCGCGCTTCATCAGGTCGTCATACTGCGGGTTCGACCAGCGGGCATAGTTGAGGCCCGGAATGGCGGCGGATTCGAGCAGGAACAGGAAGTTCTGCGGGTCATTGTAATCGGCGATCCAGCCGGCGCGGGCGACGTCATAGGCCCCGCGGTCGCGCAGGAAGGCGAAATGCGTACGGCCATCGGTCGAGATCGGCGTGGTCTCGACGCCGATCGCCTTCCACTGGTCGGCGATCGCCACGAATGTCGCCTGGTTCTCCGGGCTCATATTGAAGCGGTACTCAACCTTGAGCGGCTTGCCGGGACCAAATCCCGCTTCCGCCAGCAGCTTCTTGGCCGCTTCCTCGCGGTCGATGACGGACTGGTTCTTGAAGCTGAGTTCGATCTGCGGGCCGTAATTGTTGGTGCCGGGCGGCACGAATGAATAGCCGGGCAGCATGGAGCCGTTCCAGACCTGATCGGCGATGAACTCGCGGTCCAGGACCATCGACAGGGCACGGCGCACCCGCGCGTCGTTGAAGGGAGGCTTGTCCTGGTTGAAGGTCAGGTACCAGGTGCCGAGCTGCGGGGTGACGGAGACCTGCGCCCCAAGCTGCTGGCGCAGGGTCTTGATCTGGTTGGCCGGGATGTTGACGGTCGACAAGATCTCGCCAGCCTGGAAGCGGCGTGCGGCCGCCGCGGAATCCGACAGCGGAATGAAGTTGACCTGGTCGATCTTGACGTTGGCCGCGTCGTGGAAGTGCGGGTTCTTGACCAGAGAGGTCTGTGCGCCGGGGGTGAAGTCGCGCAGGCGATAGGCGCCGTTCGATACGAGGTTCTCCGGCTTGACGAAGTTGGTGCCATGCTGCGTGACGGAGGCCTGATGCAGCGGTCCCGCCACCGGAAGTGTCATCAGTTCGACGAAGTAGGGCGTAGGGCCGGATAGGGCGACCTCAAGCGTGCGGTCATCCACCGCCTTGATGCCGATATCCTCGGGCTTTGCGCCGGCGGTGCCCTTATGCACGGCCTCCATGCCCTTCACGGGATACAGAACGTTGGTGTATTTGGCACCGGTCTCGGGCGCTGCGGCACGGCGCCAGGCGAAAACGAAGTCACTGGCTTTGACCGGATCGCCATTCGACCACTTGGAATTGGCCCTGAGCTTGAAGGTGTAAGTAAGGCCATCCGCCGATGCGCTCCAGCTTTCGGCAACGCCTGCCGCCACCTTGCCCTGGCCGTTGTGGATGATCAGGCCCTCGAAGAGGTCGCGCATGATATGGAATTCGGCGGAGGTCGAGATCTTCTGCGGATCGAGCGTCTCCGGGTCGGCTTCCTGCCCGCGGTTGTAGACGACCTGCGCGAATGCCGGCAGGGACGACAGCGTGCTGCTGGCCAACATGATCCCGGCAAAGGCCGCTTTCACGAAAAATCGATTGGACATGACACCCTCCTGGTTGCCGGCAGACGCGGCTTGATCTGGCTTGGACGGCCATTATGGCGCGGCATGGCGGCCATGCAAAGGGGGACGATGGTTAAGATGTGAACAGTCACGCGGGGCGTTGCCTCTCCGGTGATCGACCCTGTCCGTGCGGTATTCTATGTCCGCTCAACCCCGTGCCTGCGCCAGATCCTGCGCCTCGACCACCGCCACGGCGGTCATGTTGACCACGCCGCGCGAGGTGGCGGAGCCGGTCAGGATATGGGCCGGCTTGGCCGCGCCGAGCAGGATCGGGCCGACCGGCAGCGCATCGCTCAGCATCTTGGCGAACTGGTAGGCGATGTTGGCGGCATCGAGGTTGGGGAACACCAGCAGGTTCGCCTCCCCCTTGAGCTTCGAGGAGGGCAACACCCGCTCCCGGATCATGGCGGAGAAGGCCGTGTCGGCTTCCATTTCGCCATCGCATTCCAGCGTCGGCGCGCGCTCGTTGATCAGTGCGGTTGCCTTGCGCATCTTGAGCGAGGACGGCGTGTCGGACGCGCCGAAGTCGGAGTGCGAGAGCAGCGCCACTTTCGGCTTCATGCCAAAGCGGGCCACGTGTTCGGCGGCCAGCAAGGTCGCGTCGGCCAGTTCCTCGGCGGTCGGGTCAGCCTTCAGGTGCGTGTCAGTCAGGAAATAGGCGCCCTTGTTGGTGACGATCAGCGTCATGGCGGAAAGGTCGCGCACGCCGGGCGCGGTGCCGATGATGTCGCGGATATGGCGCAGACGGCTCATGAAGCGGCCTTCGAGCCCGGTGATCATCGCGTCCGCCTCGCCGCGCGCCACGGCGAGCGCCGCGATGACGGTGTTGTTTGTGCGCACGAGCGAGCGCGCCGCGTCCGGCGTCACGCCACGGCGCCCGGCGATGTCGAGGTAGCTCTGGACATAGTCGCGGTAGCGCGGATCATCTTCGGGGTTGACCAGTTCGAAGTCGCGGCCCGCCTTGATGCTGAGGCCGAAGCGCTTGATGCGGGCTTCGACCACGGACGGCCGCCCGATCAGGATCGGCACCGCCATGCCTTCTTCGAGCACGACCTGCGCCGCCCGCAGTACGCGCTCATCCTCGCCCTCGGCATAGATCACGCGCTTGGGCTCGGCCTTCGCCTGGGTGAACAGCGGCTTCATGATGAAGCCGGAGCGAAAGACGAAGCGCGACAGTTGCTCGCGATAGGCGTCCATGTCGGCGATCGGCTTCCTGGCGACGCCCGTGGCCATTGCGGCCTCCGCCACCGCCGGCGCGATGCGCATGATCAGGCGCGGGTCGAACGGGTTGGGGATCAGGGAGGCGTCACCGAAGGTGCGCTGCTCGCCGCCATAGGCGCGCGCGGCGATGTCTGACGGCGCTTCGCGCGCAAGTGTGGCGATGGCGCGCACAGCGGCGGCCTTCATCTCCTCGTTGATCGTGGTCGCGCCGCAGTCGAGCGCGCCGCGGAAGATGTAGGGGAAGCACAGGACGTTATTGACCTGGTTGGGGTAGTCCGAGCGGCCGGTGCAGATCATCGCGTCTGGCCGCACCTTCAGGGCCTCTTCGGGCATGATCTCCGGATTCGGATTGGCCAGCGCCAGGATCAGCGGGCGGCGCGCCATCATCTTCGCCATCTCGCGCTTCAGCACATTGGCGGCGGAGAGGCCGAGGAAGATGTCGGCGCCCTCGATGACGTCTGCCAGCGTGCGCTTGTCGGTGTCCTGCGCGTAGACATCCTTCCAGCGGTCCATCAGCACCGGGCGGCCTTTGTAGACAAGGCCTTCAAGATCAGTGACCCAGATGTTGCCGACCGACGCGCCGAGGCGCACCAGAAGATTGAGGCAGGCCAGTGCGGCGGCACCCGCGCCCGAGACAACAATTTTCACGTCAGCGAGGGCCTTGTTCGCAATTTCGAGCCCGTTGGTGACGGCCGCCGCCACGATGATCGCCGTTCCGTGCTGGTCGTCGTGGAACACCGGAATGCCCATGCGCGCTTTCAGCTTCTCCTCGATGTCGAAGCATTCCGGACCCTTGATGTCCTCAAGGTTGATGCCGCCGAAAGTGGGTTCAAGCGCCGCGACGACCTCGACGAACTTGTCGACATCCTTCTGTTCGACCTCGATGTCGAACACGTCGATGCCGGCAAACTTCTTGAACAGGACGGCCTTGCCCTCCATCACCGGCTTGGACGCGAGCGGGCCGATATCGCCAAGGCCGAGCACTGCGGTGCCGTTTGTGATCACGCCGACAAGGTTCTGGCGGATGGTCATCTCGGCGGCATTGGCCGGATCATCGACAATCGCCTCGCAGGCTGCGGCGACGCCGGGCGAATAGGCCAGCGCCACGGCGTCAAGCGCCCGCGTTCTTGAGGTTGGGTTTGGGGTGTTGCCTCCCGGGCCCGCGCTCTTCACCAACACCGAAGCGCCGTCCGGGTATCGACGATGAAGCACGTTGCGCGATGGTTAACGCAGACACAAGCGTTACTGCCGGATCCGGCAGCTACCTTAAAACAGCGTCAAAAAAACATGTCAGTTAGTGCTCCTATTGCCTCATCGGATTTGATCAAATGTTGTCTGCACTGTTGACTTGCCTCAGGCGTTTTCAGTGCAGTGAAAGCGGCGTCATTGGAGTGATATTCGGCCTTGCGCCTGAAACAGTGTTCAACCCTGAACAATGGCGAGTTCTTTGACGCTCCCAATGCGGCTGACCTCTTGTCGGCACTCAAGAATATCGGCGGTCAAATGACCAATCTGCGATTGACCCGGTGACCAGCCATGGTCATCCAGCGCGCTTGAGGACATCGCTGACGCTCTCCGCCGTTCTGTCAGCAACGCTGGGTCGGAGCGCGCCTTGCATCGCGCTCCAAGTCGCAGCGGGTTGTTTGGTCCGTCACGGCGTGATCGATCAGGCGCTCTGCCAGCCGGAGCGTTGCCGCCAGACAGCGAGCATGGCGATCGACAGCAGCAGCGTCAGCCCGGCCGCGGCAAGGTAACTGCCGCTGTAGCCGACCATCCGCGCCATCGGCGCATGCACGAAGGGCGAGACGAACTGGCCGGAAAACACGGCCATCGTGTAGTAGCCTGCCGCGCGCCCGCGTGCCTGCGGCGGCACCTCAGATTGCAGCCAGCCGACCAGCACCGGCATCTGTAGCCCGAGGCCGAAACCGGCCAGCGCGAGGCCGCCAAGCACCTGCCGGGGCGTCGCCGCCATCGAGACGATGCCGTAGCCGGCCGTCATGGCGAGGAAGGACAGGACCAGCGTCATCTGGATCGACAGGCGGTCGCGGATGCGCTTCAGCACGAACAGCGATGTCAACGCCGAACTCATGGATGCCGTCGCGATCCCGATGCCCGCGAGCGTCGGGGAGGGAGCATCGATGTTGCGCAGCAGGAACGGCAACTGGACCGGGATGATGTAGAACGCGATCATGCCGACGAAGGCAAAGCCGTAGATCAGCACCGCTGTCCGGACGGGAAACGCCACGGCGTCGCCGGCCTTCGGTGTGGCTGCGGCAGGCTCTGTGATGGCCAGCGCCATGACCGGCAGGGCCAGCAGGGGCAACAGATAGATCGCAAAGGGACCGCGCCAGCCTTGCTCGGCCAGCAGGCCGCCGCCGATCAGGAACACGACACCGCCCAGTCCCATGAAGGCGGCCTGAAGCCCGATCACGCGTTCGCGCTCCGGCCCGGCATACAGATCCGCGATCAGGGCGCTCGCAGCGGTCATCACCATGCCGACCGCAAAGCCGAGCAGAACCCGACCGACGAGGATTGCCGGGAGGCTGTCCAGCACCAGCCCCGACGCACCTGAAAGGCCGTACAGAACCACGCCGGCCAGCAGCACCGGCTTGCGTCCGAAACGGTCCGCGACGTTGCCTGCCAGCGGCGCCGAAATCGCGATCGCAAGCCCAGGAATGGTCAGTGCCAGCCGCACCAGAAGATCGGCATTCGGAACGGCGATGAAGTGGTCGCGCAGCCCGGGCAGGGAGGGGGCAATGGTCGCGCCGGCCATCACGGTCAGACTTGAGGCAAACAGCAGGAGCGGCAGGACGAAGCGGGACATCGCGGACCGTTAGGCAATCCACCGCGTGGCGTAAAGCAAGGCTTGATCACAAAGACGGGGCCAGAACGCCCGATGAGTCAGGGCCCAAGCCCCGCCTGGATCTCCCGGACAGGGCCGGAAAGGATTGCAGATGGCGTCAGACAACGGCCCGGCGGGCTGTCGCGGAGGGCGGGGCGCTCGTCACCGCGCCCTCGCGGACGGCGTCGTCCGGCTTGGGAACGGCCGGCAATTGCAGGACAGTCGCCTTCTGTCCGACCGTGAGGTGGGTCAGATGCACGATGACCCCGTCGGGACATTCCAGCGCGTCATGATGGGCCTAGGGCTGGTCCATGATGATCTGGCGGAACCGCTCCACGCGGGCGGACAGCTTGCGCGATGGGAGAAGGCCGAGCGCCCGGTCGATGGCGATGTCCTTTTCGAAGGCGAGTTCTGCGCCTGGCGGAACACAAACTACGACGTCAGTCCGCCCTTCGGCAGCAAAGCCGCGGGTTCCGGATGTGGGAAATGATGTCGTCAAAAGCTTCTCACCGACCTTGGCCGGAGTGGAGGCAACATTGTGCAAGGCATAGTCACACATGGCTTCATTTCCTGGCATTGCGAGGAGCAGCCGGGATGACTGGTCCAGCACGGAAGATGCGAGCCGCCGAGCATGGCGAAGCTGCGGCCAACCCCGAGTCCGATCTGGCGCCGAAGCCGCTGTCATCCGACCGCATTGCCCTCGACGCGGACCCCTGTCGCGCGCTTGTCGCCGCTCCGGGTCAGGTCGCCGGTCACGGCCTTGCCATATTCCGTGCCGATCACGGCCCCGTTGCGTGCGCCGGAAATGACGTTGTTGGCGACCACGACATTGCGCTCCTTCGGTACCAGGCTGATGCCGATGCCCACCGTGCAGTCGCGGATCATGTTGCCGGTCGCCACCAGATTGCGCATGCCCCAGCTCCAGCCAAGCGAGATGCCGACGTCCGAGGCCTCCTCGATGACATTGCCCGTCACCGCCGCCTCGGCCTCGACATGGATTCCGGAGCCGCCGATCAGTTCCTTGCCCTTCGGGGCCAGTCCCTTCCGGGCGCGGCGGATGATGTTGCCGGAGCAGACGGCGAGCCGGCCGCCGTGGTCGAGATTGGTGATATTGAAGCCCTGCGCGCAGTCTTCCGCCAGGTTGTTCGACATAATCGCGCCTTCGAAGGCGAACTCGGAGTAATACGCGACCTCGCCGCAGCGCCGGCCGTTGTTGCCCAGCATCTGGACCGACGCGCCCGAATTGTTCCGGATGAAGGTGAGCGCGCAATCGCGCAAGGCGTTGCTTTCGACCATTACGCCGCCGGCCTTGAACAGCACGATCCCATTGCCGTTCGGCCCGTCCCCGCCGGCATCACTGCGGATTCGGCTGATGCGGTTGCCGGAAATCCGGGAGTTGTCATCGCCGGACGTGTTCCGCCATAGCGCAATGCCGTTATTGCCGATATCCTCCACAACATTGCGCTCGATCATCAGACCGCGCGAATCGAGGCTGAAAAGTCCATGATCCCGCGCGCCTGTCAGACGTGATCCTTCAATCCGCCCGCCGGTGCGGACCAACGTCAGGCCATTGGCGCCCGCATTGCGCACGTCGCAGCCCTCTACGATGAGTTCGACGACATCCTCTGCCTGCAGAAGTCCGGTCCGGTCTGCGGCCCTGAGCGACAGCCCGTCGAGGGTGATTCCGCTGATCGCCGCGCGCCTGGTCCGGCGCGCCACGAGCAACGGCCCCGGCTGCGCGGCGACAAGCTGCGTGGCTCCCGGCACGCCGACAAGCCGCATGCCCTCCGGAATGACGACGTTGTTGATGCGGTAGCGGCCCGGCGGCAGCAGCAGCGGCGCGTCGCGCTTGGAGGCCTCCACCAGCGCCTCCTGCAGGCGACGTGACTGGTCATCGGCTGACCCCGGCCTCAGGCCGAATTGCGAGGCGTCCAGCCCGAGGCTGGACGGTCCGGAACCGGACAGTGGCAGAACGGTCGCCCTGGGCGCAGACTGGGCCATGGCTTGTCCGGCAGCCATGGTTGTGCCGAACAGGGCCATTCCCAGCAATTGGCGACGCAGAACCATGATGACGACCTCCGGTGTCCCGCCGGTCGCTCAAGGATCATGCCAGCTAGCGCTGTGCCGTTCTGGCACGCCCCGCCACGATCAGCCCGCGGCCGATCCGGGCCAATCCCCGTTCGAGACCTGCCATCGATGGCCGCCACGCCGCGACGCGGCTGCGCGGAACCGTTCCGGCCACCGGTCTCGGCCAGGGCACGTGGATGAACAGTACGGGCCTACCCTTCGCCTGGCTCAGGGCCCGCGCGTAGACGGCGTTGCACAGGTAGCGGCCGGCGCTCGGCGAAAGCCGTGCACGCAGCCCTGTCTGGCGAAGCGCCGCCAGCGCCGGTTCGGGTGCGATGGTCGCCTTGAGCGGCATGGCGCTGTCGGGCGCTGTCGCGGCGCCAGCCTTGCCGGTGCTGTCAGGGTGGAGCGGGCTGTCCAGACGGCGCGCACAGCGTTCGACCCGGACCCAGCGCGCCTTGGCCGCGAGCCCGAGCAGCAGCACCGCGCCGGGCCGATGCAGCCTGTGGCTGTCGTCATATTCACGAAACGCGCGGCCGTAGCTCACGAACAGGCGCGCTCCGGCAACGCCCGTGCCGGTGAACCCGCGCCCGAGCCGTCTCGTCACGCGCTCCATGAGCGCTGCGGTCGGGTTGACACGCACGCCGGGGAAAGGGCCAAAACCCGTCACCATGAGGTTGGCTGGGTGTTTCGTATTATGTCCGTGGGCGATCATGCCTTGTCCTGCCGCGTGCATCATGGCACGGAAGCATGGATCGGTATCGGACGGCAATCTTCTGCGTGCCGGGCTGGGTTATCCGACTGAGCAGGACCAGCGTCACATGAAAAATCAGGCGTTCAGCATAGGGTGGCTGATCGGCGGCCTTGGCGTGCTGGCCGTCCTCGGCGGCTGCGGCAGCAGGCCGCCTTCCGCGCTGGTGCCGGTCGCGTCCATTCCCGCCGATGCCCGGATCGTTGATCTTCTGGCCAGCACGACCCGCCGTCCAGACAGCAACCCGTCGATCATGTTTGGTGGCAACCGCACGCTGACCGCGAATTATGCGAGCCTGTCGATCAGTATCCCGCCCGGCCACAAGCCTGGCGACATCGCCTGGTCGAGCACGGCGCCGCCTGATCCAAACGCAAGCTTCGCCACGGCGCGGGCGACCTATCTCGAACATGACGGTTTTGTCAGCGCGCTGCGCCAGCGTATCCGCGCCAGCGGCCGCTCGCATGTCATGGTCTTCGTACACGGCTACAACACCCGCTTCGACGAGGCCGCCTTCCGCTTTGCCCAGATCGTCAATGACAGCGAGGCGAAGGTGGTGCCCGTCCTGTTCAGCTGGGCCTCGTGGGGCACGCTCGCGGCCTATCCCTACGACCGCACCAGCGCAGAGGTGTCGCGCAACGGTCTTGAAGGCCTGCTGTCGCTGCTGGCAAAGGACCCTGCGGTCGTGGAAATCTCCGTGCTCGCCCATTCGATGGGGGGCTGGCTTGCGCTTGAGTCGCTGCGCCAGATGGCGATCCGCGACGGCCGCATCAACGGCAAGATCCGCAACCTGATGCTGGCTGCGCCCGATGTCGATGTCGACGTGGCGCTCGAACAGGGCCGTGGCCTCGGGCCATATCGCCCGCGCATTTCGCTCTTCGTCTCCCGCGACGACCGCGCGCTGGACGTGTCGAGATTGATCTGGGGCAGCCGCGACCGGCTCGGCTCGATCGATCCGAACGAGGAGCCCTACCGGTCCAATCTGGCCAAGAACGGGGTCGATGTGATCGATCTCACCGATGTCCAGGGCGCCGACCGGACCGGGCATGTCAAGTTCGCCCAGAGTCCGGACGTGGTGCGGTCCATCGGCGCACGCCTGGCCAGCGGGCAGCAACTGACGCACCAGGCCGGCAGTCTGGGCGACAGCGCGAGCATTCTCACGCAGGGCACCCTGACGGCGGTCGGCAGGGTGCTGACGTCGCCACTGACCCTCGGGCAGGACCATGACGGACCCAAACCTGCAACGCCGTGATCTCGATGCAGCATGCTGCCTCAAAAACGCCTTTGTGATCCGGTGTTAAGCTAATCTTCACGCACCAGCGTGCCTTTTGGCCCGCGAAAACCCACACATTCCGACTGGTTCCGCCGTGCTCCGCATGCGCCTTGCATCTTTGTCTGCCCGAATTCTCCTGCTGGTTGGCTGCGCCGCGGCCCTTGGCGGCTGCCTGTTCAATGAACGCGGCCTCAACTCGCCATATCAGGTGGCCCGCGAAGGCCTGACGCCGATCCAGGAAGACCCGGTCGTGCTGGTCGCCACCACCCGAAAGCCAGTGGGCGGCAAGAGTCCGTTCTTTTCATCAGACCGCGGCGCCGAACTCATCTTCGCCGAAGCCCGGCTCAATCCGCCGGATCGCTCGATCACCGGATCGATCGCCTCCGCCGTGACTGCGCCGTGGAGTGTCAACGCGCTGGGCGGCACGGTCTCCGCTGGGGCGGCCTCGGCCTTCGCGCAGGCGGCCAACGGCAAGGATGTGCTGCTCTATGTGCACGGCTTCAACGAAACCTTCGAGACGGCGCTGGCCTCGGCCGCGCAGCTCTCGGATGGCGTCGCTTGGCAGGGGCGGACAGCGTTGTTCAGCTGGCCCTCCGGTGGGCGCATCATCGCCTATCAATATGACCGTGAGAGCGCGATGTGGTCGCGCGACGGCTTCGAGGAAGCGCTGCGGGCCCTGGCTTCAAATCCATCGGTGGGGCGCATCCACATCGTGGCGCACTCGATGGGCACGCTGCTGACGCTGGAAACGCTGCGGCAGTTGCGCAGCGGGGCCGGGGAGGCCGCCATCAACAAGATCGGGGCCGTGGTGCTGGCATCGCCGGACATCGACATCGACCAGTTCGAGCAGACCGTAAAGCGGATCGGCCCGGTGGCGAGCCGGATCACGGTGATCTCGGCCACCAACGACCGGGCTCTCGCCGTTTCGGCCCGTCTCGCCGGTGGCATTGCGCGGGCCGGCTCGACCGAGCGCGAGCGGCTCGACGCCCTCGGCGTCCGGGTTGCCGACGCGTCCGAGTTCGGCAGCCGGCTTCAGGTCATCCGCCATGACCTGTTCCTGTCGGACAGGGATGTCCGCCAGGTCATCGCCAGGGCCATCGAGCGAGCGCGCTGAACGCCGCTGTCAGCGGCGCCCACCGAGCAGGCTGCCCAGCACCCCGCGGATGATGGCGGTGCCGATCTGCCGCCCGACCGAAGAGGCCACCGAACGGGCCGCACTGGTCACGATCTTCTCGGATATCGACTGCGTGGTGCGACCCTTCTGGCCCGGTTGCGGGCTGCCGCCCCCGAACAGGCCGCCGAGCATGCCGCCGATGCCGCCCGTGCTGGCCTGCTGGGCCGGAGCATTCGGATTGGCTGGATCGAGGCCCTTGCGCTTCATCAGAACCTCGTAGGCGCTCTCGCGGTCGATGGTCTGGTCGTACTTGCCGCGCAGGCCGGAGGCCGCCATCGCCTGCTGGCGCAGGGCAGGGCTGATCGGCCCAACCTGAGCCATCGGCGGGGCGATCAGCGCGCGTTCGACCACGGCCGGCACGCCCTTGCCCTCCAGCATCGAGATCAGCGCCTCGCCCACGGCAAGCTGGGTGATGGCGTCCTCGGTCTTGAACTTCGGGTTCTGCCGGAAGGTCTCGGCGGCGGCCTTGACCGCCTTCTGGTCGCGCGGCGTGAAGGCGCGCAAGGCATGCTGCACGCGGTTGCCGAGCTGGGCGAGCACGGTGTCGGGCACATCGAGCGGATTCTGTGTGACGAAATAGACGCCGACGCCCTTGGAGCGGATCAGCCTCACCACGGTCTCGACCGCCTCGAGCAGCACCTTGGGCGCGCCGTTGAACAGCAGGTGCGCCTCATCGAAGAAGAACACCAGCTTCGGCTTGTCAAGGTCGCCCACCTCCGGGAGTTGCTCGAAAAGCTCCGACAGGAGCCAGAGCAGGAAGGTGGCGTAAAGCCTGGGGTTGGCCATCAGCTTGTCGGCGGCCAGGATGTTGACGATGCCGCGCCCGTCGCGATCGCAGCGGATCAGGTCGTGGATGTTCAGCGCCGGCTCGCCGAAGAAAAAATTGCCCTTCTGGTTCTCGATCACCAGCAGCTGGCGCTGGATCGTGCCGACGCTCTGGGCCGAGACATTGCCGTACTGCACCGTGAGCTGCGCGGCGTTCTCGGCGATGAAGGTCAGGATCGCGCGCAGGTCCTTGAGGTCGAGCAAGAGCAGATTCTGCTCGTCCGCAATGCGGAAGGCGATGTTGAGAACCCCCTCCTGCACGTCGTTCAGATCGAGCAGGCGGGCCAGCAGCAGCGGGCCCATTTCCGAGATGGTGGCGCGGATCGGGTGGCCCTGATCGCCAAAAATATCCCAGAAAACCGTGGTGAACTGCTCGGGCTCATAGGGCACACCGAGTTCGTCGGCGCGCTTGACGAAGGGCGGCTTTGCATCGCCCGGTGCGCCGATGCCGGAAAGGTCGCCCTTGATGTCAGCGGCGAAGACCGGAACGCCAGCCCGCGCGAAGCCTTCCGCCATCACCTGCAGCGTCACCGTCTTTCCGGTGCCGGTCGCCCCCGTCACCAGCCCGTGCCGGTTGGCGAGCTTCAGCGTCACCAGCTCGGGCTTCCAGCTCTTGCCGACAAGAAAGGTTCCGTCGGGGATGGTCATCTTCTCGGCCATGGGGCAGTCCTGTCGGGAGTAATGCTGTTCTTGTGTTTATTGCATTGTCGCAGCACACGAAAGGGGCAGTGTTTGCAGTCGCTCGTCGCAGAATCGCGCGACCCCTCTCTGTGCCTCTCCCGCAATGGGAGAGAGGACTTTTGCAGGTGCGCCATGTCTGCGTTTGAAAGCTTCGCCCCAACACAGCTTGCGTTGTTCCCACCTTGATTTCCGCGCGGCCCAAGGCGACAAGTGCGCCGCAGATGTGGGCGCCTCGCCTGCTGACAAAACAGGACATTCGCCATGGAAGAACTCGTCGCCCGCATCTCCGCCGCCGCTGGCATTGACGCCACGCTCGCCACCAAGGCGATCGGCATGATCCTCAATTTCCTCAAGAAGGAGGGCCCGGCTGCCGAAGTCGGCGAACTCGTCGCGGCCCTCCCCGGCGCGGATGCCGTGATGGCCGGCGCGTCCGGCGGCGGCGGCCTGATGGGCGGCCTCGCCAGCATGATGCCGGGCGGCGGTGGCGTGATGGGCCTTGGCGCATCGCTGATGGGTGCGGGCCTTTCGATGGGCCAGGTCCAGAGCGTCTCCAAGGAAATGTTCGCCTATGGCCGCGAGAAGGCCGGGGAAGACGCTATGGGCGCGATCGTCGGCGCCATCCCGGGCCTCGGCCAGTTCGTCTGAGCCGACGCAGGCAGGGTCACAGCTGCTGCTGTGGCAGCCATCCCGGTCCGATGTCGACGCATGGTTCTCACCGAGATCAGCGGCGAATAGCCGGTGGTGACCCGCGACAAACGTCGCCTGCGAGGGCGGCGTTTTTGTTTTCGCGCACAGCCGCTGCGACGAACGGGGGATTTCCGCCAGCCCTTGCCCGTGGCATGGAGCGGCACTGCCGCAGTTTTGTGCAAGGTGGACGCCGTGGCTGATACCCGACTGACCAACCCCTTCTCGCCCGGCGACGAGGCCGCATGGCGCGCTGCCGCGATCAGGGCGCTGAAGGGTGCCGATTTCGAGAAGAAGCTGGTGAGCCGCAGCGCGGACGGCATCGCGATTCAGCCGCTCTATCCGCGCAAGCCCGGCGCAGCACTGGTGGCCGGCGCCTCCGCCGGGGCGCGCTGGCGCATCATGCAGCGCGTCGATCATCCCCATCCGGATCAGGCTTCCGAACTGGCGCTTGCCGATCTCGGCGGCGGGGCGGACGGGCTGGCGCTTGTGTTCCATGGCTCGGCCGGGGCGCGCGGCTTCGGCCTGCCAACCACCAATGCCGCGACGCTGGACGCGGCGCTCGTCGGGGTCGAGCTTGATCTCGTCGATATCCGGCTCGAACCCTCGCCGCAGGCACGTATCACGGGGCGGCTGTTCGCTGAGATGGTCAAGCGCCGCAAGCTCGCTTCGGCCGACCTCAAGGTCGATTTCGGCATCGACCTCATCGGCCTGCTCGCCCGCAGCGGCGTCTGGATGGCGCCGTGGGCCGACATCGCCAAGCGATTGGCCGACATGCGCGCCGAGTTCGCCGGGCACGGCTTCAACGGCCCGTTCTTCAGCTGCGATAGCCGCCTCGTGCACGAAGCGGGCGGCTCGGAGGCGCAGGAATTGGCCTGGGCGCTGGCGACAGCCCTGTGTCATGTCCGCGCGCTTGAGGCTGGCGGTGTTCCGCTCGACAAGGCCCTTGCCGCGCTCTCGTTCATCCTTGCGATCGACGCCGACCAGTTCATCGGCATCGCCAAGCTGCGCGCCCTGCGCCTGCTGATGAACCGGATGCAGGAGGCCTGCAGGCTCGATCCGCAGCCCGTCGTGCTCCATGCCGAAACCGCCTGGCGCATGCTGACGCGCACGGAATCCCCCGTGAACATGCTGCGCAACGCCATCGCGGCCTTCTCGGCCGGCGTCGGCGGGGCCGACAGTGTGGCCGTGCTGCCGCACACTGCCGCGCGGGGGCTCGGGGACGGTTTCGCCCGCCGCATCGCGCGTAACACGCAGGCGGTGCTGATGGAGGAAAGCCACCTCTGGCGCGTCGTCGACCCTGCCGCCGGCGCAGGCGGATTCGAGGCGCTGACCGACCAGCTCTGCGAAAGGGCATGGGCCGAATTCCAGCAGATCGAGCGGGAAGGCGGGATCGTGACGTCGCTGCAGGCCGGCGCGCTCCAGGCGCGGATCGCTGTCGTCAAGGCGCGCCGCGACAAGGATCTCGCCGCCGGCAGGATGCCGCTGACCGGCACCAGCGCCTTCCCGAACCTGGCCGAGCGCGGGGAGGCCGTGCTCGACATCGCGCCGGCTGCGCCGCGTGCCATCGCATCGGGCCCGGTCACGATCGCACCGCTCGCGTCGCACAGGTTGTCCGAGGGCTTCGAGGCCTTGCGTGAGCGCGCCGATGGTCTGCGCCAGTCGGGCCGGCCGCCGCGGCTGTTCGTGGCCGTGCTCGGGCGCGCCAGTGACGTGGCGGCGCGCATCGGATTCACGCGCGGCTTCTTCGAGGCCGGCGGCATCGAGACGATCGTGTCGGACGGGTTTGCCGAAGCGGATGGTTCGACTGATCTCGTTGCGCTCACCGATGCCTACAAGGCCAGCGCCGCCGCCATCGCCTGCCTGTGCGGGACTGACGAGAGCTATGCCGCAGAAGGCACGGACGCGGCCATGGCGCTTGCCGTCAGTGGTGCCAACAGCCTGTGGCTGGCCGGACGACCGGGTGAACTGGAGGCGGGCTTGCGGGCGGCTGGTGCGAATGGCTTCATCTTTGCCGGTTGTGATATGCTGAACGCATTGAAGGAGGCCCTCGATGTCCTCGCTGCCTGATTTCACCACGGTGTCGTTCCCGGCCGCGCGCAGCGCTAGGACGGGAATCCACGAGCGCGTGGCTGATGCTGGCGACTGGCTCACCCCCGAGGGCATCGCCGTCAAATCGTCCTATTCTGAAGCCGATCTCGCCGGGCTTGATGCGATCGACACATACCCAGGCCTCGCGCCATTCCTGCGTGGGCCTTACCCCACCATGTATGTCAACCAGCCGTGGACGATCCGGCAATATGCAGGGTTCTCCACGGCGAAGGACTCCAACGCGTTCTACCGGCGCAACCTCGCGGCGGGGCAAAAGGGTCTGTCCGTCGCCTTCGATCTCGCCACCCACCGGGGCTATGACTCAGATCATCCACGGGTGTCTGGCGATGTCGGCATGGCGGGCGTCGCGATCGATTCCATCCTCGACATGCGCCAGTTGTTCGATGACATTCCGCTCGACCAGATGAGCGTGTCGATGACCATGAATGGCGCGGTGCTGCCGGTGCTGGCGCTGTACATTGTCGCCGCCGAAGAACAGGGTGTGCCACAGGCCAAACTCTCGGGGACCATCCAGAACGATATCCTCAAGGAGTTCATGGTCCGCAACACCTATATCTACCCGCCGGCCCATTCGATGCGGATCATCGGCGACATCTTCGCGCATACCTCGCAGCACATGCCGAAATACAATTCGATTTCAATCTCCGGCTACCACATGCAGGAGGCCGGAGCGACGCAGGATCTGGAACTGGCCTACACGCTGGCGGACGGCATCGAATACATCCGGGCCGGACTGGCTGCCGGGCTCGACATCGACGCCTTCGCGCCGCGCCTCAGCTTCTTCTGGGCCATTGGCACCAACTTCTTCATGGAGGTGGCGAAGCTGCGCGCTGCCCGGCTGATCTGGGCCAGGCTGGTCAGGGATTTCGGCGCGAAGAGCGACAAATCCCTGCCGCTGCGCACCCATTGCCAGACCTCCGGCTGGTCGCTGACGGCGCAGGACGTGTTCAACAACGTCACCCGCACCATGGTCGAGGCGATGGCGGCGACGCAAGGCGGCACGCAAAGCCTTCACACCAACAGCCTTGACGAAGCGCTGGCGCTTCCGACGGACTTCTCGGCCCGCATCGCGCGCAACACGCAGATCGTGCTGCAGCAGGAAAGCGGCACCACCCGCATCATCGATCCGTGGGGCGGCTCGTTCTATGTCGAGAAACTGACCCACGATCTCGCCCAGCGCGCCTGGGAGCACATTCAGGAGGTTGAGGCGCTGGGCGGCATGGCCAAAGCCATCGAGCGCGGGATTCCCAAGCTGCGCATCGAGGAGGCGGCGGCCAAGACGCAGGCCCGCATCGACGAGGGCCTGCAGAAGATCATCGGCGTCAACGTCTTCAAGCCGGAGAACGAGGCCGAGATCGACGTGCTCAAGGTCGACAACGCCGCCGTGCGCGCCGAGCAGCTTGCCAAGCTGGAGACGCTGCGCGCCACTCGCGACAATGCTGCTTGCGAGGCGGCTCTGACCGCGCTGACGGATGGCGCGCGTGGCACCGGCAACCTCCTGGCGTTATCCATCGAAGCTGCACGCGCCGGTGCAACGGTCGGCGAAATCAGCCTTGCCATGGAAAAGGTCTTCGGCCGTCACCGTGCCGAGATCAAGGCGATCAAGGGCGTTTACAAGCGCGAGGCAGGGACCGAATCCTTCGCCGTGATCCGCGTGCAAGGCATGGCCCAGGCCTTTGCCGAAAACGATGGCCGCCGCCCCGCGATCCTGGTCGCAAAGATGGGGCAGGACGGGCATGATCGGGGCCAGAAGGTGATTTCCTCGGCTTTCGCGGACCTCGGCTTCGATGTCGAGATCGGCGCGCTGTTCGCAACGCCGGAAGAGGCCGCGCTGCAGGCTGCGGACAGCAATGTCCATGTTATCGGCGTATCGTCACTCGCCGCCGGTCACCTGACGCTCGTGCCCGCGCTCAAGGCCGCGCTGGACAAGGCCGGACGCCCCGACATCATGATCGTGGTCGGCGGCGTCATCCCGCCGCAGGATTTCGAGGCGCTCTACAAGGCCGGAGCCTCGGCAATCTTCCCGCCCGGCACCGTGATCCCCGACGCCGCCGCGAGGCTTCTGGAAGAGCTGAACGTTAGGCTGGGCTATGCGCAGCGGAGCGCGGCTGAGTAGGTTCCGTCATCGCAAGCGCAGCGACACGATCCTCACTGGTGGATTGGCGGGGCTGGATTGTTTCGCTGTCCTCGCAAAGACGTGACGTTGCACGGATTGGCAACCGCTCTTGTCTCGACACGTCGCACCATGCACAAGCCAAGGGATAGACGGCGATGGTCGGGGCGAGCCCGGCCATGAGCGCCATTCGCCTTCCTGAGCCCCGCGAGTTCCCATGACCTCCCCTCTCTCCAAGCGCTACGGCGAGACCGATGCGCCAGCGATCGCCCTGAACTCCCCTGCCATCGACCTGATGCTGAACCACCGTTCGGTGCGCGGCTACAGGCCTGATCCGCTGCCAGCGGGCGCGCTGGAGGCGATCATCGCGGCGGCGCAGTCGGCGGCGACGTCGTCGAACCTGCAGACATGGTCGGTGGTGGCGATTACCGATCCGGCCGTGAAGGCCGAGTGCGCGGCCCTGTCGGGCGGGCAGCAGCACATTGCCGAGTGCCCGGTCTTCCTGCTCTTTCTGGCTGATCTCGCCCGTCTCAACCGTGTGGCCGACCGTGCGGGCCTGCCGCATGCGGGCAACGACACGTTCGAGATGTTTCTTGTCGCCGCCATTGACGCTGCGTTGGCCGCCCAGAATGCGGTGATGGCGGCGGAAATCCTTGGCCTGTCGACAGTCTACATCGGCGCCATGCGCAACAGACCCGAAGATGTCGCCCGCCTGATCGGCCTGCCGCAAGGGGCTGCGGCCGTTTTTGGCCTGTGCATTGGTTATGCAGCCGAGGGCAAGGGCGGCGCGGTCAAGCCGCGCCTGCCGCAGGAAGCGGTGCTGCACCATGGCCGCTACGAACTCGAAAAGCAGGACGCTGCGATCGAGCGCTACAATCACGCCATGGCGGCATTCAACGAACGCGAACGGGTCAACACCACGACGCCGTGGACGGTCCACTCCGCGCGCCGCGTCTCGGGGCCGGAAAGCCTCTCGGGCCGCCATGTTCTGATGCAGGCGCTGCGCCGTATGGGCTTCTTGAAGGCCGAATGAGGGCCATGCGCGAATTGTAGGGTCCGCAGCATTCCCTCAAGGGCAGGCGGCTGTATGATGGCGCTCTTGAATCAGCCAACCGGTGCCCTCATGTCGCGCTTGCCTGCCGTCCTCTCCCGTCTTGATTCCGATCGCGAAGGCGCGATCAACCGCCTGATGGACTGGGTCAGGATTCCGTCGATCTCGACCGACAGCGCCTGGAAGGCCGATTGCGCCCGGGCGGCGGACTGGCTGGTGCGGGACCTCACGGAACTTGGCTTCAAGGCCTCGTCGCGTCCGACGCCGGGCCACCCGATCGTCATCGGGCACCGGCCGAAGAAGGGCGCGCCGCACGTGCTGTTCTACGGCCACTATGACGTGCAGCCGGTTGATCCGTTGACCCATTGGGAGACGCCGCCCTTCGAGCCGCGCCTGGCCGAGCTTGAGCCGGGTCGTCAGGTTATCATGGGCCGCGGCGCCTCGGACGACAAAGGTCAGGTGATGACCTTCATCGAGGCTTGCCGGGCCTGGCTCGCCGAGACCGGAGACCTGCCCGTCGGCGTGACAATCATGGTCGAGGGCGAGGAGGAATCCGGTTCGCCCAACCTGCCGCCCTTCATCCAGGCGAATGCGACCGAACTCAAGGCCGACGTGGCACTGGTCTGCGACACCGGCATGTGGGACCGCGACACGCCCGCGATCACGGCGGCCCTGCGCGGTCTGGTCTACATGGAGGTCAAGATCATCGCGGCGGACCGCGACCTTCATTCAGGCCTGTTCGGCGGCGCGGCGGCCAACCCGATCCGCGTACTGACCAAGGTTCTGGCCGGCCTGCACGACGACAATGGCAAGGTGACGCTGCCGGGCTTCTACAATGGCGTGCACGAACTGCCGGCGCAAATGAAGGCGGCCTGGGCCGGTCTTGGCCTTACAGCGGAGGATTTCCTCGGGCAGGTCGGCCTTGGCGTGCCTGCTGGAGAACGCGGCCGGCTCCTGATCGAGATGATCCAGTCGCGGCCGACCTGTGACGTCAACGGTATCTGGGGCGGCTATCAGGGCGAGGGCACCAAGACCGTGATCGCCTCGGAGGCGACCGCCAAGGTCTCCTTCCGGCTGGTCGGCGATCAGGATCCGAAAGCGATCATGGAGGCGTTCGAGGCCTATGTGAGGGACCGGATCCCCGCCGACTGCAAGGCCGAGTTCATCCGCTACAAGGGCAGCCGCGCCATCAGCCTCGACTGGGACATGCCGGCGCTGGGCAAGGCGGAAAAGGCGCTCACGGCAGAGTGGGGCAAGCCTGCGGCGATCATCGGCTCCGGCGGCTCGATTCCCGTGGTGGGCGATTTCAAGCGCACGCTTGGGATGGACACGCTGCTTGTCGGCTACGGGCTTGACGATGACCGGGTTCATTCGCCCAATGAGAAGTATGACCTGTCATCCTTCCAGAAGGGCGCCCGCTCCTGGGCGCGCATTCTGGCCGCTCTCGGGAACCCTGCCCCATGATCAAGTCCATCTGCGTGTTCTGCGGCTCGAGCATCGGCGCGAGGGACAGCTATGCCGAAGGAGCCCGGGCACTCGGCCGCGAGATCGCGCACCGGGGCCTGACGCTGGTCTATGGCGGCGGCAGTGTCGGGCTGATGGGCGTGATCGCAGATGCCGCATTGGATGCGGGTGGCGCCGTGCACGGCGTTATTCCGCACTCGCTGGAAGCGAAGGAGGTCGGCCACAAGCGGCTGACCCGTAAGGATGTCGTCTCCTCGATGCATGAGCGCAAGGCGCGGATGGAGACGCTCGCTGACGCCTTTATCGCCATGCCGGGCGGGATCGGTACCTATGAGGAAATCTTCGAAATCTGGACCTGGGCCCAGCTTGGCATCCATCACAAGCCGCTCGGTTTCTACGATGTCGATGGCTTCTATAGCGAGTTGTTGCACTTCCTCGACAAGGCCACCGCCGAGGGCTTTGTGCGCGAACAGCATCGGCACATGGCCTTGATGGGCACCCGGCCCGGCGCGCTGCTCGACAAGATGGCGGCCTATATCCCGACCGCGACGCCAAAATGGATCGACGCGGCGCAGAGCTGAGACAAGCGCGCCGTCATCCCGGCCCCGCAGATCCGGTTCCGGAATGGCCATCTCAGCAGCGATGCAACTTGACGCAGTCAGTGGTTGTAGGAATTATATCTTTGACAGCGTTGCGCTGATCGGCTGTCTCGTCGGCACGCGCACGAAGTGCAGCGCGCCGCATCAAATGTCGTCAGATCGTCAATCGCGCGTGTGCTCCGATCGGTGATCGGTGATGATGATTTCACGGGCGGGTTTGCCGGTCTGTGGACCGACGCTGTAGGTCAGCTCGGCCGTCTCGATCTGAGACCAAGCGAACATCACGCGCAGCTCCGGACATCGTTCACGGTCATGATAAAGCGGCCTTGAAGGCTTCTTAAATGGCCGGCCAGAAGCGCGAACTCTTCCCGGCCGAACAGCTCGCGGCCGTAGTCGTGCTCCGAGCCCCAAGAGGGAGGGGCCACGAAGCACAGCGTGCTGGCGTGATCGAACGTCTCTCCCGCTGGCTCACGCCGGCGCTAACATCTGTGCCCGAGACCAAGCGCTCGCGCACGGCGCCGCTGATTGACTGGCACAACGCCGGGCACGCGGTGTGGACGCCGCGTGACGATGCGGCCCTGGCGCGCGAGGGCTACCAAACCAACGCCATCATGCATCGCTGCGTGCGGCTGGTGTCCGAAAGCGCGGCGCAGGTCGGCGTTTCGGTGCGGATCGGTGGGCGCGAGGTGCCGGAGCATCCGCTGAATGCCCTGCTGACGGGAGCCAATTCGCGGCAGGCGGCTGGCGCGGAGACCTGTCCGGCCTGCGTGGCGCGGAACTGAAGGCGCTCTCCGCCGGTTCAGGGTCGAATGGCGGCTTCGTCGTGCCGGCCGAGGTCGAGCGCTCGATCCTGCAGCGCCTCGCCAACATCTCGCCGATACGCGCCCTCGCCACTGTCCGAACGATCTCGGCCGGAACCTACCGGGCGGCCTTTTCGGCCACCGGATGGGTCGGCGAGACGGCTTCGCGGCCCGAGACCGCATCGCAGGTGCTGTCAGAACTCGTGCTCCCGGCCATGGAGCTCTACGCCATGCCTTCGGCCACACAGACCTTCCTCGACGATGCGCTCGTCGATGTCGACCGCTGGATCGCCGATGAGGTCGAGATGGTGTTCGCCGAGCAGGAGAGCATCGCTTTCATTTCCGGCAACGGAATGACCGAGCCCCGCGGCGTCCTGACCGCGCCGGTGGTGGCTGACGCGAGCTGGACCTGGGGCAATATCGGCGTGCTGAACTCGGGCGCCGCCGGAGCCTTCGCGGCGGCGAACCCGTCAGACGTTCTGATCGCCCTGATCTACGCCCTGCGGACGGCTTACCGGCAGAACGGGACCTTCATGATGAACCGCCGCACCCAGAGCGCGATCCGGGGCTTCAAGGACAGCGCCGGCAACTACATCTGGAAGCCACCGACCGGCATCGGCCAGCCGGCCACGCTGATGAACTTCCCGGTTGCGGAGGCCGAAGCGATGCCCAACATCGCGGCCAACTCCGTTTCGGTGCTGTTCGGCGACTTCTCGCATGGCTACCTGATCGTCGACAGCGCCGGGGTCAGCATCCTGCGCGATCCCTATTCGGCCAAGCCCTACGTGCTGTTCTACACGACAACGCTCGTGGGTGGCGGCGTCCAGGACTTCGCAGCGATCAAGGGGCTTGCGCTTCGCCGCATGAGGCAGGCCACGTCAGTTGTTGCTGTCGGGCCGCATCCATGGCTCGACAGCGCCGGCCGGAGGCTGCGGCGCACGCTCCTGCCGGCCGCCACGGCGACGCCCCGTTTGCGGACCGCCATCGGGCATGGCCGACAGCGTGCTGGCCGTGCTGCTGATCCAGCCCGCATGGTCGGCGACGGGTGTGATGGCGGTGAAGCCACCGCAGACGCTCCTCACCCGCTGAACGGCAGGGCCGCTCGACCAGCTCACGATGCCGACGAGCTCGCTCGAACCGGTGTCGCCGCGCATGATCGGCCCGCCTGAATCGCCCTTGCAAGCTCCCGCACCTGGCGCCTGGCCACGGGTTTCCGTGTCGACCGCGACCATGACACTGTTGGCAGAGGTATAGCTGCCTGCAGACGTCAGACTGGTTTGCCGCAGGGTTCGCGCTGTGCCTGCCTGGCCTTCGCGGCTGAGGCCAAAGCCCGCGATGGTCAGAACGTCGCCCACGCCGATGCGCCCGCCCATCGTCACCAGCCGTATCGCCGGTGGCAGGGGAGCCAACAGCCGCAGCATGGCGAGGTCGACGCCTGGCTGCGTGCTCGGGCTGCGTCCGGGCAGGAAGGTCTCATGCGCCACCACATGGGATGCGGCGATGGTCCGCCGCTTCATGTGGCCGTCGATGACCGTGACCCGGAACGTGCCGCCCTTGATCACGCAATGGGCGGCTGTCAGCACGATGCGGGCCTCAATGGGCACGCCGGAGCACAATTCGCCCTTGCTGCTCTCGATCTTCACGGTCCAGTGGCGTGCGGCGTCCGAGCCGCGCACCGGCTGGCCGCCGATGACGGCCGAAGCGGCGCCGGGCATCATCGCCAGGCAACCCGCCATGAACAGGCTCGGCAATCCGGCTTGGATACGGCTTGAACGTGAAGGCAATCGCGGTCTCCGCAAGCATCCGTAGACAGAAGCATGGCGCAACCCACCGCTCCCGTCCACAGATTGATGTCCGACCGGTGCATCGTCACCCGCCATGCTTGCGGCTCAGTTCCACTGCGCCCGCTGGTCCCAGCCGCTGAGGATTGAATCGATCCAGCGCCGTTGAGGACCAAGGAGCGCACCTTGCGTCAGATCACCGCAGGACCGTCCGGACGGACCGGTCGTCCAGCTCGTGATGGCGACGACGCTGTTGTGGGCATCGGTGATCGGCCCGCCTGAATCGCCCTGGCAGGCGCCGGCCCCGGCGGCGCCCTTGGCCCAGAGCAGGACGGTACTTGGCCCGAAAGGCTGAACGGCCTGCAACGTCACCGAGCGCCAGCTTCCGGTGGTTGACGCGTCGCCTTCGCGGGTCAGGCCAAAGCCGGCGGCGGTGACGCTGGCGGCGGCGGGGCTTGCCCGCATCGAGAGCGTGGCGGGCTCAAACCGCGCCGCAAGCGGCGAGGCCAGCCGGATCAGGGCCAGGTCGATCGACCGCGTGCGCTCCTGCACCGCGTTCGCCCGGTACTCGGGATGCCGCCGCACTGTTGTCGGCGCCAGCAGGACAGGCTGCCCTGCCTCGCGGAAATGCACACGGATTGCCGCGCCCGCCGGAACGCAATGCGCGGCCGTCAAAACCACCTCCGGGGCGATCACGACGCCGCTGCAGATTCCGCCCTTGTCATGCAGCACCATCACCGCGGAGGTCTCCACCGGTCCGCCCGCTTGTCCACCCACGATGGCCGCCGCCTGCGGCGCAACCAGCGCGCAGCCGGCGATCACGCCGGCCCATTGCTGCAAGGATGATCCCATGAGTCCGATCTTGATTGCGGCTCCCGCCGTCGAGCCTGTCTCGTTGTCCACAGCGAAGCTTTACCTCAGAGTCGATGGCGCTGACGAGGACGATCTGATCCGTACGCTGATCGTGGCCGCACGCCTGCTGATCGAGGCGGCGAGCGGGCAGCTGTTCATCACCGAGGGCTGGCGGATCGTCCTCGATCGCTGACCTGTCAAAGGCAAACTGCGGCTCCCGCTGGCGCAAGTGACCGCGATCAGCGCCGTCCGTGCCCGTGATGCAGCCGGCTCGGCGAACACTGTGGCGCTCTCTGCACTTGAGCTGTCGGCGAATGCCGATCCGCCGTTCGTGCTGGTTCAGGGCGTAGTCCTGCAACCTGGCCGGGCCCGTGCCGGTATCGAGATTGATCTGCTCGCCGGCTATGGCGTGACCGCCGGCACTGTGCCGCAGCCTTTCCGCCGATGCTGACCTGACCGGCCTTCTGGGCGGACCGCATGTCTATGATGAGCCGCCGCGCGCGGCGGCCGGCACCAATGTTGTTTATGGCGGTGTCGACGCCCGCGACTGGTCGAGCGGCGACGGCGTCGGCTGCGAGCAGGTCATCGACCTGATCGTTTGGGCCGGCAAGGGGCGCGAGACGTCGGTCGCCCTGGCGCTTGCCGGCCGTATCGGCGCCGTTTTGCACGATGCGGCGCTGAGCCCGGCCGGGCACCGCATCGTCAACCTGCGCCAGACGGCCCTTGAGGTGAAGCACGACCTGAAAAGTGGCCTGTCGCGCGCCACGCTGCGCCTGCGCTGCATCACCGAACAGCGTTGAAACCAGTCAGCGAAAAGAGGAATTCTCCATGACGGCACAACGGGGCAGGAACATGCTGCTGCGCGTTGAAAGCGCGCCCACCGTGTTCATCAACGTCGCTGGGCTGCACGCCCGCCAGTTCGCCTTCAACGTCGAGGCGGTCGACATCACGCACGCCGAAAGCGCCGGTCGCTGGCGCGAGCGGCTCGCCGGCGCGGGCATTCGCCGCGCCTCGATCTCCGGCGGTGGGGTGTTTCGCGACGAGGCCTCGCACGCGCTCGTCCGGCAGGTCCTCTTCGACGGCGATATACGCCAATGGCAGATCGTGATCCCGGACGTCGGGCGGCTGCAGGGGGCATTCCAGCTCTCCAGCCTTGAGTACCGCGGCGACCATGCGGCGGAAGTCACCTTCGAGATGTCGCTTGAGTCAGCCGGCGCGCTGACCTTCACTGCGATCTGAGGCGGCCATGGCGAACCGACATCGCCGCGAGGTGCCGCTCGACCTTGGCGGGCGCAGGCTGGCGCTCAGGCTCACCCTCGGCGGGCTCACCGAACTGGTGGACGCGCTCGGTGCCGGCGATCTTGTCGGCCTTGGCGAACGGCTTGGCCGCGGGCGGATCGCGGCGCGCGATATCATCGCCATCCTCCGCATCGGGCTAAAGGGTGCTGGGCATGATCTGGCCGAGGGCGAGATCAAGGCGCTGTCCGTCGCGGGCGGCCTCGAACCGATCGCCGCCCTGTTCACCATCACGTTCGGCTCACCCGTTGCCGCCGGTGTGGCCCGCCCTGACGTGCCGTAGCCGCTGTCGAGGCGAGTGCGGCTGGCGCCTTCCCCTTTGAGGCGGTGATCACGCTTGGCCTTCACCGGCTTTGGCTGGATCCGGACGTGTTCTGGCGGCTGACGCCGCGTGAACTGCTGCTGATGGCCGTCCTCGGCCTGCCGGGCCCGGGCCATTGCGACGGGGCCATCCTCCCGGTTGATGACGGAATATCCCGACGATGGCGGCTGAACCGCCCGCCAGGAGAACAACGCCATGGCGGATGACGATGATCTGACCGGGTCCCTGACCAGACAGACGGTTATGCTGACGCAGCTTGGCGGCCTGACGAGGCCGTTCGGCCGATCGCTCACCGAGGCTTTCTCCAAAGGCATCGTTGAGGGGAAACGTTTCGAGGATATCCGCACGAGCATCGCGTTGCGGCTCTCGGACACCGCGCTGAAGCAGAGCCTGAAGCCGCTGGAGACGGAGTCGGGTCTGATCGGGCAGGGCCTGTATTCGCAAGGCGGCCTGTTCTGCGGCGGGGCCTACGAGCTGACGATCCACGCCGCAGGCGCGCCAAAGCGTGTGCTGCGCAGCGGAACGCCGTCGCTGATCTATCCCACGGCGCTGGAATTGGCCGATTTCGGAGCGAGCCAGAGCGTTCTCGATATCGGTCCGGCGCAGGTCAGCGACGCCGTGGGCGCAGGCCCGATGGGCCGGGCCACGATCCCGGTCCGCTAGCGCGCTGTCTCACGCTCAACCGCGAAGGATGCATCCCATGGCGCGCGACAGGTTTCCGGCCGCCCTAGAGCATGCTGTTTTTATACAGAAGCATATCCTGCATTTCTGAGATAGTTTGTGCATTCGGTCGGGGCGAAGAGATCGAGAAGTTCGCCAGCTTTTCGCCAAGTGGCTTCGACGGTTCGAGGTGATGCGTTTCGCATGA
>JAPLOW010000152.1 GCA_026400555.1 Hyphomicrobiales bacterium
ATCGGCTGCGAGCTTCTTGGCGACGTCGATCTCGAAGCCGATCCAGTCATTCTTGGTGTCGCGCATCGCCCATGGCACGAAGCTCGCCATACCGACGATGAGCTTGCCCCGCCGCTTGATCGTGTCGATCAGGTTGGCTGGCGCGGCAGTCTGCGCGGCTGCGGGCACGGCCGCAAACGCGGCGGCGACGGCGGCCGCGACGAGCCCTCCCGTCAGCACTCTCCGGATGGTCTTGAACATGGTCATGTCAGTCTCCCCTGTGTCGTATCGGTGTTTCTGAAGGTTCTGAAAAGCAAGGCTTGCGCCATCAGGCATGCCGGGATTGTCCAAAGCGCCGCTCCAGGCCCAGCACCAGGAGCGACAAGGTCAAGGTGATCAGAAGGTAGAGTCCAGCCACGGTCAGCCAGATTTCAAAGGCCATGAACGTATCAGCCACGATCGTGCGGCCCTCTGTCGTCAGGTCAAACACTGCGATCACGCTGACGATGGCCGAGTGCTTGACAAGGTTGACCAGCACCCCCGCCAGCGGCGGCAGCATCAGCGGCACTGCCTGCGGCAGCACCACGTCACGGTAGACATCGAAAGGCCGCAGGCCAAGCGCGCGTGCGGCCTCCCACTGGCCGCGGCGCACCGCGACGATGCCGCCCCTGATGATCTCTGCCGCAAAGGCCCCCTCATAGACCGCAAGGCACAGCACGCCCGCCCAGAAGCGGGGAATCCCCAGAATATGCGCGATGATGAAATAGAAGATCAGCACCTGCATCAACAGCGGTGTGTTGCGGATGACCTCAAGGTAGACCCGCGCAATGCCGCGCCCGACAAGGCTCGGTGACAGCCGGAGCAGAGCCACCGCCAGCCCGATCACAATCGAGAGCGCCATCGCGATCGCGGAAATCTGCAGGGTGACGAGCAGGCCTTTCATCAAGGGGCCCCAGATGACCTGACCGTCGATGATGCGCCACAGATAACGCGGAACCCGGAACCATTGCCAGTTGTAGCCCATGCTCTGGGCGCCGCGCAGGATGAGCCAGCCGAGCGCCGCCACGAAGACGACGAAGGACGCGATGTCGATGAGGCGGGCGCGGAGCGCCAGCGTCCTGCGGCGCTGGCGCGGCGAAGCGGCGGATGATGCGGCCTGTCCGGTCATGCCTGATCCGTCCTCACAGGTTGAGGACCAGCGACGTGGCCGGCACGCTGCAACAGATCAGCGCCATGCCTGGCTGAGGCTGTTCGAGTGGATCATCAATGTAGGAAACCTCGCCTTCGGCCTCGCACAGGCAGGTGTTGCAGATGCCATTGCGGCAGGAGAAGGCGGGCGCGAGGCCATGCGCCTCTGCAAAATCGAGCAAGGTCCGCGCCGCGCCATCCCACGGATACTGCCTGCCCGAGCGCGCGAAGGTCACCGTCACGCCATGATCAGCCATCTCCGGTCCGGACATGGGCGGACGAACCACAGGCCGCGCGACAGCGGTGGGAAGCGCCTTGAGGTCGATCGCGGGTCCGAAGAACTCGTACCGGATCTGCTCCTTTCGGACGCCGAGGTCCTGCAACAGCGCGTACATGGCCTGCATGAAGCCGGTTGGGCCGCACAGATAGACGTCATAGTCGCCGATCGGCAGCAACGCCCTGAGAACATCGGCGGTGACAAGACCACTGAACCGATGGTCCGCGCGCGTGCCGTCACCCTCGCCCGGTTCCTTCAGGCAGGTCGCAGCAGTGAAGGAGCCGGAGGTGGCCGCCAGTGCTGCCACTTCATCCGCAAAGGGCTGGACCTCACGGTTGTCGCAGGCATGGAGCAGCCAGGTCGGGCGCGATGCCCGCGCCAGCGTGTGGGCCATTGACAAAAGCGGCGTGATACCGATGCCGCCCGCCAGCAAGAGGACGGGGCGCGATGACGCCTGATCGAGGGCGAACTGGCCCTTGGGCGCGGAGCCGTCGATGATGGCGCCGACCACCGCCTGGTCATGCATGAAGCCGGAGCCGAAACCGGGTGGCAGGTCGGGCCGGGAGGCTGGCGCTTGCTCACGCTTGACGCTGATGCGGTAGCGCGAGAGATCCGCAGGATCGGACGAAATGCTGTAGTTTCGCGGGCCCGGCCGCCCGTCGGGACCTGGCAGGCGGAAGGTCAGGAACTGCCCGGGCTGGAACGGCAGCAGGAGCTGGCCGTCGGCGGCCTCCAGATGAAGCGAGACGACCGTTGCGCTTTCGCGCACGCGCCTGGCCACGCGGTATGGCCGCCAGGACGTGCGCGGCTGCCCCATCTCAGGCGGCCTGTTCCGATGCGGAGGCGGCGATCCGGGCGTTGAGCAACTTGCGGAAACGCAGCGCCCCTGCATCCAGCGCCAGGTCAAGGCTCGGGGTTTTTTTGTTGGCCATGCCCTCATGCACCGCGATCAACACGTCGCGATCCTCAATGAAGGCCGTTCGGGCGCCGGCATTCATCTTCTCGGAAATGGCCTCGTCGTTCGGGTCGGTGTTCCGGTGCTGGAACCAGAAATAGTGGCTGTTGTTCTCGTCGATCGGGGTCATGAAGTTGTACGAGATGTTGACATAGGTCTTCTCGTTCAGCGGCTTTCCGGGACCACCCGTTCCAGCCGGGGCGAAGATCGACTTGTTGATGCCGATGGACGGCAGAACGCATTCGTAATGCTGTTTGCGGTCGACATTGCCCGCAAACTTCAGCAGCTTCGCGTAATAGGGCGGCGCTTCGGTGTCCATCATCCAGCGCCAGACGACCACGCCATTCTCGTTGACGTCGATTGACAGCGGCGTGTCGTCAGTCTTTGCGCCGGCAAACGAGGTGAGGTGCACCCAGGCGACATGCGAGGGATCGAGCAGGTTGTCGACGATGTAAAGATAGTTGCAGGCGATGGTCATGTCACCGCCCTTCGTGCGGCCCCAGGTCGGGTTGTCGTAGTCGGGAATATCGATGATCAGGCTTTCATCAGCCTGGTCCGGCGCCCCCATCCAGATCCAGGCGAATCCGTACCGATCCTTGACCGGATAGCGCTTTACCACGGCCCCGGTCGGGATACGCCCTTGTGTCGGCGCGGCCACACAGGCACCGCGATGGTCAAAGGTAAGGCCATGATAGCCGCAGATGATCCTGTCGTCCTTGAGGGTTCCCTTGGACAGCGGCAGTTTGCGGTGCGGGCAGGCATCCTCGAGCGCAGCGATCTCGCCCGACGAGGTGCGGTACATCACGATGTCCTCGCCCATGATCCGCACCGGCTTCAGTTGCTGCGTGATCTCGTGAGTCCAGCCTGCAACGTACCAGCAATCCCTCAGATACATGGGCTTTTCTCCAGAATTCCCGCACAAAAGCGGGCTTGCCAAGGCAGCCTGCCCAGGAACGGAGCAGGTCCGCCCATAATTGCACCAGCATGTAGAATTTGATCGACAGTAAAATGTTGCATGTGTAGCCTTCCCCCGTCAAATGCCAAAAACAAGCCGGTGGGCTCGATGTGCGCTGTCGATGAGGCTCTGGAAAGCGGTGCGCTGAATCTGCTTTCCGATTGCGCCGGCGCGAAGCCGGGCGAGACGCTCCTCATCCTTCACGAGGACCCGGCCCTTGGCTATTTCGGGCATGGTCTTGCCGATGCAATTGCACAGACGGCGCGGCGCCTCGGCCTCGATGTGCGTCTCATCGATGTCCCTTTCGACCCGGCGGCGGACAGCCTTCCGCCTGCCCTTGCGCTTGAGATGGCGCGGGCCGATCACGCCCTGTTTCTCGCGCGTCTTGGCGACCAGCTCCGGTTTCGCGAGATGCCCGACGGCGCCCGCCCAATCGTCAGCTATGTCCTCGACCGCGACATGCTGGGTTCGGCCTTCGGCCGCGCCCCGAGCGCCGCCTTTGTCGCGTTGAAGCAGGCCTTCAACCAGCTCTTCGCCGCTGCTGCCGAGATTCATGTCACCTGCCCGCTGGGTACCGACTTCCGGGGCCAGGTGCCGCCGGCGGCCGGGGAGCCCGCCGATGTCAGCGTCAAGCGCTTTCCGATCTCCGTCTTCGCGCCGCTCGATGCCTGCTCTTTCAGCGGCAGGGTGGCCGTCGACCATCTGCTGGTCGGAACGGGATCGCGCTACTACCAGCCCTACGGCATGCCGGTGACGGCCACGGTGTTCGCGCATATCGCCGGGGGCCGGCTCGTTCGCTGGGAGGGCCCCGCGGACGAGGTCGCCCGGGCGAAGGCGCACTATCGCCATGTTGCCGGGCTGTTCGGAATCGACGGGGATTTCGTCCATTCCTGGCATGCCGGCATCCACCCCGGATGCGCCTCTCTTGAGCCCGCCAGCGCGAGCTATGAACGCTGGAGCGGTTCGGCGTTCGGAAACCCGCGGTTGCTGCATTTCCATACCTGCGGCGCCTACGCGCCCGGCGAGATCTGCTGGAACGTGGTCGATCCGACCATCACGGTCGATGGCGCGGTGATCTGGGATGATGGTGCGATCAGGATCGACGCCGTGCCCGGTGCGGCGGCGATTCTGTCGCGTCACCCGTCGCTGCGCGCCTTGTTTGACAATCCGGTCCGTGAGATCGGACTGTGACGGCGCGTGAGCTGCCGACCACGGCCACGAGGTTGAACCATGGCTGCCACAACGGATTGTCCCGAGGATCGCGACCTGCCCGCGCCGGCTGGCTCGAACATCAACGCCGCGGTTGGCCGGACAATCCGCGAGCTGCGCGACCTCAAGCGCATGACCGCGCGGGATCTGGCCCAGCGGGCCGGTGTGTCCTCGGCCATGGTGTCTCGGGTGGAGAGCGGACAGGTCTCGCCCTCGCTCAGCATTCTGGAAATGCTGGCGTCGGCGCTCGAGGTTCCGATGGTCAGCCTGTTCCGCGACACAGGTTCCGCTGTGGCGGATGTCACGCATGTCAGGACAGGACAGGGACTCAAGTCGACGCGGCTGATGGGCCAGCATGTGCACGATTTCGTGATGCTGGGCTTTCACCGGCGTCTCGACCTGCAGTTCGAGTGTCTTCTGGTCACGATCGAGCGCAACGAGCAGACCTCGCCGCCGACCTATACCGGGCATGGCTGCGTCTTCGTCTACGTGCTCGAGGGCGCGGCGATCTACCGCTACGGGCGGCAGGAACTGCAGTTGGGCGAAGGCGACTCATTGTGCCTCGACGCAGAGCTGCGCTACGGCATCCAGAAGGTCCTGTCGCCGCGCCTGCGCTTTTTGTCTGTGCAGGCGGAACGTCGTTGAGGCAGCTTGCATTGACAGGGCAGGGCCGGCGACAGACGATGTCATCAGATCTCACCGCACTTCATTCCTGATAGTCCTCTTCCTTCAACAAGCCACGGAGACCTTCCATGCAGCGTCGTGATCTCGCCAAGTCCCTTGTCCTTGCAGGTGCGGCTGTCGCCGTAGCCAACACGGCGGCCCGGGCGCAGGGTGCGCCCGCCGCGGGCGGCGGCCGTCTGGCCGAAATCCTCAAGCGTGGAAGCGTCCGCATCGGCACGACCGGCGACTTTAACCCAATGTCGTTCCGTAATCCCGGCTCGAACGAGTATACCGGCTTCGACATCGAGGCGATGGCCGAGTTTGCAAAGGATCTCGGCGTCAAGATTGAGTGGGTGCCCACCGAATGGGCGACGCTGGTCGCCGGCATCGCCGCCAACCGTTATGACATCTTCTCGGGCGCGTCGGTCAGCATGGGCCGCGCGCGCACGGCGGCCTTCAGCCTCCCCTATATCGAGGCCGGCACCGTGCCGCTGTCGCTGAAGGCCAATGCGGGTCGGTTCAAGACCTGGGAATCGATCAACGATGCCGGCGTCAAGGTGGCGGTCAGCATGGGCACGGTGTTCCATGATCAGGCCAAGGCGCACTTCCCGAAAGCCACCATCCAGGCCGTGCAGACGCCTGCCACCGGATTTCAGGAGGTGCTCGCCGGACGCGCCGACGTGACGATCACCAGCAATGTCGAGGCCTCGACACTGGTCAAGCGCTTCGACCAGCTCGTCGTCAACGTTCAGGGCACGGAGATGCGCAACCGTCGGCCCTTCGCCTATGTCGTGGCGCAGGACGACCCGACCTGGCTGAACTACGTCAATACCTGGGTGACATTGAAGAAGAGCGAGGGCTTCTTCGACATGCTGCAGGCCAAGTGGCTGCCATCGAGCTGATCGCCCGATCATGATCTGTAGTCCCGTCGCGGCAAGATGGCTCGCGCTTGCCGCGATCGCGCTCGCTGTCAGCGGCTGCGCGAACTCAACCTACACATGGGGCTGGCACGTCGTTTCGCCCTTCGACGCGCGCGGACAGAACAACCTCCTGTTCCTGACCTCGGGCGTTTGGGCGACCATCCTGATCTCGGTGGTCTCGATCATCATCGCGGTGCTGATCGGGATCGTCGTCGCCTTCGCGGCGCTGTCGAAGCGCCAGGTACTGCGCGGGTTCAACCGGATCTATGTCGAGACCTTCCGCTCGGTGCCGCTGCTGGTGCTGCTGCTCTGGGTCTATTACGGGCTTCCGGTCGTGGCGGGCATCCAGTTCGGCGTGTTCGCGGCGGGTGTGATTTCGCTGGCGATCTCGGACTCGGCCTTCGAAGCGGAAATCTTCCGGGCCGGCATCCAGTCGATCCCGAAAGGCCAGTGGGAGGCGGGGCGGAGCATCGGGCTGACTTCGTGGCAGGTGATGCGGCTGGTTGTGCTGCCGCAGGCGATCCGCCGCATCCTTCCGGCGCTGGGCAACCAGTTCGTGTACGTGCTGAAGATGTCGTCGCTGATCTCGGTGGTCGGCTATCAGGAACTGACGCGCCGCGCCAACGAACTGACGCTGATCGAGTACAGGCCGCTGGAGATCTACACGCTCCTCGTGCTCGAGTATCTCGCGCTGATCGCCATCGTGTCGTGGCTGGTGCGCCGCCTCGAGCGACATATGGGCGCCAGCGACCGCGGCCACTGAGCGGCTGGCCGCACGCGGCGCTCTCAGCGCGCGGCGCAGAAAAGGGCGAAATCCCTCGCCAGGTCCTCTGCTGCCAGTGCGATGAACCTGTCACCATCCTCGCGCGTCGCCAGCGCGGAATGCGAGATCACGCGTCCATCCGGGTAGCGCGCCCGGTAGTCCGCCGCGTCATAGTAGTTGTCGCCGGCATGGAGCAGCACATCCTGTCCTGGCTGCGGCGGGGCCGGGCGTTCGAAACGGGTGATATGATCCGGGTGCGACGCCATGGTGATCGCGACCTCGGACGGCGTGACATGATAGCCTTCCTGATCGCCATAGAGCGCCTTGCGCAGGGCATCCGCCGACGGCATCTCCCACCAGCTCCTCAGCCGGCAATGGACCTTGGCCGGGGTCGCATCACCGCTCAGCGACCGCGCTGCATAGAACTCCTGGATGGCACAGCGGACCGGAGCGAGATTGCCGCCATGGCCATTGAGGAAATACAGGCGGGTGAAGCCGGTTGCGGCCAGCGAGGCGATGATGTCATGCACCAGCGCCGTCAGGGTCGACGGTCGCAGCGTGATCGTGCCGGCGAAGCCGAGATGGAATTGCGACATCCCATAGCTCAGCGTCGGGGCGACCATGACGCCATGCTCCTGCCCGAAGCGTCGCGCGATCACCTCGGCGCAAAGATGATCCGTCCCGATCAGGCCATCGGGCCCATGCTGTTCAGTGGCGCCGACCGGGATCACGATCCCCTGCCTTTCGGCAAGGTAGGCTGCCACAGCCGGCGAGGTCATCAACTCAAGGCGCATCAATCAGCCATATCCTTCGGTTGCCGGCACAGGTTATCGTCAGTCCGCACCAGAGTCGAACCGAGGGCGTGACATGCATATCTTTCAGCTCCCCATGTCGCTCTACAGCGTCAAGCTGAGGCTGGCGCTGCGTCTGAAGGGGCTGTCCATCGAGCTGCGCGACCCGCCGGGCGGCAGCTACCGCTCCGACGCATATCGTGAGATCAACCCGGCCGGCACGATCCCGGCGTTGATCGATGGCGATCTGATGCTCACCGAGACCGACAGCATCATCGAATATCTGGAGGATCGCGGCGAGGGCGAGGCGCTTTTTCCGGCCGACATCCGGCAGCGGGCCCGCATGCGGATGCTGTCGCGCTGGGTTGACCTCAGGCTCGAGGCCGCCATCCGGAGCCTGTTCGGACAGGTCGCGCCCGCCGGCCGCCGGCCTGAGGTCGTGACATCGGCCGACAGCAGGATCGGGGCCAGCCTGAGCCTGATTGAGGGGGCGATGGACCAAACCGGGCCGTTCATCCTGGGCGTCAAACCGGGGATGGCCGATTGTGGCCTCGCGGCCTGCCTGCTCTGGCTGGACGCCATCACCCCGCCCCTGGCGCTGACAGCACGGCCGGGCCCGCGGATGATCCGGACACTCGCCGCCATGGCGGAAGATCCGAGGCTGATGACGGAGCTTGAGGCCTATCGCCCGCTTGTGGCGGCGTGGGTTCAGCGAACCGCCGCATCCGGTACCTGACGGTTGGCGGCAGCCGATGTTGTCCGGCATACTTCCGCATCAAGATGACATCCATCCCCTGCGGCACGATGATCAGGGAGAAGCGCTTGGCGCCTTGGCTACGACCAGAACCGGCGCCCAATTCTGCGCGATGGTTTAGTCCTGCGCCTTCCAGCGCAGCAGCCAGCTTTCCGCATGGCGCAGGCCGACATTGATCACCGCGCCGACGACGCCCAGGATGACCAGACCGGCGAACACCGATGTCGTGTCAAACAGGCCGGTCGCCTGGGCGATGATGAAGCCGATCCCCCGGTTCGATGACATGAACTCGCCGATCACCGTGCCGACCAGCGCATAGGGCACCGAGACCTTGAGCCCGGTAATGACCCAGGATGCGGCCGACGGGATCATGACGTGGCGCAGCACGTGATACTCGTTGCCGCCCATGATGCGGGTGGCGTGAATGTAGATCGGGTTGACGTCACGCACCCCGGCATAGGTATTGAGGAACACCACGAAGAACACGATCGAGGCCGAGACGGCAACTTTTGACTCGATGCCGATACCGAACCAACCAGCGAGCCGATGATGAAACCGAGCGCGGTCGCGTACAGCGTGATCGACAGGTGGTTCCACAGGCTGCCGTCGCCAAGCCAGCGCCAGAGCCTCAGCGACACGGCCGAGGGCGATGAGACGAACAGCTTGTCGATCATCCGGCCCGAGGCATATTCCCAGAAGGCCACCAGCGCCACGCCGACGACGATGCGGCCAACCAGAATGAGCCGGCGCCGCGCGCTCTGCTCCGCATCCCAGGCGGCGACGGCGGCGGTCTTACCCCCGCCGATGGCGGCGGCTTCATCAGCATGGGCCGACATCTAGACGGCCTCCCCTTTGGCGATCTCGGGCGCAAGCGCCGCCCAGAGCTTGGCGTAGCAGGCTTCGAATTCGGGCAGGAAGCGGACCTTGAACGGATCGCGCGGATACGCAAGCGGCACCGTCTCGATCGCCTTGATCCGTCCCGGACGGCCCGAGAACACGATCACACGGCTGGCCAGCGTTACCGCTTCCGAGAGGTCATGCGTCACGAACACGACGGTCTTGCCGGTGGCCTGCCAGATCGCGAGGAGCTCGGCCTGCATCAGCAGCTTGAGCTGGGCGTCCAGTGCGCCAAAGGGTTCGTCCATCAGCAGCGTGCCAGGATCGTAGACCAGGACCTGAGCCAGGGCGACCCGTTTGCGCATCCCGCCGGAGAGTTCGGCCGGAAAGCTGCTTTCGAAACCGGTCAGGTTGACCCGCGCGAGCATCGCGTCGACCCGGCTCTTGCGCTCCGCGGCCGGCACGCCGCGAAACTTCAGCGGCAGTTCGACATTCTCGAACACCGTGTGCCAGGGCAGCACCGAATCCACCTGCGTCATGTAGCCGACCGCGCGGTTGATCCCGCTGACCGCGACGCCGTCATGACGGATCGTGCCCCCGGTCAGAGGCAGGATCCCGGCCACCATGTTCAGCAAGGTGGACTTGCCGCAGCCGGACGGACCAACAAAGGCCACGAACTCACCCGCCGCGATGTCGAGATCGACGTTGTCGAGCGCGCGCACCTCACGGCCGCGGCTGACATAGCGCTTCTCCGCGCCGCGAACCGTGATGGTCATGGCGGCTGCCCGGCTCAGGC
>JAPLOW010000010.1 GCA_026400555.1 Hyphomicrobiales bacterium
GGTCGAGCGTGTCCATGGGAGCTCCTTGCTGAGAATGGGCCGTGTTGCGGACAGGACGGCAAGCATGGCGCGTGCCATGACCGGGCCAGGCCATGGCCGGGCGTGGTCAACCACCCTGCTTGGAGCCGGTCAGGACGATCACGGCGGCTGGATCGATTGCGAGATCGACCGTCTGGCCCTTCGCCAGCGGAGCCGGGCCGGTTGGCGCCAGCACGAGCACCTCACCCCAGGGCGCGTCGAGCGTGTATTCCCAGGAATGGCCGAGATAGGCCCGCCGCTGGATGGTGAGCCGGCCGCTTTGGTTTGGCGCGAGGCTCAGCCGGTCCGGCCTCAAAGCCAGGGCGGTCGCGTCCGGGGGCGCGGTGATCCGCCCGAGCTGCAATGGCACGTCGCCCGCCATGAAGACCGTTCCAGCCTCGGACGGCCTGAACGAACCCTCGATCAGGTTGGCCGCACCAATGAAATCAGCCAGAAAGCGGCTTTTCGGGCGCTCGTAGAGATCTTCCGGTGTGCCCTCCTGGGCGATCACGGCGTTGTCCATGACGATGACCTTGTCGGAGACGGCCAGCGCTTCTTCCTGGTCATGGGTGACATAGAGCACGGTCAGGCCCAGCCGCTGCTGCAGGTCGCGGATGTCGTCGCGCACCTTGCGGCGCAGCTTGGCGTCGAGATTGGACAGCGGTTCGTCGAACAGCAGAACGCGGGGCTCGAGCACGATGGCACGGGCGACCGCCACGCGTTGCTGCTGGCCGCCCGACATCTCCGACGGCAGGCGTCCCTCGAAGCCGGAGAGCCCGACAAGACCGAGTTTCTCGCGGGCCATGGCTTCGGCGTCGCTGCGTTTCGCGCCTGACGCCAATGGACCGTACATCACGTTGTCGAGCACGCTCAGATGCGGGAACAGGGCATAGCTCTGGAACACCATGGAGACATCGCGCTCAGCAGCACCCAGCCGCGTCACATCCTCATCGCCGATGCGGATGGTGCCGCTGGTGGCAAGCTCCAGCCCGGCGACCAGGCGCAGCGTCGTGGTCTTGCCGCAGCCCGAGGGGCCGAGCAGCGTCACCAGCGTCCCCGCCGCAACCTCGAAGGAAACGCCGCGGACCGCGCCGACCTTGCCGTAATACTTGGAGACGTCCGTGAACGTGACGGAGGCAGCGCGGGACATCAACGGGCTCCGGTGGTGAGGGGGCTTGCCGCCACATTACGGCGGCCGAGCTTGCGCTCGCCGACCAGCATCTGGATGCCGATGACGACCGCGAGCATGAAGATGATGAGCAGGGACGAGTAGGCGATGGCCAGCGGATACTCGCCGGCCTCGACGCGGTTGACGATATAGGCCGTGGCCATGTTGTAGCGGGCCGTGACCAGGAAGATGATGGCGCTGACCGCGGTCATGGCATGCACGAAGGAGAAGACCAGCGTGGCGATGATCGCTGGCTTCAGCAGCGGCAGCGTGACGCGCCGGACCGTGTATCCGGTGGACGCCCCGAGCGTGGTCGACGCTTCGTCCAGCGACTTGTCGATCTGGCTCAGCGCCGCGATGCCGGCCCTGACCCCGACCGGCATGTTGCGGAAGACAAAGCAGATGATCAGGATCAGGCCCGTGCCCGTGATCTCGATCGGTGGCACGTTGAAGGCGACGATGTAGGCAACGCCGATCACCGTGCCCGGAATGGCGAAGGCCAGCATGGTGACGAACTCGAAGGTTCGCTTGCCGACGAAGTCGTGCCGCGACAGGACATAGGCCGTCAGGATGCCGATCAGGGCCGTGATCGGCGCGGCCACGGCCGAGACCATTACGGTCACGAAGAACGAATCCCAGGCCGAGCCGGAGAAGAACAGACCACGCTCGGTCCACTCGATCTTGAAGCCGGTGAGGATATGGCGCCAGGTCGGGTCCATCACGCCGCGGCCGATGTCGGTGACGAAGCCGCCGACGATGATGATCCCGTAGATCGCCACCGTCATCACGATCCACGGCACCACCACGCCGAGCGAGGCGAGGCGCACGCCCCGCGGCAGCGGCAGCGGCACACCATTGTCGCCCTTGCCGGTCACGGTGACGTAGGAACTCTTGCCGAGCCAGACCATCTGCATCCAGAATGCCGACAAGGTCAGCGCCAGCAGGATTAGCGCCAGCACCGCCGCCCGGCCCGGGTCGTGCTGTGCGCCGGCGACCGCGAAGAAGATCTTGGTCGACAGCACCTCGAAGGAGCCGCCCAGCACCAGCGGATTGCCGAAATCGGCCAGGCTCTCGACAAATCCGAGCAGGAAGGAGGCGGCGATGGCTGGCCGCAGCAGCGGGAAGGTCACGGTCCGGAAGGTGTGCCAGCGGCTGGCGCGCAGGGTCTGCGCGGCTTCCTCCAGAGACGGCGAGATGCCCTGCAGCGCCCCGCGCAACATCAGGTAGGACAGGGGCGTCTGCGACAGCACCTGCGCGATCAGCACGCCGGACAGGCCATAGATCCAGCGCGACCGCGGAATGTTGAACCAGGTGTCGAGAAAGGTGGTGACGATGCCCGTTCGTCCGAACAGCACCACCAGCGCCAGCGCGATGACGAAGGGTGGTGTGATGATCGGCAGGATCGAGAGGGCGTCGAACAGCCGCGTGTTCTTCATGCCGCCGCGCTGCGCCAGCAGCGCGAAGGCCAGACCGAGAAAGGTCGCGATCGCACCGCTCAGAACGCCGAGGATCACGGTGTTCGCCACCACGCCGCAACTGGCGTTCGCGGTCAGGCAGGCCAGCGACCAGATGTCGGGCGCCGCAAGGCGCGTTGCAGTCAGCCCGAGGTCGAGGGCCCCGGTCTTGTCGAGGAAGGCGCTGGCCAGCACCTTGGCCACCGGAAAGAACACGAACAGCAGCACAGTGGCCAGAATCGAGACGGTCGTCGTGGCGACCCAGCGATCGGCCTTGAAGGCCCCGCAGGCGGCAAATCCCCGCGCCAGATGCACGATCAGCGCTGCTGACGTGATGGCCGCTCCCACCCCCATCGCCAAGGCCGGCCGACCGTCGAACAGGCCTGGCATAAAGCCGTAGAGAAGCAGCGCCGCTAGCCCGAATGCGGCTGCGCCGGTGCGCGCCTGCCCTGTCTCGGCGCCGCGCCTCCCGAGGACGCCGCAGGCCAGCGCGGCAAGGACCGGCAGCACGATCGGCCATCGTCCGTCCAGCACCCAGGCGACCCCCGACCGCATGTCGTCGACGAAGGCCCAGGGCAGAACGAGGAAGGCGATGGCCGCAGCGGCGGACGCGGCCATGTCGACCGTGCCGCGGTCGGCGGAGCGCCTGCGCATCAGGTCAGTGTCCGCTCGGGGCCGCAGCCTCAGCGGCGCGGCGCATTGCGGACTTCTGCATCCCAGCGGGCCAGCAGGCGCGTGCGTTCGGCCGACGAGCCGAACTTGGCGAAATTGTAGTCGATCAGCTTGATGTCGGCGAGGTTGGGCGACTGGGGTGGCACCTTCGAGGCGGAATTCGACGGAACCTGATAGGAGTTGGCCTCGATCGCCAGCGCCTGCGCTTCCGGGGTCAGCGCCCAGTCGTAGAAGCGCTTGGCGTTCGCCATGTTGCGGGCGCCCTTGATGATCGACATCGAGCCGATCTCGTAGCCGGTGCCCTCGCAGGGTGCGACGATCTTCACCGGCGCTCCGGCGATCGCCTGCGTGACCGCATCGTGCAGGAAGGTGATGCCGATCAGGCTTTCTCCCGTGGCGACGGCGCGGGCGGGGGCTGCGCCCGAGCGGGTGTACTGGTTCACGTTGCGGTGCATGGCGCGCATGAACTCGAAGGCCTTGTCCTCGCCCATCAGTTGCACGAGCGTCGCCACCTTGGTGTAGGCCGTACCCGATGAGTTCGGATCGGCGACCTGGACCTCGTCGCGGTACTCAGGCTTGGCGAGGTCCGCCCAGCACGCCGGGGCCGGCAGGTTGCGGCGCTGCAGTTGCTGGGTGTTGTATGAATAGCCGAGCGCGCCGGCATAGATGCCGACGGTCTTGAAGCCGGATTGCTCCGCCTGCTTGCGCGCCCATGGCAGCAATTGCGCCAGCGCCGGCGACTGATAGGTCTCGGAGAGGTTTTCTTCGGCCGCCTGCAGGTGCGGATCGCCCGTGCCGCCCCACCAGATGTCGCCGCGCGGATTGGCTGCTTCCGCCTTGATCTGCGCGTAGGTCTCACCGGAGGACTTGCGCGTCATCGACACCTTGATGCCGGTCGAACGCTCGAAGGCCTGCATCATCGGGCGGCACCATTCCTCCTGCACGGAGCAGTAGACGGTGAGCTCGCCCTGGGCGGCGGCAGGGCTGGCTGCGGCGCCAAGGCCGAGCAGACAGGCGAAGCCAAGGGCAATCCGGCGAACGGACAGGATGATCGTCATGATGGCTGTTTCTCCCGGAAGACTTTTTCTCATTGTGAACAGTGTTCGCCGCCTTACGAACGGCTGTCAATCAGCGGGATGCGCCGCATGTGCGATTCCGCTGGCTGCGTGCATGACGTCCCAGAGAGCCGGCGTGCTGACCAGGATCGGATTCCCTTTCAGCACCCAGTCGCCGCTGCAGAAGTCATTGATCCGCGCGCCCGCCTCGGACGCGATCACGAGCCCGGCCACGACATCCCAGGAATTGATGTGCAGTTCGCCATAGGCATCGGTCCGGCCCATCGCGACATGGGCAACGCCCAGCGCGCCCGAGGCGCTGCGCTTGATGTTCGCTCCCGCCGCGTTGAGCCGCGCCAGCGCCTCCAGATAGGGAGCATAGGGCAGGCGGGGCGACCAGCCGAATTCCACCGTGGCCCGGCGCATGTCGGTGGTGGGCGCGACGTTGATCGCCTTGCCGTTCATCGTTGCGCCGTGCCCGCGCCGCGCCAGACAGGTTTCGCCGAGCGCCGCCGCGTGGATGATTCCAAGCTCCGGCACGCCGTTCGCGACGAAGCCGATCGAGACGCACCACTGCCGGTCGCCGCGCGCGAAATTGGCCGTTCCGTCGATCGGATCGATGATCCAGAGACGGTCCGCATTGGCCCCGCCCATTTCCTCGCCCATCACGGTGTCGCCCGGGAAGCTTGCGGCGATCCGCTTGCGGAACAGCGCCTCGACAGCGCCGTCAGCCACCGTCAGGAAATCCTGGAAGCCCTTCATGGTCGTCCCGAGCGAGGCCTGGTCGTTGAAGTAGCCCATCGCCAGATGACCAAGTTCGACGGCAATGCCGGACAGGGCCTGAAAGCGCGCGCTGAGCGCCGCGTCGGACAGCGGATTCAAGGTCATGGCGGGCGTTCGGCGTTAGAGGCTAAGGCGCACCGGCTGCCCGGTCTGCTGGGAATGGGTTGCGGCGTCTGCCAGGAGCTGGGCCTTCAGGCCATCCTCGCCTGACGGGGAAGGGGGCGTGCCCGCCGCGACCGATGTCAGGAAGTGATCGAGTTCCGCGCGGTAGGCGGCGGCATAACGTTCCAGAAAGAACGGCAGCACCGGATCGGCCAGAAAGCCCTGCCCGGTCGCGACCTCGACGGTGCTGGTCGGCACATTCTGCGCCCGCACCATGCCGAGGCTGCCATGCACCTCGAAACGCTGGTCGTAGCCGTAGCTGGCCCGCCGCGAATTGGTGATCTGCGCGATCTTGCCGGAGGCCGTCTTGAGCAGGACCGCTGCGGTGTCGACATCGCCGGCCGCACCGATGCCCGGATCGACGAGGCAGGAGCCGACGGCGTGAACCTCGACGGGCTCCTCTGCGAGCAGGAAGCGCGCCATGTCGAGATCATGGATCATCATGTCCCGGAACAGGCCGCCGGAGCGCGCCACATAGCTGGCCGGCGGCGGGGATGGATCACGCGAGATGATGCTGACCAGCTCCACCGCGCCGATCCCCCCGGCGGCGATGCGCCTCCGCGCCTCCGCGAAACTTGGATCGAAGCGCCGGTTGAAGCCGATCATCAGCGGCAGGCCGGCCTTCGCCACCACCCTGAGACAGGCCCTGATCCGGTCCGACGACAGGTCGACCGGCTTTTCGCAGAAGACGGCCTTGCCGGCCTTGACGGCGGCCTCAATGAGGTCGGCATGGGTATCGGTCGGCGTGCAGATCAGCAGCGCATCGATGTCGCG
The DNA here is from genome assembly GCA_026400555.1 of Hyphomicrobiales bacterium. Taxonomy (GTDB): domain Bacteria; phylum Pseudomonadota; class Alphaproteobacteria; order Rhizobiales; family Beijerinckiaceae; genus Allobosea. The sequence continues at coordinate 6,087 of JAPLOW010000010.1, forward strand.
GTCCAGGATGACCGCTTCGACGCTGGCGGCCTTCGCGCCCAGTTCCGTCGCCAGCGACAAACAGGCGTCAGGCAGCGCGTCGGCCACTGCCGCCAGTCTGGCCTTGCTTGATGCGGCGACATTGCGGCCATGAATCTGGCCGATGCGGCCCGCTCCCAGCAACCCGACCCTGATCACGCTCGCGCTCCTCGCCATGCCATTTTGATTTGTTGGCTACATATCATGCTTTGATCTTGAGCCTAGCTTCTGATTTGATCGACGCAAGGGACGGGCACGGCAAGCAGGTTTGGCAGCCATGTCCCAGCGGGGGAGGCAGGCACGATGGCGGATTCAGGTCCGCGCCTTGATGGCAAGGTCGCGGTGGTGACCGGCGGCACGCAGGGACTGGGCGAGGCGATTGCCACCCATTTTGCCCGCATCGGCGCCGCTGGCGTGGTCATCTGCGGGCGCAATGCCGTCCATGGCGAGGCGGTCCGTGCGCGTCTGGCCGACCTTGGCGTGGACGCGCTGTTCGTGCCCGCCGATCTCGCGGATGTCGACCAGGCCCGGGCCGTGGTGCGGGCGGCTGATTCGCACTTTGGCAAGGTCGACGTACTGGTCAATGCCGCCGGGCTGACCGATCGCGGCGACATTCTCGACACGACGCAGGAGCGCTTCGACGAGCTGTTCAACGTCAACCTGCGGGCCCCGTTTTTCCTCATCCAGGAAGCCGCGCGCATCATGGTGCGCAACAGGTCGCCGGGCTCGATCATCAACATCCAGTCGATGTCGGCCCATGGCGGCCAGCCCTTCTTGAGCGCCTACTCGACCAGCAAGGGCGCGCTGGCGACGCTGACACGCAATGTCGCGCACTCGCTTGTCAGGCACCGCATCAGGGTCAACGGCCTCAACATCGGCTGGATGCACACGCCCGGCGAGGAGCGCGTCATGCGCACCTACCATGGCGCCACGGACGGCTGGCTTGAGGAGGCGGTCAGGGACAGGCCCTTCGGCCGCCTGATCGATCCAGCGGAGGTCGCCCGGGCCTGCGCCTATCTGGCGTCCGGCGAATCCGGGCTGATGACCGGCGCCAACATCGATTTCGACCAGACGGTCGTCGGCGTCGGCGCCGACCCTCTGGTTCCGTGAGCCCGCGCGATGACATCCATTGCGCAGACGGCCCCCGCCCTCGACGTGATCACGATCGGCCGCTCCTCGGTTGACCTTTACGGGCAGCAGATCGGCGGCAGGCTGGAGGACATGGCCAGCTTCTCCAAGGCGGTTGGCGGCTGCCCGGCCAACATCGCCATCGGCACCGCACGCCTCGGACTGAAATCGGGTCTGATCACCCGCGTCGGCGACGAGCACATGGGGCGCTTCATTCGCGAGCAGATGATCCGCGAGGGCGTGGCGACGGAAGGCGTCCACACCGACCCGGCGCGGCTGACGGCGCTGGTCCTGCTCGGCGTCAGCGACGACCGGACCTTTCCGCTGATCTTCGTCCGGGAGAACTGCGCCGACGCGGCGCTGGACGAAAGCGACATCGACGAAGCCTTCGTCGCCTCGGCCGCCGCCATCGTCGTGACCGGCACCCATTTCGCGCAGGCGCATACCGCCGCAGCGCAACGCAAGGCCATGCGGATCGCGCGGGCGCACCGGCGCAAGGTCGTCTTCGACATCGATTACAGGCCCAATCTCTGGGGCCTCGCAGGCCATGGCGCGGGTGAAGAGCGCTACATGCGCTCGGACACCGTCACCGGACATCTCAAGGCGATCATCCCCGATTGCGACCTGATCGTTGGCACGGAGGAGGAACTCCACATCGCGGCAGGGTCGGAATCGACGCTGGAAGCCCTGCGCATCCTGCGCCGGCTTGCGCCCGGTGCGCTGATGGTCTGCAAGCGTGGGCCGATGGGCTGTGTCGCCTTCCCGGGAGAGATTCCCGCTGACATCGAGCAGGGTATTCGCGGGCCGGGTTTTCCTGTTGAGGTCTACAATGTTCTGGGGGCGGGGGATGCCTTTCTCTCCGGCTTCCTGCGCGGCTGGTTGCGCGGCGAGACGCTGGAGACAAGCTGCGCCTACGCCAATGCCTGCGGTGCCTTCGCGGTCTCTCGGCTGCTGTGCTTCCCCGAGAGCCCGACCTTCGCCGAACTGCAGCATTTCCTGACCGTCGGCTCGCCGCATCGCGCGCTGCGCCATGACGAGACGCTTAACCATATCCACCATGCGACGACGCGGCGCCCGGCGCCATCGTCGTTGCGGATCCTGTCGATCGATCATGGCGCACACGATCTGGCGCCCGTGGCGCTTGGTCTTGGTGCCGATCCGGCCCGCATTCCCGCCTTCAAGCAACTTGCGGTGCGGGCCTGCCTTGCGGTGTCCGGCGGGCAGCAAGGCTACGGCATGTTCCTCGACGGCGACCTCGGCCGTGAGGCCCTGTTCGAGGCGCGACGCCACCGTCTCTGGCTGGCGCGCCAATTTCCCCATGGCGACAGCGCCGCCTTCGCCAGCCATCCGCTGGAGTGGCCGGTCGATCAGGTGGTCAAGCTAATCGCCAATGCACGGCCCGACGCCCGGACGCCGCTCGACCGGCGCCTCCCCGAAATCCGGCAGGCCATGGCCGTCAGCCGTGCGGGCGGGCGCGAAACCATGATCGAGGCGCTGGCCGGCCCTGGCAGCACCACGGCGGCCCTGCTGGCTGATCTTTATGGACAGGGTCTGAAGCCCGATCTCTGGCTGATCGAGGCGCAGGCCACCGCCGAGGGCTGGCGGGCGATCGAGGCCGTTCTCGCGCATCACGATCCGCGGTGTCGGGGCCTTGTCGTGATCGCGCGTTCGGCGGAATCCGGCCCCGAGATTGCCGCCGCCGCAGCCATGCCGCAGCTCGTCGGCTTTGTCGGCGGGCGCTCCATCTTCGGTGACGCCTTGCGCGGCTGGCTTTCAGGCGCTCTTGATGACGACGCCGCGATTCGGGCCATGGCGGAGCGCTTTTCAACCCTGGCTCGGGCTTTTGACGATGGCAGGCGATCAATGCGGGGGCGGGCGTGACCACAGTGAAGCTGACCATGGCGCAGGCCCTCGTGCGGGCTCTGGCGGCGCAATCGACCGAGATTGGCGGCGAACGCCAGCCGCTGGTGGCCGGGATGTTCGCCATCTTCGGCCATGGCAATGTGGCAGGCCTTGGCGAGGCGCTCCACGGCGCGCGCGAGCAGCTTCCGACCTTCCGAGCCCACAATGAACAGGCCATGGCCCATGCCGCGATCGCCTTCGCCAAGGCCTCGCGGCGGCGCAGAATGCTCGCCTGCACGACCTCGATCGGCCCCGGCGCGACCAACATGGTGACGGCCGCCGCCGTGGCCCATGTCAACCGGCTGCCGGTGCTGCTCCTGCCGGGCGATGTCTACGCCAGCCGCCGGCCAGACCCGGTGCTGCAGCAGGTCGAGAACTTCGGCGACGGCACGGTGTCCGCCAATGACTGCTTTCGCCCGGTCTCGCGCTACTTCGACCGGATATCGCGCCCGGAACAGATTATCCCGGCCCTGAACCGGGCCTTGCAGGTCCTGACCGATCCGGTCGAATGCGGCCCCGTCACATTGGCCCTGTGCCAGGACACCCAGGCGGAGGCCTTCGATTATCCCGCGAGCTTCTTCGAGGAACGCCTCTGGCTGCCCCGGCGCCCCGAGCCTGACCGGCATGAATTCCAGACCGTTCTCGCCCTTCTGGCGGCTGCGAAGAAACCGCTGATCATTGCTGGGGGCGGTGTCCTCTACAGCGAGGCGGAACAGCGTCTTCTGGCCTTCTGTGAAACCCACCGCGTGCCCTGCGCCGAAACGCAAGCGGGCAAGTCGAGCCTGCCCTGGGACCATCCGCTCAACCTCGGCGCCATCGGCGTCACCGGCACGGCCGCCGCAAATGCCATGGCGCGCGAGGCCGATCTCGTGCTGGCCGTCGGCACGAGGCTGCAGGACTTCATCACCGGGTCTTGGGCCCTGTTCCAGAATCCAGCGATGCGGATCGTCGGCCTTAACGTCGCGGCGTTTGATGCCGGCAAGCACCGGGCCCAGCCGCTGGTCTGTGACGCCAGGATCGGGCTCGAGCAACTTTCGGACGCCCTCGGCAACTGGCGCGCGCCTCCCGGCTGGGCAGGCAAGGCGAGCGAGCGCAAGGGCAAGTGGCTGGCCGATGCGGCGGCAGCGACGGCGCCGACCGCCGATGACCTGCCCAGTGATGCGGCCGTGATCGGCGCGGTACAGCGCCAGGCCATGCCGGATGACGTCGTCGTCTGCGCGGCGGGCGGATTGCCAGGCGAACTGCACAAGCTCTGGCAGGCCGGCGCGCCCGGCGGCTACCACATGGAGTATGGCTTTTCCTGCATGGGCTATGAGATCGCCGGAGGTCTCGGCGTCAAGATGGCGGACCCGGGCCGCCATGTGACGGTGATGGTGGGTGATGGCTCCTACCTGATGATGAACTCCGAGATCGCCACCTCCATCATGCTCGGCATGAACCTGACGATCGTGGTGCTCGATAACAAGGGCTATGGCTGCATCAACCGCCTGCAGGTCGCCACGGGCGGCGCGCCCTTCAACAACCTCTTGCGCAATACGGCGCATCTCGAACTGCCCGCCATCGATTTTGCGGCGCACGCAGCGTCACTGGGAGCCATCGCCACCAAGGTCAGCGGCCTCGACAAGCTTGAGGCCCGCAAGGCGAAACGCACCAGCGTCATCGTCATCGATACCGACCCGCTGGCCTCCACCGAGGCCGGGGGTCATTGGTGGGATGTCGCCGTGCCGGAGGTGTCCGAGCGCGCCGGCGTCCGCAAGGCCCGCAAGGCCTATGACGCCGCCCGCAAGGCGCAGCGACTGGGAGACTGACCGCGATGCATAGCACGGCAGCGATCAGGATCGGAGCCAATCCCATAGGCTGGTCCAACGACGACCTCCAGGAGATCGGTGGCGCCACGCCACTCGAAACCTGTCTGGCGGAGGCGCGCGAGGCTGGCTTTGTCGGCATGGAGCTGGGCCACAAGTTCCCGCGCGAGGCGGCGGCGCTGAAGGCCGCGCTGGCGCCGTTCGGGATGGCCTGCGTTGGGGGCTGGCATTCGGTCGAGCTTCTCCGGCGCGACGCAAGGACTGAATTCGATCTGGCGAAGCCGCACCGGGACCTGCTGAAGGCGATGGGGACCGATATCTTCATCGTCGCCGAGACCTCGAACGCCATCCACGGTGACCGGGCCATGCCTGTGTCGCGCCGGCCGCGGCTCGCGGCGGAGGACTGGGCGCCGTTCTGTGCGCGGATGACCGAACTGGCCGACCGCCTGCGGGATGAGGGCCTCAGGCTGTGCTACCATCACCACATGGGCACGATCGTGGAAAGCCGCGCCGATATCGAGGCCTTCATGGCGGGCTGCGGCCCCGCCGTGAACCTGCTGCTCGACACCGGCCACGCCACCTGGGGCGGGTCCGATCCGGCCGAACTGGCGACAGCCTACCGCGCCCGCATCAGCCATGTGCATGCCAAGGATGTGCGCCGCCCGATCATGGACAAGGCCCGCGCCGGCGATTGGAGTTTTCTTGACGCGATCCTCGGCAAAGGGTCCGAGCTCGGGGTCTACACCGTGCCGGGCGACGGCATGGTCGACTACCGCGCCGTGTTCCGTGCGCTGAAGGGCTACCGCGGCTGGGTCATTGTCGAGGCCGAACAGGACCCGGTGAAGGCCCACCCGCTGACCTATGCGAAGACGGGCGTGGCGCATCTGCGCGCCACACTCGCGGCAGAGGGCCTCAGCTGATGCCAAATCTGTTATGTCGCCCCGTCCTCGCGCCAGGCGCGTCTGTCCATGACATCACGCCGGCCAATGCGCGATGGACCTATGTCGGTTTCGAAGTGGTTGATCTGAGGGCCGGAGAGGTCCTGCGCCGCACCGGACAGGGCCGCGAACTGTGCGTGGTGATGGTTGCCGGTGAGGCGGCTGCCCGTGTCGATGGGCACGGGTTCGGCATGATCGGCGGCCGGTCCAACCCGTTTGGCGGCAAGCCGGCCTCGCTTTATGTCCCGCCCGCCAGAATCGTCGAACTTACGGCTGTCACCGCTTGCGAGGTCGCGATCTGTTCAGCACCCGCCACCGGCAGATTACCGCCGCGCCTGATTTTGCCCGGTGAGGTCGGCGAGGAGACGCGCGGGCAGGGCAGCAACACGCGCCATGTCCGCAACATCCTTCCCGACACCTCGCCCCATGCCGAGAGCCTGCTCGTGGTCGAGGTGATCACCCCGGGCGGCCACTGGTCGAGCTACCCCCCGCACAAGCATGACTGCGAGAACCTGCCGCATGAGTCGCGGCTGGAGGAAACCTATTACCATCGCCTCAGCCCGCCGCAGGGCTATGCTGTGCAGCGCGTCTATACCGATGACCGTTTGCTCGACGCGGTCATGGTCGTGCAGGATCGTGATGTCGTGCTCGTACCGGAGGGCTATCACCCGGTTGGTGCCGCCCATGGCTACGACCTGTGGTATCTGAATGTCATGGCCGGCCCGGAGCGCATCTGGCGCTTCCATAACGACCCCGCTCACGCATGGCTCGTGGTGCGGCCAACCCCGTGACCGCCGACTTGGCGGTTGCGCAGCGCGCGTCCTTGCCATTATATCGCACTTGCGCGGGTGTAGTTCAGAGGTAGAACGTCAGCTTCCCAAGCTGAATGTCGTGGGTTCGATTCCCATCGCCCGCTCCAGCCTTTTATCCATAAAGAACAAAGGCTTGATGAAAAGAAAACCTCTGGAAAAGTCGGGTGCTCGTTCGTTGTGGTCCCCCTGTGGTCCCAGCGAACCTAATTCCGTCGGTCCCAAGAGCGGACAGAGGCGTAAGAAAACTAAGACCGGTCCGGCCAAATCAGGATGGGCCGGTGAGCTTGGCGAGCCCATAGAGAGCGACGATCTCCCTGAGCCGCCGTTGGCCGCCTTGTATGGTTGATCGTAACATAACGATTTGCCGCCTGATGAGCGTTTCGCTGCGCAAAACGCAATTTCAGGCGACATGGCGCAAAGCACTAACCGACGCGCAATTCGCCAAGATGCCAGCGCTTTTGGCCAAATACGGCCTTGATCAGATGAAATCCAAACTGGCCGATAAAGCACTTCACGAAACTCGGTCCCGTGGGCGTTCTCTCGTCTCGTTGTACAGTGTCGTCCGCAGGCACTCGACCATCGGCTATCTCAGCCAGGTTGAGTTCGAGCGGAAGGTCTGAGTAGCTTTACTGCGCGTCCATGAAACCGGCAGCAGGCCACAGTATCCGGCTTGAAATGTCAACACGTCAATGCATTGATGCGTCCAGACACTCAGTGAGAGTGCGCCATTTGAGGGAGATACAGACATGTCAAATGCAAAGAGCGGCGGTTCGTCGCGTCGCAGGTTTCTGAAGAGTGCGGCGCTTGCATCTGCCGCAACGGTTGCAGCGCCCGCGTTCGCGCAACAGGCCGGCCCGATCTCGATGCGCTGGCAAAGCACGTGGCCATCGAAGGACATTTTCCATGAGTATGCTCTCGATTTTGCCAAGAAGGTCAATGATATGACCGGTGGCGATCTCAAGATCGAGGTGCTTCCTGCAGGAGCCGTGGTTCCGGCTTTCGGCCTGCTCGACGCGGTTTCAAGGGGCACCCTCGATGGAGGACATGGCGTGCTCGTCTATCACTACGGCAAGCAGACCGCCCTCGCATTGTGGGGCTCAGGTCCGGCCTATGCGATGGATGCCAACATGCTTCTCTCTTGGCACAAGTATGGCGGCGGCAAGGAGCTGCTGGCCGAACTTTATGCCTCGATCGGCGCTAATGTGCAGTCTTTCCCCTATGGTCCGATGCCGACGCAGCCGCTCGGATGGTTCAAGAAGCCGGTGACGAAGTTGGAGGATCTGAAGGGCCTCAAGTACCGCACCGTTGGTATCTCGATCGACATTTTCACCGCTATGGGCCTGGCAGTGAATGCGCTACCCGGTGGTGAAATCGTGTCGGCGATGGACCGCGGCCTGCTCGATGCCGCCGAATTTAACAATGCGTCGTCCGACCGCGTCCTCGGCTTCCCCGATGTCTCCAAGGTCTGCATGCTGCAGAGCTATCATCAGAATGCCGAGCAGTTCGAAATCATGTTCAACAAGACGAAGTATGACGCCCTGCCTGACAAAATGAAGGCGATCATCTCCAACGCCGTTGAGGCTGGGTCGGCGGAAATGTCCTGGAAGGCGATCGATCGCTACTCCAAGGATTATGAGGAGATGCAGACGAAAGACAGGGTCAGGTTCTACAAGACACCGGATGCGATCTTGAAGCGCCAGCTTGAACTGTATGACGAGGTGGCCAAGAAGAAGGCGGCCGAGAACCCGCTCTTCGCCAAGATATTGCAGTCGCAGCTTGCCTTTGCCAAGCGTGTCACGCAGTGGGAGCAGGATACCGTTGTCAGTCGCCGTATGGCGTATACCCATTACTGGGGTCCAAACGGCGTCGGCAACAAGCTCTGATCCGTTCTAACCCCGACGGGCGGCCTGCGCGCGATACGCGCAGGCCGCTGTCATATTGGCCGGTTGCCGAGGGCACCCATGACTGTTGACCGAATTCTCCATGCCTGCGATGCGGTGAGTACCTTTGTCGGGAAACTCGCCGCCTGGCTGATCATCGGGCTGATGCTGCTTGTTTGTGCTGAAGTGTTTAAGCGCTATGCGCTGAACATGCCTACCGCATGGATCTTCGATGCCAGCAATATGCTGTACGGCTCGCTGTCCTACACGCTCGCCCAGAACGGGCATGTGCGCGGTGATTTCCTGTATTCCTCAATGCAGCCCCGGACACAGGCCTCGCTTGACCTTGTCTTGTACATCCTGTTCTTCCTGCCCGGCATCGGCGCGCTGGTCTATGCGGGGTACGACTACGCGGCTGATTCCTGGCGCATCAATGAGCATTCGAATGTCACGGCCGACGGGCCGCCCGTCTATCATTTCAAGGCTGTGATCCCGATCGCCGGCCTTCTGGTGCTAACCCAGGGTCTGGCCGAGATCGTCCGCTGCATCATGTGTCTCAGGACTGGAGAATGGCCATCGCGCCTCAAGGACGTGTCTGAGATTGATGTCGTCGAGCAACAGCTCGCGGCCAGCCAGCATGTTGACAGCGAGGCCCGCGAAGCTGCCATCGCAAGCACCCAATCCATCGATGAAGTAGCCAGGCAGCGCGGCCTTGGCGGAGACAAGCAGCCATGAGTGATCCCGCCCTCGGCCTGAGCATGCTCGGCCTGATTGTTGTCGTCATCATGCTCGGATTTCCGACAGCCTTCACTCTGATGGGGCTGGGGATGATCTTCGGCTACGTTGCGTTCTACGATCCGACGCAGGCCTGGTACGCGAACAAGATTTTCGACCTTATGGTCCAGCGCACCTACGGCGCGATGACCAACGATGTGCTGATTTCCATCCCGCTCTTCGTGCTGATGGGTTACGTGATGGAGCGCGGGGCGCTTGTCGACAAGATGTTCTATTCCGTGCAGCTTGCCTTCCGGAACGTGCCCGCAGCGCTAGCTGTGGCAACCCTGCTCGTCTGCACCTTCTGGGGCATTGCCAGCGGTCTGGTTGGCGCAGTCGTCGTGCTGATGGGCGTGATTGCGCTCAACCCGATGCTGCGCGCCGGCTATGATGTCCGGCTTGCATCGGGCGTCATTACCGCCGGCGGCACGCTCGGGATCCTGATCCCGCCCTCGGTGATGATTATCGTCTATGCGGCAGTGGCCGGACAATCCGTGGTCAAGCTCTATGCCGCCGCGATGTTCCCGGGCTTTTTCCTCGCCTTTTTGTATCTGTGCTACATCGTGGGATGGGCGTTGCTCAATCCAAAGGTCGCTCCGAAGCTTTCCGAGGAGCAGATGCGCGTCCCGGTTCCACCCTGGACCTTGGCGCTGCGCGAGGCCTACGGCTCGGGCATTTTCCTGTCGCTGTGCAAGGCATTGCTGCGTCCCGAAAAGGCCCGGACTGTTGTCAAGGATGGCAAGCCCGTCGCCTATCGGGACCTTCTTGTCGCGATGACCTATGCACTTGTGCCACTGATCATCGTCGCCGGCACTGTGTGGGCGGTCTGGTGGTATGTGGTAATCCACCAGCAAGCTGGCGTTGAAGAGGTCGTCACGGCGGTTGAGCAGCTTGGCTCGCGCAATCTGCCCGAGGCGGAAGCCACAGACGCGGAAAAGGGACCACCGCCGGCGTTCTACTGGTGGTTCGGCGGAATTGCTGTGGCTCTGGGCGCCTTCATGCTCCGGTACTACCTGCGCATGAATGCGGAGCGTCTCGAGGTCATCCGGCTGCTGACCGACTCGGTCGCGCCGCTTGGCATCCTCACCGTGATCGTTCTCGCCGTCATTCTGCTCGGCATCACCACGGCCACGGAGTCTGCGGCGGTGGGCGCGGCAGGCGCTTTCCTGCTGGCCTTCCAGGCGCGATCGTTGAACTGGAAGCGAACCAAGGAAGCCGTTTTCCTGACAGCGAAGACAACCTCCATGGTCTGCTGGCTGTTTGTCGGATCGGCGATCTTCTCCGCAGTTTTCGCCCTGCTTGGCGGTCAGGCCCTACTGGAAAGATGGGTTCTTTCGCTGAACCTGTCGCCGCTGCAGTTCATGATCCTATCGCAGGTGATCATCTTCATCCTGGGCTGGCCGTTGGAATGGACTGAAATCATTGTGATCTTCGTGCCGATCTTCCTGCCGATGCTGAAGCATTTCGGGATCGATCCGATCCTTTGGGGCGTCCTCGTCTTCGTGAACCTGCAGGCGGCCTTCCTGTCTCCGCCGGTGGCGATGTCAGCCTTCTATCTGAAGGGTGTCGCACCCAAGCATGTCACCTTGAACCAGATCTTCGCCGGTATGATGCCCTATATGCTGATCGTGATCCTGTGCATGGTGATCATGTATATCTGGCCAGGAATGACCCTGTGGCTTCCCCGCTATCTCTACGGCGGTTGACGGTTCCTCGACATGGCAGTGGGCGCTGTCATGTGGAAAATGCGCTTACCTCTAAGGAGGGCCGCCCTACCCTCCCCGATATGACGCGCCCCACGATCTTCCGCTACTGCGCGGGAACATGCGGCTCGGCTCGGCGTCTGACGACGCCTTCCTGATCAGCGTGGCTGGAGTGATCTGCTCCATGGCGAAGGGCGTCCGAAGTGATGTCGGACGACCGACAGTCGCTGTCGAAGGACGCCATCCGCCGCATCACATCTGTCTTGGCGAGTGAAGAGGCCTCTCTTGCCGGGATTGCGCGGGCTGCCGGTCTCGACCCGATGACTGCGTTCCGCAACCTTGACCTGAGAGGATGGCCGCTAGACAGTCAGGATATTCGCGGCGTCGATTTTAGTGGCTGCGACCTAAGGGGCACGGATGTGCACAAGGCCAATCGGGACGAGACAACGATCCTGACGGGCGCCTGCCTAGAACCGAAGGCCGTCAAGGCCCTTGGCCTTGTTCCCGAACGGCGAACGCGACGTCCACCTCGCGCGAAGGCGTCGTCCGGCGGCTACGATAAGGGACTGTCAGCAATTCCGTGTTTGGGCGGCGGGTTGAACATCAGGCCGCCATGGCCCTTGTGAAGCGCTCGCCGAAGATGACGGCGAATTGGGCTTTTGCCATGACCCATTCACGCGGCCCCATCTTCCACTCCTTTTCGGAGCGGTTCAAGACCAGGAAGAGGAGCTTCATCGCGGCCTCGTCGGTCGGGAAGTGGCCTCGTGCGCGCACGGCCCGGCGCAGCTTGGCGTTCAGCGCCTCAATGGCATTCGTGGTGTAGAGGATGCGGCGGACGTCGGCCGGGAAGGCGTAGAACGGCACGACCTCGCTCCAGGCGCGCCGCCAGCTCTGGGCGATCGCCGGATAGCGGCGGCCCCAATGCCCCTCCTCGAAGGCGCCGAGCGCCGCCTCGCCGGCGGCGGCGTCGATGGCGCGATAGATGCCCTTCAGCGCCGCGGCGACGAGCTTGCGGTCCTTGTAGGAGACGAACTCCAGGCTGTGGCGCAGCAGATGAACCACGCAGGTCTGGACCATCGCCTCGGGGAAGACGGCCCGGATTGCGTCGGGGAAGCCCTTCAGGCCATCGACGACGGCGAGCAGAATGTCTTCGACGCCCCGGTTGCGCAGCTCGTTCATGACGCGCAGCCAGAATTTGGCGCCCTCGTTCTGCTCGAGCCAGAGGCCCAGAATCTCCTTGGTTCCGTCAGCGCGGACGCCGAGCGCGACGTGGACGGCCTTGTTGCGGACGACGCCTTCGTCGCGGATCTTGACCCTGAGCGCATCGAAGAAGACCAGTGGATAGACCGGCTCCAGCGGCCTTGCCTGCCAGGTCGCGATCTCGTCGAGAACCGCGTCGGTGACGGCGCTGATGAGAGCGGCCGAAACCTCGATGCCGTAAAGCTCGCGCAGATGCCCCACGATCTCCCGGGTGCTCATGCCGCGGGCATACATCGACACGATCTTGTCGTCGAAGCCCGGGAACCTGCGCTGATACTTGGCGATCAGCTGCGGATCGAACGTCGCCTGGCGATCGCGCGGAACCTCCAGCTCGAAGCGGCCGGTCTCGGTCGTCACCATCTTGCGGCCATAGCCGTTGCGGCTGTTGCCGGCCTCGTCACCGGCCAGATGATGATCCATCTCGGCATTCAGAACACGCTCGGCGAAGGCCTTCCTCAGATCGTCGAGCAGGCCATTGGGGTCGAA
>JAPLOW010000110.1 GCA_026400555.1 Hyphomicrobiales bacterium
AACCGGCTCGGCCCTGATCTTCATCACCCACAGCCTCGGCGTCGTGGCCGAAATCGCCGACACCGTCATGGTGATGTATGCCGGACAGGTGGTTGAGCAGGTACCGGTGGCGAGCGTGTTCGCCGCGCCGCTCCATCCCTATACGGCCGCCTTGCTGGCTGCCGTTCCGCAGGACGACGCGGCGCCGGAACCAATCCCCGGCGCTGTACCGCCGCCACACCAGTTCCCGCAAGGCTGCCGCTTCGCCCCGCGCTGCGGCCATGCCCTACCGCCCTGCGGCGAGGCCCAACCCTTGCGGCCGTTCGGCAACGGCCGCGAGGTGCGTTGCGCCCGCGCGGGCGACCTCCGCTTTGGGAGGGCCGCGCATGACGCCTGACGCCGAGCCTCTTCTGGTCGCAGAGCATGTCTCGGTCAGCTTCAGCCGCAAGCGTCTGTTCGGACGCGGGCCGGCTGTCAGGGCCGTTCAGGATGTCTCGCTCCGCATCGGGCAGGGCGAAGCTGTCGGCATCGTCGGGGAAAGCGGCTCGGGCAAGAGCACGCTCGGCCGGCTGCTGCTGGGCCTGATCAAGCCGGCCTCCGGCGAGGTGCGCTTGGACGGCCGCGCCTTGCAATCACTCTCTCGGGCAGATTGGCGCGCCCTGCGCCAGCGCATGCAGATCGTCTTCCAGGACCCTTACGGCAGTCTCGACCCGCGCCGGCGGATCGGCAGCCAGATCGCAGACGGGCTCGCGATCCACCGCCTCGTCGCACCTGGCCAGTTGCCCGAAGCGGTCAATGCCTTGCTCGAACAGGTTGGCCTTGACCCCAGCCATGCCGAACGCTTCCCGCACGAGTTCTCGGGCGGGCAACGCCAGCGCATCGGCATCGCCCGCGCGCTGGCGAGCCGTCCCGACTTCCTTGTCGCCGACGAACCTGTCTCCTCGCTCGACGTCTCGATTCAGGCGCAGATTCTGGACCTCCTGGACCGGCTGCGCCGCGATCTCGGGCTCGCGCTCATCCTGATCAGCCACGACCTCGCTGTTGTTCGGCATCTCTGTAACCGTGTCGTGGTCATGTATCTTGGGCGGGTGATGGAGGAAGGGCCGGCCCGATCGGTGCTCGACGCGCCACGCCATCCCTATACCCGAGCCCTTGTTTCGGCGACGCCGCGCATCGGTACCGGTGGAAGGCCGACGCGGATCCTGCTGCCCGGCGAGCCACCAAGCCCAAGCGCCCCGCCCTCGGGCTGCGTCTTCCGGACACGCTGCAGCTTCGCCATCGCCGCATGCGGTGAGGCCGTGCCGCCGCTGACGCAGACCAACCATGATCACGGCGTGGCGTGCATCCGCCTCGCCGACCTGCCATGAATGACACGGGAACGGGGAAACCACGATCATGATGAGCGTCACGGAACCGAAAGTGCACATGGGCATGATCACCGGCGGGGAAGCCCGCGAGATCATGGCGACGAACCCGGTCATCCTCCTGCCTCTCGGCAGCCACGAGGATCAGGGCCCGCATGCCCCGATGGGCGACTATCTGCTCGCCGAGAAGATCGCCGAACTGGCCGCAGTGCAGGCAACAACGGCGGGCACGCGCACACTGGTGGCGCCAGTGCTGCCCTTCGGCGGCGCCGATTTCTTCGGGCCCATGCCCGGCGGCATCGCCATCTCGCAGGCAACCCTGACGGCGGTGCTGACCGACATGATCGCGTCGCTGCACCGCAACGGCCTGACGCGGATCATCGTCATCAACGGCCATGGCGGCAATGTCGGACCGATCAACGAGGTCTCCCGCGTCGTCCATCGTGAGAAGGGTCTGGTGATCCCCAGCCTCTACCTCTGGCGCATCGCCTACGCGCTGATGCCGGGCCTGATCGGCGCCGACCTCGCGGCAAAGGTCGCCGGACATGGCGCCGATCCGCTCACCAGCCTGAGCCTGCA
>JAPLOW010000237.1 GCA_026400555.1 Hyphomicrobiales bacterium
CCGAATCAGACCCCACACCGAATCACGATTGCAACAACCCGAAAACCGCCGTTAACCCGAGTTCGGTGCCCTGGCCCCGGACCGGCTCCCATTGACACGCACCGCTCGTTCGGTAAAAAGAACGAACTGTTCGCCAAAGCTAGTTCAGGAGCCTTTCCATGTCCGCGAAGCACCCCGGTTTTTCGACCCTCGCCATCCATGCCGGCGCTTCGCCGGATGCAGCCACCGGCGCGCGGGCCACGCCGATCTATCAGACCTCGTCCTTCGTGTTCGACGATGTCGACCACGCGGCCTCGCTGTTTGGCCTGCAGGCGTTCGGGAATATCTACACCCGCATCGGCAACCCGACCAATGCCGTCCTGGAAGAGCGCGTGGCCGCGCTTGAGGGCGGCACGGCGGCGCTGGCCGTCGCGTCCGGCCATGCGGCCGAGTTCCTGACCTTCCACTGCCTGCTGCAGCCGGGCGACGAGTTCATCGCGGCCAGGAAGCTCTATGGCGGCTCGATCAACCAGTTCAACAATGCCTACAAGAACTTCGGCTGGAATGTCGTCTGGGCTGATTCCGATGAGCCCGCATCCTTCGCAGCGGCGCTGACCGAGCGAACCAAGGCGATCTTCATCGAATCCATCGCCAACCCGGGCGGCGTCATCGTCGACATCGAGGCCATCGCAAAAATCGCCAAGAAGGCCAACATCCCGCTGATCGTCGACAACACGATGGCGTCGCCTTACCTGATCAAGCCGTTCGAGTTCGGCGCCGATATCGTCATCCATTCGGCGACCAAGTTCCTCGGCGGGCATGGCAATTCCATCGGCGGGCTTCTGGTCGATGGGGGCTCTTTCAACTGGGCTGGCGACAAACGCTACCCGATGCTCTCGGCGCCAAGGCCCGAGTACAACGGCATGGTGCTCGGCGAGACCTTCGGCAACTTCGCCTTCGCCATCGCCGCACGCGTACTGTCGCTGCGCGATCTCGGCCCTGCCCTGTCGCCGTTCAACGCCTTCCTGCTGCTCACCGGCATCGAGACGCTGCCGCTAAGGATGCAGCGCCATTGCGACAACGCCTTGCAGGTCGCGACGCATCTCAGCACCCACAGCGCGATCGACTGGGTCAACTATCCCGGCCTGCCCGGCGACCGCTACCACACCCTCGCCAAGCGCTACTCGCCGAAGGGCGCAGGCGCGGTGTTCACCATCGGGCTGAAGGGCGGCTATGCGGCGGGCGTCAAGCTGGTGTCGAACCTCAAGCTGTTCAGCCATCTGGCGAATATCGGCGACACACGCTCGCTCGTGATCCACCCGGCCTCGACGACGCACAAGCAGCTCACTGACGCGCAGAAAACCGCCGCCGGCGCGGGGCCGGAGGTCGTGCGCCTGTCGATCGGCATCGAGGATGCCGCGGACATCATCGCCGATCTCGACCAGGCCCTGGCGGCGTGAGCCAGGCCAACCCTTCCTGTTGGGGCCTTAACACCCTTGCCGTCCACGCGGGCGCGAGCGCCTGCCCGGAGACGGGCGCACGCGTCACGCCGATCTACCAGACCAACGGTTTCGTGTTCGAGGATCTCGACCACGGGGCCGACATCTTCAACCTGAAGCGGGCCGGTTTCTCCTATTCGCGCGGGTCGAACCCGACAACGGCCGCGCTTGAGCGGCGCATTGCGGCACTGGAGGGCGGTACGGGTGCTATCGCGGTTGCTTCGGGCCAATCCGCTCTGCTGCTAATCATCGCGACCCTGTGCGCAACAGGTGACCGCTATGTCAGTGCCAACCGCATCTTTGGCGGCTCTTTGTCCCTCTCTCGGCGCCTCGACCAGCGCTTCGGCGTCGGCGTTGATTGGGCGGACCCGACACCGGCGGCCATCGAAGCAGCCATCGGCCCAAAGACGCGCGGCATCTTCATCGAAAGCGTGATCAATCCAACCGGCGAGGTGGTCGACCTGCCGGGAATCGCCGCTGTCGCGAAGCGGCACGCCATCCCGCTGGTGGTCGACAACACGCTCGCCACCCCTGCCCTGCTCAGGCCGATCGAGCATGGCGCCGATATTGTCTGGCATTCGGCATCAAAATTCTTGGCCGGATCGGGGCAGGCGATCGGCGGGCTGATCGTGGATGCCGGCACGTTCAACTTTGCCGATGACGCGCGCTTTGACCTGATCAGCGGGGCCTGGACGGAGTATGACGATCTGGTCATCCCCGAAGCCTATCCCAAAACCGCCTTCATGACCGCCTGTCGGCTGATCGGCCTGCGCGAATTCGGGCCGGGCATGGCAGCAACGACGGCGTTTCTCATCCTGATGGGTTGCGAGACACTGCCGTTACGCATGCGGAAGCACTGCGAGAACGCCGAGGCACTGGCGGCGCATCTGGTGGCGCATCCGGCCATTGAGGCCGTGTCCCTGCCGTCATTGCCATCGAGCCCGAACCACAACCTTGCACGTGCGGTCTGTCCGGACGGGATCGGCTCCGTGTTCGTGATCACGCTGAAGGGCGGCGAGCCGGCCGCGCGAACCGTGCTGAAGCAGCTCTCGTTGTTCTCGCATCTCGTCAACATCGGCGAGACGAAGTCGCTGGTGTCGCACCCGGCCTCGACGACGCACCGGACGCTGACAGCAACAGAACGTCAGGCCTTCGGGATTTCCGGCGGGACGATCCGGATTTCGGTCGGGCTCGAAGACATTGCCGACCTGACCGCCGACTGGGATCAGGCGCTGTCAGCCTGACCCCTCGCCTGCTCGGCATGGCGTGCGGCCACCCCCAGCAGGATGACTGCGAAGCCCTGATGCGCCAGCCCGGCCCAGAGCGGCACCTGCAGCAGCAGGGTGACCACGCCCAGAGCCGCCTGGGACAGGACCAGCCCGGCCAGAAGATGGGCGCGGAATGCAGCATCTGTGCCAGGCGCCACACGCCGCGTCGACAGCACATGCCAGAGCGCCAGCCCCATCAGGAGATAGGCGCCCGTGCGATGGTTGAACTGCACCAGCGCCCCATTGGCGGCGAAGTTCTGCAGCCACGGGGTTTGGACAAACAAGGTCGAGACCGATGGCGCAAGGCCGCCATCCATCAGGGGCCAGGTGTTGAAGGACAGCCCGGCATCCAGGCCGGCGACCAGACCGCCCAGTGCGATCTGCACGAACAGGCCGGCCAGCATCAGCCGGGCGCCGAGGCTGACACGGGCAGGCACTGCCGCCCCACGCCCGCCCAGCTTCGACCACATCCAGATGATGCTGGTGAAGATGATGCAGGCCAACGTCAGGTGCAGCGTGAGCTTGATTGGCGCGACCGAGACCATGCCCTCCTGCAGGCCGGAATGCACCATGATCCAGCCAATGGCGCCCTGAAGGCCGCCGAGCGCGCCGATGAAGGCGAGCTGCCAGAACAGTTTGCCGCGCACCACGCCCTTTGCCGCGAACCACACCAACGGCACGAACCAGGCGAAGCCGATGAAGCGGCCGAACTGGCGGTGGCCCCACTCCCACCAGTAGATGAACTTGAACTCGGCGAGGCTCATGCCCTTGTTCATCAGTTGATATTGTGGGATCTGCCGGTACTTCTCGAACTC
>JAPLOW010000148.1 GCA_026400555.1 Hyphomicrobiales bacterium
CTCGACCTGGCCGAGCCCGGCCATCGGCTCATCGAGCAGAAGCAGCCTGGGTTCGCCCGCCAGCGCGATGGCAAGTTCGAGCTGCTTGCGCTCGCCGTGGCTGAGGGAGGCGGCCTTCACGCCGGCGCGCGGCGCAAGGCCCTCGGTCGCCTCGTCGAGGATGAGCAGCTTCGGGTTGGTCATCAGCGCGCGCCCCACGGCCAGCATCTGCTGCTCGCCGCCGGAGAGCGTATTCGCCATCTGCTGCGTCCGCTCCTTCAGGCGCGGAAACAGGCAAAAAACACGCTCAAGCGTCCACGGAGGGCTGCGCTTCAGGCGATTGGCCGCCGTCGCCACCAGATTTTCCTGAACGGTCAGCGTTGGAAACACCTGCCGCCCTTCCGGCACCAGCCCGATGCCGACCCGCGCGATCTGCTCGGGCGCACGGCCGGTCAGCGTCATGCCGTCAAAGCTCACCTGTCCGGCCCGCGCCTGTGTCAGGCCCATGATGGTCCTTATCGTGGTGGTCTTGCCCATGCCGTTGCGACCGAGCAGCGTGACCACCTCGGCGTCACCGATATCGAGGCTGACATCGAACAGGACCTGGCTTTGTCCGTAGGCCGCCTGCAACCGTTCGACCCGCAGCATCAGGCGTCTCCTTCGCCCAGATAGGCGGTCTTGACGTCCGGGTTGGCCTGAATCGCGGCGGCGCTGCCGCTGGCGATGCAGCGGCCGTAGACCAGCACCGAGATGCGGTCGGCCAGCGCGAACACGGCGTCCATGTCGTGTTCGACCAGCAGCATCGCAATCTGCCCCTTCAGGCCCTTCAGGAGGTCCACCATCTGCGCCGTCTCGACCTGGCCGAGCCCGGCCATCGGCTCATCGAGCAGAAGCAGCCTGGGTTCGCCCGCCAGCGCGATGGCAAGTTCGAGCTGCTTGCGCTCGCCGTGGCTGAGGGAGGCGGCCTTCACGCCGGCGCGCGGCGCAAGGCCGTCCAGCAGCGCCATGGCCGGTCCGGTCAGCCGCCTGTCGGCGCGGGCCGCGCCGAAGAAGTGGAAGCTGTGGCCGGCATGGGCCTGCACCGCCAGCGCCACATGGTCGAGCGCCGTATAGTCCGGCAAGAGCTGGGTGATCTGGAAAGTGCGGCCAAGCCCCTTGCGCACACGCGCGGCAGGCTTGAGCCCCGCCATGGGTTCCCCGCCGAAGATGATCTCGCCGCTGTCCGGGATGATCTCGCCCATCAGCTGGTTGATGATCGTGGTCTTGCCTGCGCCGTTTGGGCCGATCAGCGCATGCAGTTCGCCGGGCTTCACATCAAGGCTGAGATGGTCGGTGGCAATCAGCCCACCAAAGCGCTTCACCACCGCGCGGATGTCGAGGATTGCGCTCATAGCCGCTTCTTCACCAGATCGACGAGCCCCGCCAGCCCCCCCCGAAAGAACAGGATGATCACGATCAGGATTGGCCCAAGGAACACCTGCCAGCGTTCGGTGTAGGCCGCCAGCACCGTCTCCAGCAGGATCAGGGCGGCTGAACCGAACAGCGGCCCCAGAAGCGTGCCGGCGCCGCCCAGGATCACCATGACCATCAGCTCGCCCGATTTGGTCCAGTGCATCATGTCCGGGCTGACAAAGCGGGCGTAATTGGCCCAAAGCGCGCCCGCGAGTCCCGCACCCATGCCGGAGATGACGAAGGCGGCGAGCTTGTAGCGGTAGGTGGAGACGCCGATCGCCGCCATCCGCCGCTCGCCCTGCCGGATTCCGCCCAGCACCAGGCCAAAACGGGAGTTCACGATGCGCCAGACCAGTGCGAAGAACAGCACCACGAACACAAGCGTGACGAAGTAGAAAGTTGTATCGTCGCGCATGTTGAGGTCGAACAGGCCGTTGCGGCGCCGGATGATCAGGCCGTCATCACCGCCATAGCGTTTCAGCGCCACGAACAGGAAGAACAGCATCTGCGCGAAGGCCAGCGTGATCATGATAAACTGCACGCCGGCCGTGCGCAGCGCCAGCGCGCCGATTGCTGCGGCGAACAGGCCGCTGACGAGGATGGCCGCCGGCAGCGTAATCAGGAACTGGTCCGTGCCCAGCATCAGACCGAACAGGGCCTCGTTGAAGCGATGATGATGGAACAGGATGCCAACCGTGTAACCGCCGATGCCGAAAAAGGCCGCGTGGCCGAAGCTGACAAGGCCGCCGTAGCCGAGCACGAGGTTGAGGCTTGCGGCGGCGATGGCGTAGATCAGGATGCGCGTCGCCAGCGTCGTCATGGCCGGATTGCCGAGCGAACCGGCGGCGAAGGGCAGGGCGAAGAGCACGCCGAGGGCGAGCGCAATGGCGAGGATCGTGCTGCGGCTGCCGGGCTCCACTGGCTCAGCCCCGCGCCGCGAACAGCCCTTGCGGGCGCACAAGAAGCACAAGCGCCATCAGGACATAGACGCCCATGGAGGACAGCCCGGCGGAGAGGGCGTCCGCCTCCGATGTGTTCGTCACCAGCCCGCGCATCAGCATGGGCATGAAGGCCCGCAGCAGCGTGTCGACAATGCCGACGATCAGTGCGCCGAAAAAAGCCCCCCTGATCGAGCCGACGCCGCCGACCACGACGACGACGAAGGTCATGATCAGGATCTGCTCGCCCATGCCGACCTGCACCGACAAGAGCGGGCCGGCCATCACGCCAGCGAAGCCCGCCAGAAGCGCGCCAAGGCCGAAGACGAGCGTGTAGAGCAGGCGGATGTCGACCCCAAGCGCGCGCACCATTTCGCGGTGCGTGGCGCCGGCCCGGATCAGCATGCCGAGGCGCGTGCGCGTGATCAGCAGGAACAGGCCAAGCGCCAGCATCAGCCCGACGGCGATAATCGTCAGCCGATACACCGAGTAGGGCACGCCCGGAATGATCTCGACCGCGCCCGACAGGGCAGGCGGCACGCCGACGAAGAGTGGCTGGCGCCCGAACAGGATCGTCACCAGTTCGTTCAGGAACAGGATCAGCCCATAGGTCGCCAGCACCTGATCGAGGTGGTCGCGGTCATACAGCCGCCGGATGACGATGTATTCGATGATGATCCCGGTCAGCCCGGCAGCAGCGAGGCCTGCCGGGACGGCCAGCAGGAAGGAGCCGGTGGCCTTGGCTGTGAGCGCTCCGGCATAGGCTCCAACCATGTAGAGCGCGCCATGGGCCAGGTTGATGATGCCCATGATGCCAAAGATCAGCGTCAGGCCGGCCGCCAGCAGGAACAGCGTCACGCCAAGCTGGAGGCCGTTGAGCAACTGTTCAAGGACAAGCGTCATGGATCATCTGTCATGGCGGGCGCGGCAGGCAGCGCCGCCAGCCGGCGCCGCACAGGATGTCATGGCATCGGAGGTGCATGCGCGCGCATGCACAAGCGCTTACAGCTTGCAGGACGCCGCGTAGCTGTCGCCGTGGTTTTCCAGCACCTTCTTGCCGGTCTTGAGCTCAAGCTGACCGGCGGCGTTGCGTTCGACCTTGAGGGCATACCAGTCCTGGATCGGGTGCTGGTTCGGCCCGAACTTGAAGCCGCCACGGAGCGACTTGAAGTCGGCCTTGAGCATCGCCGTCCGGAACGCGTCCTGATTGGCGATGTTGCCGTTGGTCTGGCGCAGCGCCGCGCCGATCGCCAGCGCGGTGTCGTAGCCCTGGCTGGCGTAATAGGTCGGGGTGCGGTTGTACTTGGCCCGGAAGGCGGCCACGAAGGCCTGGTTCTGCGGGTTATCGAAGTCGACGTTCCAGTGCGATGTGACATTCACGCCGACGGCGGCGTCGCCGACGGCTGCCAGGGTGGTGTGGTCGAGCGACGGCGCAGCCACGACCATCGGAATGCGGCCGAGCAAGCCCGCCTGCTGGTACTGGCGCAGGAAGGCGATGCCCAGACCGCCGGGATGGAACTGGAACACCACATCCGGATTGGCGGCGCGGATCGCGGCCATTTCTGCGGCGAAATCGGTCTGGTCGAGGCGGGTGAACTGCTCGCCTGCGATCTTGCCACGGAACATCCGCTTGAAGCCGGCAAGCGCATCCTGACCGGCCTGATAGTTCGGCGACAGGATGAAGGCGTTCTGGTAGCCGAGCTCCGAGGCCGAGCGGCCGGCTGACTCATGCAGCGAGTCGTTCTGCCAGGAGATGACATAGTAGTTCTTGTGGCACTCGCGGCCGGCGAAGTTCGATGGACCGGCATTGGGCGAAACGTAGATTCCGCCGCCGTCCAGAATGTCGGGAGCGGTTGCACCCAGCACGTTCGAGAAAACGATGCCGGAAAACAGCCTGATGCCGTCATTGCGCAGCATGCGCTCGGCAATGGACTTGCCCTGACCGGGGCGCAGGCCGTCATCCTCGACGATCGCCTGAACGGCCACGCCGCCAAGCTTGCCGCCCTCACTGTCGATGGCGAGCTGGAATGCGTCGCGGATGTCCTGACCAAGATAGCCGGCCGGGCCTGACAGGGTGGTGATGAAGCCGATGCGCACCGGCGCACCGGCGCCCTGCGCGCGCAGGATCGAGGGGGCTGCCATCGTTGCCGCGCCGGCTGCGCTGGCGAGCAGGAAATCGCGTCTCTTCATGGTACTCTCCTCACCTGGGCGGGCTTGATGCCGCCCTTTTCCGATCATCAGGTGGCAGAAAACGTCAGCCCCTGCACCGTCTCACTATACAAGGACTTCGGATCGCAGATGGCAAGTGGTCCGCCAAATTATTTTAAGCTTAAAACAATTCGGCGGCAGACGCGTAGAGCGGATTCTGACGCCCGTCGCCCGGCGCATGCCTGGTCCGGTACAGCTACCCGCGCCGCGAGGCCAGCGCCGCGCCTTCGACGAGGCTGCCGAACTTGGCCCAGACGATGTCGGGATCGACGACGCCGAAGCCCGCGAAGGTGGAGAAGCCGCAATCTGTGCCGGCGATGACGCGATCCTTGCCGACGATCCGCGTGTAGCGTTCGAGCCGCTGCGCCACCAGTTCGGGGTGTTCGACGAAGTTGGTGGTTGAATCGAGACAGCCGGGAATGAGCACATAGTCATCCGGCGTCCTGATCTCGCCCCAAACCGTCCACTCATGGGCATGGCGCGGGTTGGCCCCCTCGAAGAGCAGGGCACGCGGCTTTGCCTTCAGCACCGCAGGCAGCACCTTGCCCAGCGCGATGTCGCGTGTGTGCGGACCTTCGTAGTTGCCCCAGCAGATATGCATCCGCACCCGGTCTCCCGGGACATTCCGCAGGCCGTGGTTCAGGGCCTCGACATGCACCTCGGCCCGCTTCAGGAAGTCGTCCTCGGAGAGCTCGCGGTAGAGCATGTGGCGGCCGAGCCCGAGGTCCGGCGCATCGATCTGCAGGATCAGGCCGGCCTCGACAATGGCCTCGTACTCGGCGCTCATCGCGTCGGCAATGTCGAACAGGTAGCTGTCGAGGTCCTTGTGATAATCCGAAGGCTGGAACAGCGCGATCACGCCGGGGCTTGCGGAGTTCATGAAGCCCTCGGCATAGCCCGCCGCAGCCATCCCCGCCTTCATGGCGCGGATGTCGGTGTGGAGTGGTTCGAGGTTCTTGACCTTGATCGGCCCGACGCATTTGGGGCGGCGATACTGCGGCGTTCCGCCCGCCTTCGCGAGCTTTTCAAGAAAGCCCGGATAGTCCGCCAGGTCCGCCGGCGGTCGGCGCGGGCTGTCGCCCTCGAAGCCGGTCAGGCGGTCCTTGATGTAGGTCGCGTAGGAGATCTTCGAGGTTTCGCCGTCCGAGGGCAGGGCGATCCCGGCGGCCTTCTGGCGCGCAATGATGGCGCTGGTGGCGTCATGCATCACGGCATCATAGGCTGCCGCGTCGAAGGGCATGCCTTTTTCGCGGCCAAACAGCAGGTCGGCCACGATCTGGCTCCGCGGCAGGGAGCCGACATGGGTGGTCTTGATGCTCATGATCGCGGCTTTCAGTTCGGCTTCCAGGTGGGCCCGGCAGGATCGCTGGTGTTCATCACACGGTAGAGGCTGACCTCGCCGGTCATGGTCGGGCTGAGGGCATGCTTCAGGCCGGGCGGCACAGCGCAGGTGTCGCCCGGATTGAGGACAGCCTCGCCGCCATCCCAGCTGAGCCGCCAGTGGCCGCGCATCGGCATCAGCACCTCGTGGCGATCATGCGCATACATCGTCTCGGGAATGGAGCCGCGCGTCAGCAACTCGACCTCGAAGCCGGGCCTGTCGCGCAGAAGTGCGTCCGCGCCGATCACCTTGGCTGGCTTGCCGCTGGCGAGGCACATGAGGTCCCAGTAGCGCGCCACATGGCCGGGCACGAGGGCGGAGGCCGGCAACTCCGGAAACGCCTTCAGCTCCTCAGCGGTCAGAAGCGGCATTGGCTTGACGCCATCGGGGAGCGACTCTCCCTTCTTGCTGTCGTAGAGCTTGCCGTTCGCGCCCAGCACCAGGCCATGGGCCTTGGCGTCCTCGATCACCTGCGGCGCCCAGATCACCCCGCCGCCCGCGTCGTCGCCGCCAAGCACGGCCATGATCATCCCGTAGTCGGTGCCGATGTTCTCGAACCCCCGGAAGATGCCGGTCGGGATGTTGATGATGTCGCCTTCTTCCAGCACGACCTCGCCCGCCTTGCCCCAGCGCCCCCAGAAGAACCGCCACCGCCCCTTGAGCACGAAGAACACTTCGGCAGTGCGGTGCGAGTGCAGCGAGTTGCGGCACTTCGGCGGCTGGCCGGCGGCGCCGATGTTGAAGCCCGGCGTCTCCTTGATGTGCACATGCTGGTCCGGGCTTTCGGAGACGCCGCCACCGATGATGGTGAAGTTCTCCTTCTGGTCGGAGCCGGGCGTGTGGGCGTCGATGAAGGCGGTCTTGCACGGCCTCAGTTCGCCATAACGGACGATGCGGCTCATCATGTCGATCATCTGGTCTCTCCTGTCGTCGGTCGATTGCGGTCAGTGGATGTCTTCGGCTTCGCCCCAGGCGGTCAGCAGGCTGTCGATATTGAACCCGTTGGCACGGGCGGCCTTGAGGATCGGCGCTTCCTTGCGAGTGACCAGATCGATGGCGCGCGGCAGCTCCTTCTCCACGCCCGGTTCGATGATCACGGCGCCATGGCGGTCAGCATGAATCAGGTCGCCGGGGCTGATGGCGAGGCCGAACAGGCGCACGGGCGCGTTAAATCCGGTGACATGGACGAAGGCATGGCTCGGCCCGACGCTGCCGGCGAGGAGCTGGAAGCCGGGATCGATCGCGCCCAGATCGCGGATCGAGCCGTTTGTCAGCACGCCCTGCAGCCCGAGCCCCTTGTGGATGGCCACATTGACCTCGCCCCAGAAGGCGCCAATGCCGGGCTCATCGCCATGATCCTCGATCACGACGAGGCGCGGCCGCGTCTCGGTGGCGAGGTAGCGGTAGTAGTTCAGCCGGCGCAGGCGCACGACGTCGGCCGGATCGCTTGCCGGCCTGTCGGCCCTTATCCTCGCTGTCATGGCAAAGCCCACCATCGGCGGCAGCTGCGGATCGGCGCAGATGACGGTTGACCGCGTGAAGCCGGTGCTCTTGCGCCGCCCCTCGATGAGTTCGATCGCGTTGCAGATCGTCGGTGTGTCGACTGCCTTCAGGCTCGCCAGCACGTCTGCCGAGAGTTCCCGCGTCATTTGACGGCTCCTCCTGTCAAGCCAGCCTCGAAATGTTTCTGGATCGCTACGGCTGCAATGAAGGCTGGCACTGTGATGAACACGCCCGCAGCCGCCATCAGTTCCCACAGATCGCCGCGCTCGGTGCGGAAGCTGACCAGACCGACCTGCAAGGTCACGGCCTTGTCGCGGGTCAGGATGAGGGCGAAGATGAACTCGTTCCAGGTCAGGATGAAGCAAAAGACCGACGCGACGATGACGCCCGGCAGGGCCATCGGCACGATCACGCGCCAGATGATCGCCATGCGCGACGCGCCATCGATCAGCGCCGCCTCGTCGCACTCGACCGGCACAGCGTCGAAATAGCCCTTCAGCATCCAGACCGCGAAGGGCGTGACGATCGCGAGATTGACGATGACCAGTCCGGTGCGGCTGTCCAGCAGTCCAAGATCGCGGAACATCAGATAGAAGGGCAGGATGATGACCACGGCGGGAATGAACTGCGTCGCCAGCATCAGGAAGAACAGGCCGCGCTTGAAGGCGAACTCGAAGCGCGAGAAGGAATAGGCCGA
The DNA here is from genome assembly GCA_026400555.1 of Hyphomicrobiales bacterium. GTDB lineage: Bacteria > Pseudomonadota > Alphaproteobacteria > Rhizobiales > Beijerinckiaceae > Allobosea. The sequence continues at coordinate 8,159 of JAPLOW010000148.1, forward strand.
CAGGATCGCGGCAGGGATGGCGATCGCCAGCGTGAAGAAGGCCACCACCACACTGTTGACGATGCGCAGGCCGATGTTCCACGGCGCTTCGAACACGATCCCGAAGTTCTTTACGGTCGGGGAAAAGTTGAGGCTCAGCGAATGCACGTCGCGCGGCAGCTTGAAGGCCGTCAGCACCATCCACACGATCGGGAACACGATCATCCCGAAAAACAGCAGCAGAACGGCCGACTGTGCGGCGGACGCCAGGGGCGAACGGGCGTTCATCGGGCGACGGCCTTCGGCGGCATGACCAGCCGCGTGTAGAACATGCCGATCCCGACCAGCAGCGCGGTCAGCACCACTGCAAGCGCCGAAGCGTGACCCATGTCGTAGTGCACGAAGCCGATGGTGTAGACGTAGTGGGCGAGCGTCTGCGTCGTGATGCCCGGCCCTGCGCCGGTCAGCGTCTGGACCGAGTCGAACATCTTGAGCGCAAAGATCGTCTTGAGGATCAGCGCCACCGCGATCACCCCCTTGATCTGCGGCAGCACGACGAGAAGGACTGTCTGCCACGGGGTGGCACCATCGATCAGTGCCGCCTCTTCGGTCTCGACCGGAACGGCGGCCAGTCCGCCAAGGAAGATCAGCGTCAGATACGGGAACCAGTGCCAGACATCGGACAGGATCAGGGCCGCCATGGCGTAGCCCGGGCTGGCCAGCCAGATCACATCCGCCAGCGGCGGGATCAGCCAGCCGATCCCCTTGGCGAGCACGCCGTATTCGCCGTTGAACATGAACCGGAAAGACACCCCGATCAGGGCGGGGCTCATGGCGAAGGGAAGGATCAGCACCGCGCGCGTCAGGCTTTGCAACACGCCCGCCCGCCGGAGCAGAAGGGCGAGGCCAAGCGAGACGGCGACGGCGATGAGAACGTCCAGTGTCACGAATACGACCGTGACCTTCAGCGCGTTCCAGAACTCCGGCTCCTCGAAGCCGAAGACGTAGTTGTCGAACCCCACCCAGCCTTGCGGAACCGGCGAGCGTTTCAGCCGCCAGTTCCTGAAACTGGTTGTGACAGCCGAGACCAGCGGCCACAGCGTGGTGCCGAGCACGATGACGAGCGCGGGCACAAGCAGCAGATAGCGCGTGAAGCGATCGTGCATGTCCTGTTGTCTGGCCCGTCCGGCCGCAGCCTCAGCCGCGCCGCGCGATGCGGCGCACTGTGGCTTCGGCTGCCTTGAACGCGTCGGAGACCGAACGCGTGCCCGAAGCCGCTTCCGACATCGCGGTTTCCATCGCCTCCATCATCTGCGGCCAGTCAGCGGTGTAGGGCACAACCTTGGTGTTCTGGAGCGCTTCCGCCGCGAAGGTGTGCATCCCGCCGAAGCGCTTGTTCACCTCCGGATCGCGCAGGTTCGACCATTGCGTCGCCACCACATCGCTCTCCTTGGGGTCGAGCAGGATGTCGCGCTCGACGGATGGCTCGGTGACGAAGGTAATGAACTCCATCGCCGCGTCCTTGGCCTTGCTGTTCCTGGTGATGCCGTAGATCCAGTTGTTGATATAGGTCGAGCGCGGGCCGCCGGCAAAGGACGGCAGGGGCGCGAATGCCACCTGGTCTTCCGTGAGCTTCGATACCTTCGGGTCGATCAAACCGCCGCGCACCCACCACCAGACCGCGACCATGGCGGAGTTGCCGCCACGCATCGAGTTGACGGCGTCCTGCTCGTTGAAGGACACAGCCGCTGCGGGCGTCACCTTGTGGGTGCGAAGCATGTCGATGTAGTCCTGCGTGGCGCGCAGGCCCGCCTCGCTGGCAAAGAGCGGCATGCCCTTGGCGTCGAAGACATCGGCGCCGCGGCCCCA
>JAPLOW010000129.1 GCA_026400555.1 Hyphomicrobiales bacterium
GGTTGGTTGCTCGAGGCGCCTGGCGACAGGCGTCCCAGAGGAATGGCCGTCACGTCGGGGGCAACCCCGGCCCTCCAGAACCCGGCTTACAGGCCGGCTGGCACCCTTCCCGATCACATCCAGGCTCATGGACGGCGGGCTGCGCCGCGCCCTTCAGTAGGTTGAGCGCCCGCCCGTGATGTCGAAGACGCCGCCCGTGGTGAAGGAGCATTCCTCGCTGGCGAGCCATGCGATCATCGCCGCGATCTCCTCGACCTCGACGAAACGGCCCATCGGAATTTTCGACAGCATGAACTGGATGAATTCGTGCTTCATCTGGTGAAAAATGTCGGTTTTGGCGGCAGCTGGCGTGATGCAGTTCGCCAGGAGGTTGGATTGCGCAGTTCCTTGCCGAGCGACTTTGTCAGGCCGATAAGCCCGGCCTTTGAGGCGGAGTAATGCGATGCGTTCGGATTGCCCTCCTTACCGGCCACGGAGGCGATGTTGATGATGCGCCCATAGCCATTCGTCAGCATTTTCGGCACGACGGCATGGCAGACGAGGAATGGGGCGATCAGATTGACGTCGATCACCTTGCGCCAGACGGCCGGCTCCAGTTCCCACGTCTTGGCATTGCCGCCTGTGATCCCGGCATTGTTGACGAGGATATCGATCCGGCCATGGCGCCCGGCGACGGCATTGGCGGCGGCAGCGACTGACACCTCATCGGTCAGTTCCACGACATCGGTCGTGACGGTTCCCAGCGGCGCGAGTTCGGCCTTGGCCTCGGCAAGCCTTGCTGCATCCATATCCCACAGGACGGCAACCGCGCCCGAGTGCAGCATCCGCGCCGCCGCCGCATAGCCGATGCCGCGCGCGCCGCCGGTGATGACCGCGACGCGGTCCTTGAGATCGATCTGTGTTGCCATGTGCTGCCTCCCTGTTTTGGCGACAGAGTGGTTCAGTCAGGCGCGCTTTGGCAATGGTCTCACAACGCGGCTCCGCTGCTTGGCGTGCATGGCAAGCCACAGCAGCGGCCGGACACGGCCAGCCTATCGCCCCCCGGCCGCCTCGATCATGCGCGCCATCTCCGCAAAGCCGCGCCGCTTCGCCAGCGCGAGCGGCGTCAGTCCGCTGCGGTCGGGAATGTTGGGGTTGGCCTTGGCCGCGAGCAGCGCCGCAACGCAGGCCTGATGGCGCGGACCGCCATTGCCAAGGATCACAGCCTCGATCAGGGCGGTCCAGCCAAGGTTGTTGACGTGATCGAGCGGCGCCCCCGCCGCGATCAGCCGCCGGACTACCTCGTCATGCCCCAGATGCGCGGCTGCAATCAGCGCCGTGCCGTCGTAGATGCTGGTTGTATTGGCAGCGCTGTTGCCAAGCTGGATCGCGAGACTCATGGTCTCCGGATCATCGGCAACTGCCGCGATCGTGACCGCGTCATAGCGCTGCTTGTCGAGCGCGTTGACAGCCGCCTTGCCGGCAGCCAGGGCCCGCATGGCCGCGTGCTGCTTCAGGAAGGCGGCGACATGGAACGGCGTCCGTCCATTGCCATCGCGCGCATCAGGATCAAGGCCGGTCGCGAGCAGTCCCGGGATCGCGTCGGCAGCCCCGGCGGCTGCCGCCCGGTGCAGACCCACATAGCGCGCGATCGCGTCGGCGTCCGGCGGAACCTGGGCCGAGGCAGGCGCCGCAAGGATCAGCGCCAGAGCGGGCAGGATTCGGGCGAGCCATCGGGCAGTGACGGTCATCAGCGGGACATGTCCATCGGCACGAGGCGACGATAGTCCTCCCGTAGCGGAAAGCAATGTGCGCCGCTCACGCTTCCTTAACCCTAACGGTGTGTGATGCCGTCTGACCCGCCATGCGCCGGGATTTCGCCGCCTGCATCGTTGACGCCCATACATACCCATGATATCCCATATCATCCCATCAAAGAGCGATCTGTCAGGGCTCTGCCCTGTGGCTGATTCCGCTGCTTGGGGTGCCGGCAAAGGGCCCGGCCCGGGTAGCCTCGCGGTGGGTTTGAGTGAGCGTTGGGTCCATGGACCGCTTTGTGTCGAACTTCACCAACCGCCTGGACGCAAAGGGGCGCGTCTCGGTTCCTGCCAGCTTCCGGGCCGTGCTGGCGCGCGACGGCTTCGACGGGCTTCATGTCCACCCCTCGCTCGACCTCCAGGCGCTGGATGCGGGCGGCCATGCGCTGCTTGGCGAAATCGACATGATCCTGGCGGCGCTGCCGCCCTACTCGGAAGAGCGGGACCATCTCTCGACAGCCCTGCTCGGCGTCTCGGAGCGCCTGAAAATCGACGCGGAAGGCCGTGTGCAGCTGACGGACAGCCTCGTGGCGTTCACCGGACTGCGCGATCAGGTCAGCTTCGTAGGCCTCGGCTCGAAATTCCAGATCTGGGAACCGGTCCGCTTTCAGGCCCATCTGGAGGCGGCACGGCTGCGTCTGCGCGAACTCCGGCGCGGCCTCGGGCCGCCCGGGATGGCCTCCGCACAGGAAGGCGGCGAGCGATGACAATCCGCGGCAAAAGCAGCGAGGCGACTGTCAGCGGAGCAGCCCGTCACGCGCCGGTTCTGCTCGCCGAAGCGGTGGCCGCCCTCGACATCCAGCGCGCGGCGCGCATCCTGGACGGCACCTTTGGCGCCGGTGGATACACGCGCGCCATTCTTTCAGCCGCACCCGATGTGACCGTGCTGGCGCTCGACCGCGATCCCGCCGCCATTGCCGGCGGCTATGATCTGGTCAACCAGTCCGGTGGTCGGCTGAAACTCGTCGAGAGCACCTTCGGCGATCTGGCAGCGGAAATCGCTGAGGCCGGTTTCGCGCCCCTCGACGGGATCGTGCTCGACATCGGCGTCTCCTCGATGCAGCTCGACCAGCCCGAACGGGGCTTCTCATTCCGCTTCGATGGCCCTCTCGACATGCGCATGGCTGCTTCCGGGCAAAGCGCCGCCGACCTTGTCAACGAGGCCGACGAGGCCGAACTGGCAGACATCATCTTTCACTATGGCGAGGAGCGCCGCGCCCGCGCCGTGGCCCGCGCCATTCTCGAGGCGCGCCGGCTTGAGCCGATCACCACGACGAAGCGGCTCGCGGATGTCGTTGCCTCGGTCGTCTGGGCCGAACCGGGCGGCATTCATCCCGCAACGCGGACGTTTCAGGCTCTCCGGATCGCCGTCAATGACGAGCTCGGTGAGTTGGTCCGCGCCCTGCACGGCGCCGAGCAGGTGCTGCGACCTGGCGGCAGGCTCGCCGTGGTGACGTTTCACTCGCTCGAAGACCGGATCGTGAAGCAGTTCCTGCAGCGCCGGTCAGGCCGGGCCGGCGGCGGCCTGTCGCGCTTCGAACCGATCAGGGCCGGCGACGCCCCGACCTTCAGCCTTGTCCACCGCGGGGTAATCGCGCCCACGGACGCCGAGATCGCAGCCAATCCGAGGGCACGGTCGGCCAAGCTGCGGGTTGCGGAACGCACCACTGCCGCCGCACGCGCCGTCGACGCCGAGGTCAGCGCGCTGGCCGCCCTTCCCAAACCGGCGGCCGCACGCAAGCCACGTTCGCCGCGGCCGGATGCCGGCGGCAAGGCCGACAGGCGGGGGCGTCGATGATCAAGCTGTTCCATGTCATCGCCATCGGCGCGCTGATTTCCTCGGCGACCTACGCCTACAGCGTCAAGTACGACACGCTGCTGCACGGAGAGCAACTCGCGAAGCTCAAGCTGCGCGCCCAGAAGGAGCGTGAGGCCATCGCGGTCCTCAAGGCGGAATGGCAGTTTCTCAACCGGCCTGACCGACTGCAGATGCTGGCCGAGCGCCATCTGAACACACAGCCGCTGGCGGCGACCCAGCTCGTCCGCTTCACCGACATTCCCGCAAAGGGCCCCAAGGTCGACGACATCGGACAGAAGCTCGAGGCGCTCGGCATCAGGCCTGACAGCATGCCGACGGCCAGCCTGCCGCCGCGTCCCCTGAACGCGGCGGCGACGCCGCGCCCGGCAGCGCCGAAAGTACCGCTGGCGCGCCCCGCCGCGAGCGCCCCGGTCAGTCCGCGCAGCGCCGCCGCGCCGCCGGGGCGTCCTGCCATCGCCGCCCCCGTGACGCCTAGGCAGCTTCCGGCACGGGCAACCTCGCCGCAGGCAACGCCGGCGCCGGTGGCCCGGCCAGTTCCCCCAAGGTCCGTGCCACTCGCCGCCGCTCCGGCCGGCAGCGTGCCCATGCGACTTCAGTGAGGCTAGCTACAGATGACGCGCGACGCCACCACGCAGACCAACCCCGCACAGCCTGCTGCCGCCCGTCGCAGTCTGCTGCGCAGCCTGTTCTCCATGAACAAGGAGAAAAGCGAAGCGCGTATCGGCCTGATCATGCTGTCCTTCGGGGCGCTGTTCCTCACACTCTCTGGGCGGCTGGTCTATCTCGCCATCGCCCAGGATGAACCGGTCGGTCTTCGCCGCGCCACCGCGGACGCCACCTCCGCCGCGCGCCCGGACATCATCGACCGCAACGGCGAGGTGCTGGCCACCGATGTACGTTCTGTCTCGGTCTTTGCCGAACCACGCAAGATCCTCGACAAGGACGAAGCGGTGGAGCTGCTCTCCGCCGTCCTGCCTGACATCAACGCCAAGGACTTGCGAGACCGCTTCGAGAAACGGCGCGGATTCGTCTGGGTCAAGCGCGAGATCACGCCGCGCCAGCAGGCCGAAGTCCATCGCCTCGGCATTCCCGGCGTCGGCTTCGTCCCGGAGAACAAGCGCGTCTACCCGAACGGTACGGCAGCGGCCCATGTTCTGGGCTTCGCCAACATCGACAACATCGGCATTGCCGGCATCGAGAAGTATATCGACCAGAAAGGCCTGATCGATCCGACCGGGGCAGGCATCAATGCCACCAGCAAGGAACTTAAGCCCGTCCAGGTCTCGATCGACCTGCGGGTCCAGCATGCGCTGCGCGACGAACTCGCCATCGGCATGGCCAAGTTCAAGGCCAAGGCGGCGGCCGGTTCGATCATCGACGTCACCACCGGCGAGGTCATCGCCACGGTGTCCCTGCCGGATTTCGATCCCGCCAACCAGGCCGACGCACTCGATCCCAACAGGATCAACCGCGTCAATGTCGGCGTCTTCGAGATGGGCTCGACCTTCAAGGCGCTGACGGTCGCGATGGCGCTCGATTCAGGCCGCTTCAACGTCAATTCGACCTTCGACGCCCGCAACGCCTTGCGCTACGGTCGCCACACCATCAACGACTTCCACGCCCAGAAGCGCATCATGAGCGTGCCGGAAGTGTTCATCTACTCGTCCAACATCGGCACAGCGAAGATGGCGCTGCAGCTGGGCGTTGACCATCACCGCAACTTCCTGAAGCGCGCGGGCCAGCTCGACCGGCTGCGGACGGAACTGCCCGAGAGCGCCGAACCGATCGTGCCGCAGCGCTGGGGTGAGCTCAACACCATGACGATCGCCTTCGGCCACGGCCTCGCGGTGGCGCCGCTGCAGGCCGCCATGGCGACGGGCGCGCTGATGAATGGTGGCCTTCTGATCCCGCCAACCTTCCTCAAGCGTTCCGAAGCAGACGCAAAGGCCATCGCGACGCGTCTGGTGAAACCCGAAACGTCGGAGGCGATGCGCTATGTCATGCGCCTTAACGCCGAGCGCGGTTCGGCCTCGCGCGCTGCAGTCTCGGGCTTCTATGTCGGCGGCAAGACCGGCACCGCGGAAAAGGTGGTCAACGGCCGCTATTCGAAGACACGGCTGTTCACCACCTTCATGGCCATCGCCCCGTCGGACAAGCCGCGCTATCTGTTCATGACGCTGTTTGACGAGCCGCAGGGCCTGCCCGAAACGCACGGCTATGCGACGTCGGGCTGGAACGCGTCGCCCACGACGGGACGGATCATCGAGCGCGTGGCCCCGTTGCTCGGCCTGCCACCGCGCTTTGAGGCGCCGGACAGGCCCTTCCCGCTGATGGCGCGGGTCGGCGCCTGGGGCACCCGCTGAAGCCATATCCTGTCCGGGGTTCCGGGCAGCCAAGACCGCGTTGCGTTGAGTTAAAGTCCTGCAATCCCGCAACCCGGATGTGATTGATGCCAGATGCCCTGACCCTCGGCGCCCTCTTCCCGGGGGCATTTGCAGGCGAACAGGCCAGCCTCGCGGTCTCAGGCGTGACAATGGACAGCCGGGCCGTACGGCCAGGTCATGTCTTCGTGGCCTATGCCGGAGCGAAGACCGATGGCGCGCGCTACATGCTCGACGCCGTTGCGAAGGGAGCGGTCGCGGTGATCGCGGCCGGCCCGCGCCCGGCAGACCTGCCGACGGCGGTGGCCTTTGCAAGCCTTGCCGACCCGCGCCGCGCCCTTGCCCTCGCCGCAGCCCGCGCCCACCCGCGCCAGCCGAGCGTCATCACCGCCGTCACCGGCACCAGCGGCAAATCCTCCGTGGCCGACTTCACGCGCCAGATCTACGCGGCGCTCGGGCGCAACGCCGCCAGCCTCGGCACGATCGGCGTCGTCACCGCCTCGGGCGCGCAGTATGGCTCCCTGACCACGCCCGATCCCGTCACTCTGCATGCGACGCTCGACCGGCTGGCGGGCGATGGCATTACCCATCTCGCCATGGAGGCCTCCTCGCACGGGCTCGACCAGCGCCGGCTCGACGGTGTGCGCCTCAGCGCCGCCGCCTTCCTCAATCTCGGCCGCGACCATCTCGACTACCACCCGACAATGGACGATTACCTTGAGGCCAAGCTCCGGCTTTGGGAGTTGGTGCCCGCCGGAGCCCCGGTCGTCGTCAACATCGACGGTGCCTGGAGCGACCGTGCCGCCGCCGCGGCCATGTCAAGGGGGCTGCGCCTGCTGACGGTCGGCAAGGCCGGCGACGCCATCCGCCTGCTGTCGGTCGAACGCGTCGGCTTCGGGCAGCGGCTGACCGTCTCGGTGTCGGGCAGGACGCTCGACGTGACACTGCCGCTGGTTGGCGACTTCATGGCAGGGAACGCGCTGGTGGCCGCCGGATTTGCGCTGGCCACAGGCGAGGATCCCGAAGCGGCGATCATGGCGATCGGCGGGCTGTCCGGCGTGCCGGGACGGCTGGAGCGGGCCGGCACCCACAATGGCGGTCTCGCCATCGTCGATTACGCCCACAAGCCCGACGCGCTGGCGGCGGTTCTGGACACGCTGCGACCCTATGCGACCGGAAAGCTCATCAGCCTGTTCGGCTGCGGCGGCGACCGCGACAAGGGCAAACGGCCGATCATGGGCGCAATTTCGGTCAAGAAGGCAGATGTGACCATCGTCACCGACGACAATCCGCGCAGCGAAGTTCCCGCCGCGATCCGCGCCGAGATCATGGCCGCCGCCCCGGATGCGCTGGAGATCGGCGACCGCGCCGCCGCGATCCGCCATGGCGTCGCCATGCTGAAGCCAGGCGATGTGCTGGTCGTTGCCGGCAAGGGTCATGAAACCGGCCAGATTGTCGGCGACCAGACCCTGCCCTTCTCGGATCATCATGAAATCACCCTGGCCATTCGCGAGCTGAACCGATGACCTCACCCCTCTGGACCGGACCCGACTTGATCAAGGCGCTGGGCGCGCGGCTGGCCGGGCCAATGCCGGCCACCGTCACGGGCGCGTCGATCGACACGCGCACGCTGCAGCCGGGCGACGCTTTCTTTGCGCTCGTCGACACCCGCGACGGTCATGACTTCGTCCATGCCGCTTTTGCCGCAGGCGCGTCCCTTGCGGTCGTGGATGAGGCGCATGCACCCGCACTGGCTGGCAAGGGACCACTCGCAGTGGTCGATCATCCACTGCGGGCCATGGAACGGGCCGGCATCGCGCGCCGGGCGGAGGTAAAGGCCGGCGTGATCGCCATAACCGGTTCAGTCGGCAAGACCGGCACCAAGGAGGCGCTGAAGCTGCTGCTCTCACGCCAGGGGGAGACAATGGCGCCGGTCGGCTCCTACAACAACCACTGGGGCGTGCCGCTGACGCTGGTCCGCACACCGCGCGACATCCGCTACGGCGTCTACGAGATCGGCATGAGCAATCCCGGCGAGATCGCGCCGCTGGCGCGGATGGCCTGCCCGGATGTCGCCATCATCACGACGGTGCAACCGGTCCACCTCGCCTCCTTTCCGAGCGTCGAGGCCATCGCCGACGAGAAGGCTGCCATCTATGACGGGCTGCCGCCCCATGGCGTCGCGGTGGCCAATGCCGACATTCCGCAGTTTGCACGCCTCAAAGCCCACGCCATGGCCAGCCGTGCAGGCCGCGTCGTCAGCTTCGGCGAGGCCGCCCATGCCGATGTGAGGCTGTTGTCGTATATCCTGCAGGCCGATCTGTCGGTGGTCGAGGCTGATGTCATGGGCACGCGCGTCGCCTACAAGATCGGCAGCCCCGGCAAGCACATCGTGATGAATTCGCTTGCCGTTCTGGCGGCTGTCAGGCTGATCGGCGCCGATCTCGCCCTTGCCGCACTTGGCCTGGCCGACCTGAAACCGCCTCAGGGGCGGGGCGCGCGGCAGCACCTGAGTGCGCCCGGCGGAACCATCACGCTGATGGACGAGAGCTACAACGCCAACCCGGCCTCGATGCGCGCGGCACTGGAGAATCCCGGCAGGCTGAAGCCGGGCACACGCGGACGCCGAATCGCGGTCATGGGCGACATGCTCGAACTCGGGCCGCAGGAGCGGCACATGCATGCCGAACTCGCCGCACCGATCGAGGACAACAGCATTGATCTGGTCTTTGCCGCCGGTCCGCTCATGCGAAATCTGTATGACGCCTTGCCATCGGCCCGTCGGGGAGCGTATGCCGCTTCGGCTGCCGGGCTTGAGGCGCTTGTCCTCGGTGCGCTCAGGGCCGGAGACGTGGTCACCGTGAAGGGGTCACTCGGCTCCAGGATGGGGCCGCTTGTCAAGGCCATCGTGTCGCGTTTCCCGCCCGTTTCCGCCGACTGAACCAGAAGCGAACGCCAGACATGCTCGCCCTGCTTGCCGATTTCTCGAGCGTCTTTGGCCCGCTCAACATCTTCCGCTACATCACCTTCCGCACGGCGGGAGCAACGGCGACAGCGCTGATGCTGGTGTTCTTCTTCGGCCCGGCCAGCATTGCCTGGCTGCGTGTCAAGCAGGGCAAGGGCCAGCCGATCCGCACTGACGGACCTGAAAGCCACCTGGCCAAGCGCGGCACGCCGACCATGGGCGGGCTGATGATCCTGGGCGGGCTGATCGCCTCGACCCTGCTCTGGGCCAACCTGAAGAACCCCTTCGTCTGGATCGTGATCCTCGTGGCGTTCTTCTATGCCGCCATTGGCTTTTACGACGACTATCTCAAGGTGACCAAGCAGTCACACAACGGCTTCTCCGGCAAGTCGCGCCTCGCGCTCGAGACCATCATCGCCGTGCTCGCCTGCTACGCCATCATGGTCCTGTCCCCGCCGGGTCTGTCGCAGGCGTTTTCGATCCCGCTGTTCAAGGACGCCCTGGTCTATGTTGGCATCCTGTTTCCCCTGCTCGCCGCCTTTGTGGTGGTCGGCGCGGGCAACGCGGTCAACCTCACGGATGGGCTCGACGGGCTCGCCATTGTCCCGGTGATGATCGCGGCGGCTACCTTCGGCTTCATTGCCTACCTGTCGGGCAACGTCGTGTTCTCGGCCTACCTGCAAATCAATCACGTCCCGGGGACCGGCGAACTGGCGGTCGTCTGCGGCGCGATCATCGGCGCGGGCCTCGGCTTTCTCTGGTTCAATGCGCCTCCCGCCCAGATCTTCATGGGTGACACCGGCTCGCTGGGGCTCGGCGGCCTTCTCGGCATCATCGCGGTGGCGACCAAGCACGAGATCGTGCTGGCGATCGTCGGCGGCCTGTTCGTCGTCGAGGCCCTGTCCGTGATCATCCAGGTCGCGGTGTTCAAGCGCACCGGCAAGCGCGTCTTTCTGATGGCCCCCATCCATCACCATTTCGAGAAGAAGGGCTGGACCGAGGCCCAGGTGGTCATCCGCTTCTGGATCATCTCCGTGGTGCTGGCGCTGGTCGGCCTGTCCACCCTCAAGCTGCGTTGAGTTCCCATGACCCCGATCACCTCTTTCGTCGGCAAGACGGTCGCCGTCTTCGGCCTTGGCAACTCAGGCGCGGCCACGGCGTTCGCCCTGCGTGACGGCGGCTGCGAGGTCATCTGCTTCGATGATGACGAGCGCTCGGTTGGCATCGCCTCGGGCTACGGGCTGCGCACCGGCAACCTGCGGGCCGCCAACTGGAAGCAACTCGATGCGCTGGTGCTGTCGCCCGGCATTCCGCTCACCCATCCCAAGCCGCACTGGATCGTCGAGTTGGCGACGAAGGCAGGCATCCCGATCATCGGCGATGTCGAGCTGTTCTGCCGCGAACGCGCCAAGCTGGCACCGGCCTCGCGCTTTATCGCGATCACCGGCACCAACGGCAAGTCGACCACCACCGCTCTGATCGCCCATCTGCTGAAAGCTGCGGGCAAGGACGCGCAGATGGGTGGCAACATCGGCGCTCCGGTGCTGTCGCTGATGCCGCCCGCGCCGGACCGCGTGCATGTGGTCGAGTGCTCGTCCTTCCAGATCGACCTCGCGCCTTCGCTGAATCCGACCATTGGCATCCACCTCAACCTGACCCCCGACCATCTCGACCGGCACGGAACGATGGAAAACTACGCCGCCATCAAGGAACGCCTTGTGGCTGCCGCCGGAACCGCCATTATCGGTGTCGACGATGCCTGGTCGAAGGCAATGGCCTCGCGCCGGGTGGCCAGCGGCCTGCCTCTCCTGCGTATCTCCGCCGAAGGCCCGGTCGACAATGGCATCTTTGCGGGCGTGACGGCCAATGACGGCGCCCTTGATGTGCGCCTTGTGCGCGTCGAGGGCGGCAAGCCCCGCGTTGTCGCGAATCTCTCCGGCATCGGTTCGCTGCGCGGGATGCACAACGCCCAGAATGCGGCTGCGGCTTTTGCCGCAGTTTCGGCCCTTGGCGTCCCCGATGAGGTCATCGCAGAGGGCCTCAGGACCTATCCAGGCCTGCCGCACCGGATGGAAGAAGTCGGTCGCCGCGGCCGGGTCGTCTTCATCAATGATTCCAAGGCCACCAACGCCGACTCGACTGAAAAGGCGCTGTCCTCGTTCCGGGACGTGTTCTGGATCGCCGGTGGCAAGGCCAAGGAGGGTGGCATTGAAAGCCTGCGCCGCTACTTCCCCAACATCGTGAAGGCCTATCTGATCGGTACAGCCGCTCAAGATTTTGCGAAAACGCTCGATGGCGCCGTGAGCCACGAGATCAGCGGCACGCTCGAGAAGGCGGTTGCGGCGGCAGCCCGCAACGCGGCGGCACACGGCGGCGACCGCGACGTCTGCGTGCTGCTGTCGCCGGCCTGCGCCTCCTATGACCAGTTCCAGAACTTCGAGCACAGGGGCGATGTGTTCAGGAAGCTCGTGGCGGGGTTGTAGTGACCCGTCCTTGCCAAGGCGGCGACGCCTCTACGCCGCTTTCACACCGCGGAACCTCATCCTGAGCCCGTCAAAGGATGAGGTTTCGGGGTGAGAGGCATCACCGCGCCAACCTCTTCGCTGCAAACACCAGCGCGACGACAACCACGGCCGATCCCCAGACAAGCGGCTCAACCGTCTCGCCGACGATGACGGCGGCGACGATCAGCGTGATGAAGGTCTGCAGCAACTGCACCTGCCCGACCCGCGCGACCCCGCCCATGGCGAGGCCCGCATTCCAGGCGAAGAAGCCGACATACTGGCTGATCACCGTGACATAGGCGAAGCCGAGCAGCGCGCTGGGCGTGGCCCCCGCCAGGCTGCCGGGCCCGCTTGCCGGCGGCCAGGTCCAGATCATGCCGATGAGGTTGGCCGGCAGCGCGATCACGAGGATCCACGAGATCACCTCCCAGCCCGGCATGGTGCGGCTGAGCTTGGCGCTGAGCACATAGCCGACCCCGGCGACGGCGACCGCCACCAGCATGATGACGTCGCCCGGCTGCAGCGTGCCGCCGCCACGCATGGCGAAGCCGACGACGAAGGCCATGCCCAGGGCGGCGATGATCCAGAAGCGGCGCGGTTGCGGCTCACGCAGGATCAGCGCCGCGGCGATGGCTGTCGCCATGGGCAGGATGCCGCCGATCACGCCCGCATTGGAGGACTCCATCAAGGTCATGGCGAGGTTAACCAACCCGGGAAAGCCCCAGACGATGCAACTCGTCGAGATCGCCATCAGAACCAGCGCCTCGCGGCCGGGAATCGGCCTGCGCAGGACAACGAGCAGCGCCAGCGCCATCAACCCCGCCAGTCCGGGCCGCCAGAAGGTGACGAACAACGGCTCGAACCACTGCACCGCAAGCCGCGTCATCGGAAACGTGCCGCCGAACGCAACCACGCCGAGAAAGCCGAGGAGAAAGCCGAGCGTGGTGCGGGACATCAGGGGTGCTTTTGGCAAGCCGGCAGGCAAGCAGGTTTCACGCTTACCGTTTTGGCTGGACAAAGGCTCACGCATTCTGCTGATGGCACTCATGCGACAATGCGATTGATCGGACTTCACACCCGCGCGCACCCACAAATCCTCATCCTGAGCCCGTCGAAGGAGGAGGATCGCAGGTCAGGGCGCCGTCGCCGGCTCCAGCACCACCACAGTGTCCCCTTCCCGAACAACGCCGGGGATGGAGACGCTGAGCACGAGCCCGCGCAAGGAGGCCGCAACCTTCGGAAAGGCAAACTCGAGCGCGGGCCGGCCATGGGCAGCAGCAAGCTTGCGGCCCGGCCCGCGGCAGGGGCGGTTGTAGGCTTCGACCCGCAGGAGCGCGTATCCGTCGAACTTGCCATGGCCACCCCATGACCCGCCGATCGCCAGATGCGAGCCCGGCGCGATGCGTGACAGTTCGGCGATGCCGTCGATCAGCAGATTGGCGCCGATCAGTTCCGGCGTGGCTACGGCGATGCCGAGGCCGGCGGCAATCTGGCCGAGCTCTGCGCGCGACAGCACCGATAACTGCCGGTCATTGCGGAGGATCGTGCCGCGCTCCAGCCACGGTTCACGCGCCGTCGACCGCCGCGTCAGACCCGCATGCCGGTCCCCGGGGATGCCCGTCATGTCCAGTGCCAGTTCCGATACCGGATGCGTCACGAAGCTGCCGGCACCGCCCATCGGGTCGGTGCTCATATAGGTTCCGGCAATCACGCCTGCTTGCGAGGTCAACGCGAGGCTCCCGTCTGCCCGGCACGGCCCGGGCGGCCGGCAAGCATGAACTCGCCCTTGAGATCCGTCAGCGCCGAATTGCCGACGAAGACCTCGAAGCGGCCTGGCTCGACGATATGGCGGCGCTGCGCATCGTGGTAGCCAAGGTCAACCGCTTTGACCGTGAGAGTCACCCGGCGCCTCTCGCCGGCCTTGAGCATGATCTTGTCGAAGGCCTTCAACTGCCTCACCGGCCTCGATATGCTCGCCTGCGGCTGCCGGACGTAGAGCTGCACCACCTCCTGCCCATCGCGAGCGCCCCGGTTGGTCAGTGTGACGCTGACGGAAACCATGGCCTCAACCCCGGCGCCGGATACGTCCACTGCCAGATCGCTGAAGCTGAAATCGGTGTACGAAAGGCCAAAGCCGAACGGATAGAGCGGCTGATTGGCTTCATCGATATAGATCGACTCGTAGCGCTGGCGGATGCGGGTCTCGGGCCGGCCGGTGGGGAGATGGTCATAGTAGACCGGAATCTGGCCGACCGAGCGCGGGAAGCTCATCGGCGTCTTGCCCGAAGGGTTGAAGGCACCGGTCAGAACCTCGGCGATGGCGGCGCGCCCCTCCGACCCGGCATGGAAGGTCTGCACGAGGGCGGCGAGACGCCCCTTGAGGTGGCTCAGCACAAGCGGACGCCCCGTAGCCAGCACAAGCACGACCGGCTTGCCGCTGGCGATCAGGTCTTCCAGCAGAGCATCCTGCACACCCGGCAGCGTCAGCCGCGTGCGCGATGCGCCTTCGCCCATGAACTCGCAATCCTCGCCGAGCTTGGCGACGATGACATCGGCAGAGGCTGCCGCCTCGATCACAGCCGCCCGCTGCGCCAGTTCGAGGCCGCAATAGCTGGTAACGCCCGGCTGAAAGCTGACCTCCGAGGCCGGTCCCAGCAGGCGCTGCAAGGCCGCATCGAGCCCCTCGATCGGCTTGCGCGGCACGCCGGCCGGGTCGGTCCAGACCCGTTCCTGATCGGCGCGGGCAAGAGCGCCAACAACAAGTACGCGTTTGGCCGCAGCGGCACGCAACGGCAGGATGCCATTGTTCTCCAGAAGGATGATGGACTCGCGCGCATTGCGCCGCGCCGCGTCGCGTGCAGCCGGCGATTGCAGCGCAACTTCCGCGGTCTTCGGATCAATGTCCGCCATCCGGTCCATGCCGGCATGGAATTTGACCCGGAGCACACGGCGCACCGCCGCGTTGACTTGCGCCATCGGCACGCGCCCGGCGCGGACTTCGGCGGCAAGGTGCCTGGCGTAGACGAACCCCATCATGTCGATGTCGATGCCGGCGGCCAGCGCCTTGCGGGCGGCTTCAGGCTCATCGCGCGCAATGCCGTGCTTGATGAGTTCGGGGATCGAACCGAAATCCGAGACCACCAGCCCGCGAAAGCGCCAAGAGCCGCGCAGAAGATCGCTGAGCATGCCCTTGTGAGCGGTGGCCGGCACGCCGTTCACCGAATTGAACGCTGCCATCACCGAGAGCGAGCCGGCGTCCAGCGACGCGCGAAACGGCGGCAGATGCAAATCGTGCAGCTGTTCGACCGGGATCCACGCTGTGTTGTAGTCACGCCCGGCCTCACCGCCGCCATAACCGACGAAATGCTTGACGGTGGCTGCCACGCCCCCTGCCTGATAGCCGCGCGTCCGGGCGGCCGCCATGACGTTGGAGAGGTGCACATCCTCGCCCGCGCCTTCGAGCAGCCGTCCCCAGCGTGGGTCGCGCCCCATGTCGACCATCGGGGCAAAGGTCCAGTTGATGCCGAGCGCCCGCGCCTCACGCGCCGTCCACAGGGCCGCTTCCTCGGCCAGCGCCGGATTGAAGGTGGCCGCCTGGCCCAGCGGCAGCGGAAAATAGGTCGACACGCCATGGACGGCATCGAGGCCGATCAGCAGCGGGATTTTCAGGCGGCTCTCACGCGCCGCCTTCTGCACCGCCGCCATTTCGACGGGATCAACGAAATTCATCACATTGCCGACTCGCCCGGCCCGGATTTCGCCATAATCGAAGCCTTCTCGACGGCCATACAGGTGCAGTTGGCCGACCTTCTCGTCGAGCGTCATCTGACCGATCAACCGATCGATCCGGCGCTCGATCGCGGCGGCGTCCGCGCCCGCGCGCCATCGCACGGGCTCCTGCGCCCGCGCCGCGCATGGCAGGAGCGCTGCCGCAATGAGACACACAAGTTTCAGGGATATGCGCATGGAGAAACAACCGGCAAACTGGGACGCGGTTCGCAATAGCCGCGCAACCGGATCAAACACAAGCGCACAGTCCAGGGCAGGCCGGAAAGACCCCGCCGGGCCGTTCGCTTCCGCTGCGCGAACGCCAATGCCGCCGTCCAAAGGCGCGGGATCCACGCACCTTGGCGGGGCCACGGGGTCGGCTCCTGAGGCTCGCCATATACAACATAAAATTTCAGTTGATTTCTTAAAAACCCCCTAAGTGGAATTACGAACTTTTGCGAATCACCGTCGTCTCTTATCTTCTCAACCTATGGTAGCGTTTCGGGGGATTGCTCGAACTGCCAGCACGGGCAAGTGCCTGAAAACGACATTTCCCGCGGGCCTGACTATTCGTGCGTAAGGTTCACGAACCTCGCCGGTCGCTACAATAGCGTCGCACCGTGCGGTCTTCGCCCTGTGAAATTGACATGTGAGACGAGTAGAGCGTCGTCACCCTAACCATTGCTTGAACCGATCACCAAGCGCTGTTCACTGAACAAGTGGGCAACGAAGGAGAGTGCTTGCTCCCAGAAAATTGCCACAGGAGGCATACATGAACCAGGTTGCATTTGTGCAATCGTCTTTCGCACGTCGTTCCCGCGTTGAAGCCCCGACGGAGAAATGTGATCTCCCGATGCTCGCCGGAATTGTGATCACGGCGATGGCACCGGTGCTGGAACGCCGCGACCAGCATGTCGTCCTTGAACCAGCCGGCCGGCCGGTGGTTGTCAGCGGTGACCTGCGTCTGGTGTTCGCACTGTTGTCCGCCGTGATCCTTGAGGGAGCAGGCCTTTCCAGTGCGCGCGGACAATTGCGCATCGCCTTCGACATCGATGATGACGACGCGGTGGTCACCCTTGTGGGGACCAACTGCAATCACCTGCCCAAGTCCTTCATGCGGCTGGACCGCCAGCTCGCTGAACTGGCCAGCCAGGGCGGGGCCGAACTGGATCTGATCTGGGATGAACTTGAAGGTCCAACCCTGGTCCTGCGCTTTTCGCAGATGCGCGCCGGCTTCGCGTACTGACCGGGCCGCGCGCACACCGTCAGGGCTCGTGGCGTACGCAGGAGGCGCACCCCGAGGCCATCGGTCCCAAAAGCCCAGCCGGCGACAGAACGGTCGAAAGCTGGGCTGTGCCGTTGAGGACGCCCGGCGCACCCCAGACTGATTGACCGACCGGAGCGACACGGCGGTGTGAAAACCCACAGCCCCTCTTTCGCTGGCTTTCCGCCCGGTCTATAGGCACGGCTCAGCACTCACGCCTTGCCATGATCGCACCGCCCCGATGGTCACCCTCTCGGGACGGCGGTGCGCGAACCTGAAAGCCCGGTTGCCTTGCCGGGAATAGACCGATGCCAAAACGCACAGACATCTCGTCCATTCTGATCATCGGCGCCGGCCCCATCATCATCGGCCAGGCCTGCGAGTTCGACTATTCCGGCACCCAAGCCGTGAAGGCGCTGAAGGCGGAGGGCTACCGGGTTATCCTGGTGAATTCCAATCCGGCCACGATCATGACCGACCCCGATCTGGCCGACGCCACCTATGTCGAGCCGATCACGCCCGAAGTGGTCGCCAAGATCATCGAGAAGGAGCGCCCGGACGCACTCCTGCCCACCATGGGCGGCCAGACGGCGCTGAACTGCGCACTGTCGCTGAAGAAAATGGGCGTGCTCGAAACATTCGGCGTCGAAATGATCGGTGCCACCGCCGAAGCCATCGACATGGCCGAGGACCGTGAACTCTTCAAGGAAGCGATGGCCCGCATCGGCATCGAAACCTGCCGCTCCCATCACATCAAGACGCTCGGCGCCGCGCTCGAAGCGCTGGAGGACATCGGCCTGCCCGCCATCATCCGCCCGTCTTTCACCATGGGGGGCACCGGCGGCGGCATCGCCTACAACAAGGCGGAATTCATCGAGATCGTCGAACGCGGCATCGACGCTTCCCCCACCTCGGAAGTCCTGATCGAGGAAAGCGTGCTGGGCTGGAAGGAATATGAGATGGAGGTTGTGCGCGACAGGCACGACAACTGCATCATCATCTGCTCGATCGAGAACCTCGACCCGATGGGCGTTCACACCGGCGATTCGATCACCATCGCGCCTGCACTGACCCTGACCGACAAGGAATACCAGATCATGCGCGACGCCTCGCTGGCGGTGCTGCGCGAGATCGGCGTCGAGACGGGCGGCTCCAA
>JAPLOW010000243.1 GCA_026400555.1 Hyphomicrobiales bacterium
AGCGCGAGGTGACCCCGAACAGCAAGAGCAGGATGAACACGGGCGCCAGCGCAAGCAGCAGCCAAAGGAAGAGCTTGGCGAGCGTGATCAGGAAGACGGCATAGGCGATCAAAAGTGCGACACAGGCGATCATCAGGCCTGCGAAGATGTAAGGACCGAAGGAGAGGTACCCGGCATTGCCGATGAAGGCGTTGCCGAGGTTGAGTGTCGAGCGCCAGACATTGGTCAGCGCGTTCTGGACCCCGTCCACGGAGGTCAGGTTGACGCCGAGCCCGGTGTTGTTGGCCGATGGGACAGCGCCCAGCATGGCATTGCCGATCGCCGATGGGGCCTCGTTCATGAAGCGGTAGGCGAAGGCCTGGAAGTCTGACCAGGAGGTGGCGAGCGCGTAGATGGCGAAGGCCCGGAACAGGCGGAAGGCGATCTGGGAGGGTGAGCCGGACTGCGTGCCGAACCAGAGCCCGAAGCCCCAGAAGATCACAAAGAGGGTGAGCAGCAGCCCCGCGACATTGACGCCGCCGGCTCCGCCACCTGTCAGCGCCTGGCCGAGCTGCTGGTAGGCGTTCTGCACATAGGTGCCGCCGATCTGGTCGACGCGCTGAAGAAAACGTGTGACCGAGAACTCCATGCTCATTCACTTTGCCGCATTGAGGGGCCGAAGGGGCCCGCACGGATCGAGGGCAGGCGCAGCGGCGAGGCGGTCAAGCGGGCTGCCGGTCAGGGGCGTGGTGGAGCGTGGCATGTCATTGAGTGTCGGCCCAAACAGATGATCCTCGACCGGCACGAGGCTGGTGACGGTGCTGGGGATGGCCGACGGTCCGCCCTCATCGGGCCCGCAGGGCGCTTTCAGCTCGCGGTGGCCGCAAGACGCGAGCAGCACAGCTGTCGCCAGCGCCAGGGGCGCGATGCTCCTGCGCGGCCTCATCGCTGTGGGCTCACGCTCATGGCCCGCGCCGTCGAGGAGAGGAGCTGGAGCCGTTCGAGGTTCTGCTGGTTGGTGGCCGCGACCGCGTTGTTCACCACACCGGTCAGTTCGTTGATGGTTTGTCCGGTCTGGATCTGCACCTGCGTGTTCTGGTCGATCGAGCCCTTGAGGTCCGGTGCCGCGCCGATCTGCTGGCCACCGCTTGTGAAGGCCGAGGACCGTCCCTGGATCGCGCCTTGCGTTGCGCCAACCATGCCGGTGAGCGCCGCCGCCATGTTGAGCGCGTTCTGGTAGCCCTGATCGTTGCCGGTGCGGGCCGCGCCCTGAAGGCCTGAAAGCGACTGGATCAGCTGCAGCGCATTGATCATCTGGGTCACCTGGGCGCCGCTCGTGCCCATCCCCTGCAGCGACAGCGGCCCGCCGGAGAGGAGCTCTCCGAGCGATGGCGACTGGCTCATCGAGAAGCCGGACCCCAGCGCCATGCTGCGCAGCGGGTTCGACTGGCTGGTACGGTCGCCGGTGATCGCCTGCAGCGTCCTTTGCGTGTTCTGCAGGATGTCGCGGGAGGTGGTCAGGATGTCGTTCGAGGTCGTGGCGATCTCCTGCGACTTCTGCAGGTTCGCCCCGTCGATCACCGGAACCTGAGAGAAACTCGCTTCGGTCCAGAGGACCGAAGCCGTCAGGCTTGTGATCAGAAGCGTGGCGTGGCGTCGACGGATTCTCATCAGGTCGCTCCTATCGGGTTGGGGCCAGGGAGGCGGTGGTGGCTGTGGTCGAGGCCGATGCCGTCGAGCGCGCCTTAGCCTGGAGGTCGGCCAGCGCGTTGACGACAGCGGTCGGGTCAGACGAAACACGCGGCGTCACGCAAGCCAGATCAGGCGTCGTGCCGGGCGGCTTGGTTGAGCAAGGCTCCGGCATGCGGCACGGATCGTCCGCGGTGCCTCCGCCGATCTGACCGGGCTGGCAGAGCGTGAGCAGCTGGACGGGTGGACCGGTGCGCAAACTGCCTGCCGCCGCGCTCTGGCTCGCCACGGAAAACAGGTTCGCGGCGCTGAGCGCCTGCACCCACAGATTGGCGCCCTGCACGCCCTGGTTCCAGGCGATGCCGTTCTGGATGCGGACCGCGCTGTTCTGATCGACTGCGGCCATCACGGTCGGCGCGGTGCCGACCCCCTGCGCCATGCGCTCGAACTGCTGACGTGTCTCGGTCACCACGCCGTGCTGGCTTTCGACCCCGCCCATCACGGTCGACGCTCCGTCCATCAATGCGCGTTGCTGGGCGGCACGTGGCACAGGGGCGGCATCGGCCGGCGCGCGCTGAATCGTTGAATCGAACTGCCGGATGCGCCCGTCACCGCCGTTCGGGGCTGGGGCCTGCGAGGTGTCGCGTAAGGTCCCGCGCTGGCCGGTGGTCGTTGCACAGCGGATGCCGCGACGGTTCGTCTGCACGCCCCGTGTCACCTCGATCAGCTTGACTGTGGTCGTCGCTGTTTGCGTGCGCTGGTTCAGGATCGCCTGGTCGCGCACTGGCACAGCGGCGCTCGATGCGCTGACCGAAGACAGCAGCAGGCTCGCGCCCAGGACGCCGAGGATGGTCAGGTGTCCCATCACCTGATCTGTGATGCATCTCATGACGTCCGCCCCAGGAAGCAGGGCAGCCAGTCGGCCGGATCGTCGCCGTGGAGGGCGCGCAGGCGCTCGCATTCGGCGACCGTCTCGGCCCGGCCCGACAGAACGCGGATGAGGTCGGGCATGGCTGACAGGTCGAGCCTCGCGATCACCGAATCCCGGCCGCTCTTGATCAGGAAGCGCCGGCTCTCCGGCGCGGTTTCGCGGATGAAGGCGACTTCGCGGCGCGAGAGCCGGAACGCCTCGCCGTAGCTCTCATCGTCGGCCTTCGGATTCGGAAAGAAGATGTTGGTCGCCGTCTGCTCGATCAGGGTCGCGGCGTTGGACGAGCGCACGATGTCGGCGGCGGATTGCGTGCCGAAGCCGATGATGCCGTTGAGCTTCCGGATGGTCTTGAGCTTGTCCTTGATGAAGCGCGCGAAATGGTCGTCGTCGAGCAGCTTCCAGCCCTCGTCGAGGAAGATCATCACCGGATTGCCGTCGAGCAGCTCGTCCAGCCGGTGGAAGATATAGAGAAGCGCCGCCGTCCGGATCTCGGGCGTATCCAGCACCCGCGTCATGTCGAAGCCGAAGACCGAACCGGACTGGCCGGAGCGCGTTGAAAACCGGTTTTCGGCGAAGCGATCCCCGGAAAAGCGATCTTCCAGATTGTTGAACAGCCAGCCCTTCTGGTCCGGCCGGATCCAGCCCTCCAGCCGCGAGACGAGGTCATGGTCGCCCTGGCGCAGGCGCCCTTTGAGCAGCGTCGCGAATTCCGGCAGCGTCCGCCCCTCCGGCCCGCCCGCGAGGACCGCCGCGACCGCATTCCTGATCACCTGCTCTTCGCTGGCCGTCAGGCTGTCTTCGGCTCGGGGAGGCTTGAGGAGATAGGCGAAGAGCTGGAACAGGAACGCGCGGTTGGCGCCTGTGTCGGTCAGCATCAGCGGGTTGAAGCCGGTCGGCTCTCCCGGCTCCAGCGCCTCATAGCGGCCGCCGAGCGCACGGATGAAGATCTCGGCGCCGCGGTCCTTGTCGATGAACACGAGCCTGGGGCGCGGGGTGACCCTGAGCGTCTGCGCGGCGATGAAGGAGAGGAACACCGTCTTGCCAGACCCTGTTGGCCCCACCACCGTGAAGTTGCCGATGTCGCGCACATGGTGGTGATAGTGATAGGCCGTCTGCGAGGTGGTCTCGAGGATGGCGATGGGCGTGCCCCAGTGCCCGCCTTCTGGCCGTCCCGAAGGATGGTTGTGCAGCGAGACGAAGCCCGACAGGTTCTTGCTCGAGATCAGGCTGCGGCGCGCGACATAGGGGAAGTTGCCCGGCAGCTGCCCCCAGAAGGCGGGCTCGAGGTTGAGGTCCTCGCGGGTCCAGATCATCGAACGGTCGGTGAGCGCGCCGCCGACGGCCGTGACGCAGGCTTCGAGTTCGGGAAGCCCTGAACCGAGACACATCACGCTCATATGGTGTTCGCCGTAGAGGGCCGCCGAGCCCAGCAGCTCGTCCTTTGCCTCGGTCAGATGCTCGGCGACGACGGTGCCGGCCTCGTCCGAGAGATCGACCTGACGCTCGACCAGGTTGATGGTGGACAAGGCTTCGGCCCGGTCGACGATGCCGAAGCTCTGGGTGACGATGAAGGCGTGAGGGATCGACAAGAGCAGGTCGATCGAGCCCGGGCCGGTATAGGCGGGGTATTCGCGGACGGAGAGCATCGCGCCGAAGCGTGTGTCTGCCGGCGTTGCGCCCCGGATCTCCAGCGTATTCTTGCCGAAGAAGATGCGCTTCTGGGACAGCGCCTCGTTCAGCGCCATACGCGGCAGGGGCATGGGGCGGGGACACGCGCCATTGACGAGCTGCACCAGGAACTCGAGCGGTTCGGAGTGATGCACGCCGCTGCGCTTCGGCACGCCCACCATGCGGGCCCCGTAGGGGCTGAGGCTCTGGAGAAGCGCGGCGGCTGCGTCCTTCAGCTCGGTCAGCGCGGTGCGCTGATCGACACTGGCACCGTCTTTCGTGCGTTTGCCGGCGAGGCCGCGCATCAGCCTGTCGAAAGTCCCGACAGAGCCCTGCAGGTCACGGCGCAGCAGCGTGAGGTAGAGGTCGTTGACGAAGAGCCGCTTTGTACCCAGCGCGGCCCGGTAGCGCTCATCGAGCTCGCGGCAGAAGGGGTTGTCGAAGCCGGATTGCAGCTTAGGCGTCACGGGCCTGCGAATGATGTGCGAATACAATCCGAACCGCGAATTTCCCAGGGTCCGGATCAGGTCATTGCGGGCAAGGAGCCTGAGGTTCAGCTCGGATTGGTCGGCCGTTTCGAAGGAGAAGCCGTCAAGCTTGAAGACGACCATCAGCTGCCCGTCGGCAAGCTTCAGGACATGGTCATCAACATGGCGCAGATAAGGAATGTGTCCTGCCAGCTGCGGCTCGCGGGAGGCGGCCCGGCCGAAAGTCAGTTCCGAGAGGAGCGCGCGGGCGACCATGTGCTTCAGACCCGGTAGCTGTCGCAGCCCCACAAGGAGCGCGAGCGGGGCGGGCAGCGGCGGGCGCGGACGCCCAGGATCTCGAAGATGCGGGCGTCCTTGAGCGTCAGGATGCGGCCCGCCGCATAGATCGGCAGGCAGGACAGCAGCATAAGGAGGTTCTTGCTGGCGAGGAAGATCACGGCGGTGGCGACGCCGGCAAACATGAAGAAGGCGTAGGGTACGCCGAGAATGGTTGGCGAGACGGTGAGCGGCTTGACCAGCGGGGTGATCAACGGGGCTTCGAGATCGCGCGGCTCGCTCATCGCCCGCCTCCGCCGACCGCTGCCTGGAAGAAGGCGACGATCTGGGCCGAGCCGAAAACCAGCACGATGCCGAAGATGATCGAGCCGGCGAAGAACCAGGTCAGCCGCCCGACCCAGGCAAGAAACCCCGCCGCGATCACCGCGAGGATGGCGAGCGAGGTGGCGATCGGGCCGGTCAACGTCTGCACCAGTGTCTGCAGGGTGCTCTGCACGGGCGCGAGCTGGCCGCCCGCCTGGGCAAAGGCGGCGCTGTGAGCGCTGAGCCATGCGCCAGTCGCCAGATGGGCCTCAGCGATGCGAAGACGCAGATGGGTCATGGCAAGACGCTCCTCATCAATCGAAGCTGGCGACGAAGCCCGAGCGCCAGGAGACCGGTTCGCCATTGCGCAGGGGCGGTACATCCGCAGCGGAGGGTGATGGGCCATGCGCCTCGGAGTTCGCCGAGGCTGGGGGCGCGGGCGCAGACTTTGCGCGCGATGGGGCTGCGGCGCCCGTTCCAACGACGCGGCCTTCACGCAGCGCCGGCCAGTCGTAGAAGCGGTCCATGACGGCAGTGACGAACTGAAGCGTCTCCAGCCTTGGCGGCAGGCCGTTGGCGTCGAGCAACGCCTCTTCGCCTGCATGCCAGTCGGCCAGGATGTAGAACGGGTTGCGGTAGCGCGCATGCAGGTCGCGCAGGGCCCTGACGCCGCCGCGCACGTTCTGCGCAGGTATGCAGCGGTCGACCTGGCTGGCGCGTGCCCTCGCCTCGCTGAGCTGCATGAGCCCGTAGCCGCGGGCGCTTACCTTGCCTGCGTCGAAGCCGGACTCGGTCTCGGCCACCGCGAGGATGAAGTCGGGGAAGAAGCGCTCCTGCTCGGCGATGCGGCGCACCAGCGCTCGAGCCTCGCGAAGGGACAGACGCGGTGGTGGGCAGGGGGCGGTCGCAGGATGCAAGTGTGATGTGCTTGGGACATTCGGCGGGCTCGCGCTGACTGTGGCCGCAGACGCCGTGTTGCGATCGGTGGCAGGCCTCAAGACGCCATCGGCGTCCACGGCCATGACAAGGGAACGAACGGCCAGGACCGGAGACCTCAAGCGCGGCGGCACCGTCTCCGCCATCGCTGGGGCGGAGAGCAGGAACGCCAGAGTGAGGAGCGGTGCGCGCATCGGCTCTCGAATCGATAAAACACTATATCGAATATAAATGATCAATTGTGCGACCTGTCAAGGCGTCGTTGAAACGATATGCCAACGGCTCGTCTTGAGAGGGAACTGTCCAGGCCCAGGTCAAACGGCACGATGCCGTCAAGGCGACGTGTCGGATCGCGCGCCGGCCGCCAGCATGCTGGTGAGCAGTGCGCGCTGGGCGGCAAGGATCCCGCGCTGATCGATCAACATCTGGCTCAGGTCGTCCTGGATTATGCCAGATGCAGAGGACAGCGCAGCAAGCACGGCCTCATCAGCCTCCTCTGTCGCCGCCAGAACGATGCGCGCCAGACCATCCGGAGAGAACAACGCGCAGTCGAGAGCGTCAGGCGCGATCAGCAAGCCCTCTGGCAGCAAAGGCGCAGCCCTCTTTGGAAGCATCGGGAGCCAGGTCCTGATCGCGGCCTCGTTGTGGAGTTGCCGGATCCAAATGGCCCGCAGCGCCAGCCGGGTGCGGTCCGCGATGACCGGACGCATGGTGACATAGGCTTTCAACGCAAACCAGCGATGGCGGCGGCTGAAGCCCAGCACCGACCTGAGGACCTCGGTCAGCTCGCCCGACGATGTTCCGGTGTTCTCAAGATCGTTCAAGTCCAGCTCCGTGCAGATCGGCTGGCCGGCGTCACGACATTTCAGAGCCGACCTGATGTTGCTGTTGGATGGGGGAAGATTGTTGAGCGAGATTGCCTGCGCGGCTTATGAGATCAGCAACGCATTTCGGCCTGGTAGATTTACCAGCAATGCTGCATCGCAAGGGATCGGCGCACGAATACCAACAATCGTTGGTGGATCACATGGATCGCGGCAGGCCCGTGTTGAGGCATGCGCCTCAGGACCATCTTCGCCACCAACCTTCGATTGCTGCGCTCGACGATGACGTGCACCCAGGAACAGCTCGCCGAACGCGCCGGCATCAGCAGCAACCATGTCGGCATGCTGGAGCGGGAGGAGCGCGGCGCCACCATCGAGGTGATCGAAAAGCTTGCCGGTGCGCTTGGCGTTGACCCGGCCCGATTGCTCAAGACGCCGCAGCAGCGTCAACCGCAGGATGGGGTGGATCAGTGAGGGGTTGCCGCGTCAGAGCGCAGGCTTCCGCAGAAGCGGAGGGTGCGCTATTTGTTCGGTATGTCGAATATTGAACGATTCGGAATGCCGGTCATCGTCGCCGCCCTGAGCTTGGCTTGCGCGGTAAGCGCCCCCGCAGCCGATGCTGTTCCTTGGCGCCGCCCCGCCTCGTAACCCAGTCTACCAGGCTGACCGCGTCTGCACCGCACCCCTCGCCTACACGCCCGATGGCATGAGCTTCGCGCCAGTCCTGACCGAGCGCTCCGCCTATCCAAGCCAGGCGAAAGCCCAGTTCGCTTTCGAACGCGTGATCCGGGACAGGCCTCACCCTGAACAGGGCTACCGGGTGACGTCCAGGGACGTCACCGATCCGCGCCTTGCGGCGCATGGGGCACCGCGAAGACGCTGATGATGTGGCGGTGGCGTTCCAGAAGCAGCTGCATGTCGTGCACAAATCATTGCCGCCTCATCGCCAACAGGCGCGGCTGATGGCGCGGCGGGCAGGGCTGTTCCTGCTGCAGATTCCGAGATCATGCCGGCCCTTGTTCCGAGATGATCCCGGCCGCCCTGGCGGGGGATTGGGGCGCCTGATCGTTGGGTTCATTCTGCCGGTTTTGGACCGGGAGGATGGGATGCCGACGAGGAGGCCGAAGATGCGCGATGTGCGCGAAGTTTTGCGATTACACCTTGGTGCTGGGCTGGCGGTGCGGACTTTGGCGCGGCAACTGGTACTATTGCGCCGATCTGCCGGGCGAATACACCACCTTCCAGCCCTTCCTCTATTCGCTCGACC